>DASSPX010000054.1:0-5580 GCA_035699445.1 Candidatus Limnocylindrales bacterium | reverse complement strand
GCCACTCGACGATCGACATCGCGCCGAGGACGAGGTACCCGAACGTCATCGCGCCCGCGTGCGCGCCGATTCCGTCACCGGGCACGATCGTCGCGCCCGTGGCGAACCCGATCTGGAGCAGCACCCCGACGACCGCGCCGTAGCCGAACGTCGTCAGCGCGAGCGCGAGGCCGAGCCCGGGCAGCGCGCGATTGCTCGCGAGGTACGTCTGCCACGCCCAGACGACCACCCAGGCCACGATCGCGAGGAGGATCGTGCCGCTGATCGCCCGGAGCGCGAAGCTGCCCGTGTAGAACGCGGCCACGTACAGCGGGACCATGAAGCCGAGCGCGGCGGCGAGGCGGACCTCGCCGCGACGGAAGTACACCATCGAGGTCGCCACGAGGCTGAGCGTCAGCCAGCCGACCGTGCCCGAGTGGACGTGCGTCAGCAGCTGGTTGCGATCGAACTCGACGACGTCGAGCCCGTTCAGGATGCCGATCGCGATCGTGACCACGAACACGGCCATGGCCACGAGATACAGGATGCGGGCGGCCGTCGCCCACGAGCCCTCGAGCGCGCGCATGTCCCTCTCCTCACCCTCCCGTCGCGGCGAGGTTCCTCCGCGGCGGGCCGCGGGCGCGACGGCTCGGCCTAGCATGACGGATCGCGGATACTCCGGTGATGCGGATCGGCAGCAGCGCGGGTCACGTGTCGTGACGACGGCGCGACCGGGGCTCGCGATCCGGCGCGTCACGCGCGAGGAGCTGCCGGCGTTCTTCGAAACGGTCTCGATTGCGTTCCTCGAGCCGATGGATGCCCCGGCGGTCGCCGAGGCCGTCGCGCCGTACTGGGATCTCGATCGCGTCTGGGTCGCCTGGGACGGCCCGGTGGCTGCCGCGACGTTTCGTTCCTGGGCGTCCGAGGTGACGCTGCCCGGCGGCGCCACCGTGCCTGCTGCGGCCGTCGCCGGCGTGACCACCCGGCCGACGCACCGGCGGCGGGGGCTGCTCCGCGCGCTCGCGGCGGCCGAGCATGCCGCGGCCCGCGAGCGGGGCGAGGCCGTGGCGATGCTCCACGCGTCGGAGTTTCCGATCTACGGCAGGTTCGGCTACGGCGCAGCGGTCGTGCAGGCGACATGGACGTTGGACACGACAGCGCCGACCTTCCTTGCCGGCGACCCGCGCGCGGTCGAGATCGTGTCGCGCGAGGCCGCCCGATCGATCCTGCCCGACGTCTTCGAGCGCCACCGTGCCCTGCAGGCGGGCGAGATCCGCCGCCGGGACTACCGCTGGGACGACGAGCTGGGCCTCATCACGTTTCCCTGGGAGAAGCCCTGGAACGGGTACGTGATCGTCCACCGGGGCGGTGAAGACCGCCCCGACGGCTACGCGCGCTACACGGTCGAGGCGCGGTGGGAGCAGGGAAGGCCCAGCGGCACGATCGCGGTCCAGGAGCTCATCGCGAACGGTGACAGCGCGTACGCGGACCTCTGGCGCTTCCTCGCGGAGGTCGACCTCGTGGGAACGGTCCGAGCGGAGCGACGACGCGTCCACGAGCGACTGCCGTGGCTGCTCGCGGACCAGCGGGCGGCGGCGGTCGTGGACGTGGGTGACGGGGTTCACCTGCTGCTGCTCGACGTCGCGCGGGTGCTGGCTGCCCGAGCCTACGAGCGCACCGATCGCGTCGTGATCGAGGTCGTGCCGCCGCCCGGCTCGCCGGAGCTCGGCGGCGGTCGGTTCCTCCTCGATGCGTCGCCGGATGGCGCGACCTGCCGGGCGACGACCGCGAGCCCCGACCTGACGGTGCCGCTCGCGGCGCTCGGGGCGGTCGTCCTGGGCGAAGGGCGCCTCCGGTGGGCCGCGGAGGCGTACGGCGGGGTCGACGAGCACGCCGGCGGGGCGCTCGAGCGGGCGGACCGCCTTTTCCGGACGCTTGACGAGCCTTGGTGCACGACGTTCTTCTGACGCCCGCCCATTCGTTCCGCGGGCGACCGATATTGACACGTGATGTATCAATATTGTAGATACATAGCGCAGCAATCCCGTGATTGCCAGGACGGCAACCAGGTGACAGGAGGTGATGTTCCGTGACCCCGACGCGGGTCAATCAGCTGGGCGAGTTCACTCCCCTGTGGGAGGCGATGGACCGCTTGATCACGGATGCCTTCACGACGCAGCGCGGCTGGACGACCTGGGCGAACGGCCGGCAGGCGCTCCCGGTGGAGATGTACGAGACCCCCGAGGAGTTCGTCGTCCGCGCGTACGCCCCCGGCGTCAAGCCCGAGGACCTCTCGGTGGAGTACGAGGGTGGCGTGCTGAGCATCCGCGGCCGGACCGAGGCGCCGGAACTGAAGGACGGCTGGCGGGTGCACCTGAGCGAGTTCGGGTACGGCGAGTTCGTGCGCCAGTTCCGGCTGCCCCGCTCGATCGAGATCGACAACGCGCGGTCGACGTTCGAGCACGGGATCCTGACGCTCGTCATGCCGAAGGCGCCCGAGGCGAAGGCGAAGCGCATCGCGATCCACACGCCGGCACAGCTCGGCTCCGGCAGCGCGACCGGCTGACCGTGCGGCGGAGCGGGCAGGATCACGAGGCCCTGTACACGATCGCGGTCGCGGCGCGCCTGACGCGCATGCATCCGCAGACGCTGCGCAAGTACGAGCGCGCGGGCCTCATCCGGCCGTCCCGCTCCGCCGGCAGCCATCGGTTCTACTCGCCGGCCGACGTGGCACGCCTGCAACGGATCCAGTACCTCGTCGAGGAGCGCGGCCTGAACATCGCCGGGGTGGAGATGGCGCTCGGGATGACGGACCAGCTCGATGCGCTCGCCCGGACGAGCACCGCCGAAGAGCTGTGGTCCGCGATCGACGTGGCGACCCGTCCCAGCCGGATGCCGTGAGCGACGCGACGGCCGGCGGGCAGGCCGGCGCCCCGCCCCGCCCCATCTCCATCCTCGTCTGCGCCCACTGCGGCAGGAAGAATCGGATCGCGCCGGCCGAGCGCGGCGCTCCCCATTGCGGCTCGTGCGGAAAGCCGCTGCCATGGCTCGTCCCGGCCACGGACGCAACATTCGATGTGGAGGCGAGGACGTCCGTGACGGTGCTCGTCGACCTGTGGGCACCGTGGTGCGGCCCGTGCCGATTCGTCGGACCGATCCTCGAGGATCTGGCGCGCGAGTTCGCCGGCCGGCTCAAGGTCGTCAAGGTCAACGTCGACGAGAACCGCCAGACGCAGGCGCGCTTCGGAGCGATGAGCATCCCGACGCTCGTCGTGCTCCGCAACGGTCGCGAGGTCGACCGGATCGTCGGCGCACTGCCGAAGCCCCAGCTCACCGTCCAGCTCACGCCGCACCTTCTCCGCCGGTGACCGAGGCGTCCGCCCCGGGTCTGCTCGCACTCGTCGGCGGGGACGAGTTCCACCCCGGCAACGAGGATCACGACCGGCTGCTCGCGGACGTGGCCCTCCGACACGGCGGGCCGGCGTACGTCATCGCGACCGCGGCCCGCGAGCACCCCGATGCCGCCGTGGCCACCGCGACCGCGTGGTTCGCGTCGCTCGGGCTGTCCGTCGCGGAGCTTCGCCTGCAATCGCGGCGACAGGCAGCCGACCGGGCCACCGCGGCGCTGGCTGCCGGCGGGTCGCTGTTCTACCTCGCCGGCGGCGACCCTGGCCGCGTCCCCCGGATCCTTGCCGGGACGACCGCCTGGGAGGCGATCCTCGGGGCATGGCGCCGCGGCGCGGTCCTCGCCGGCTCGTCCGCGGGGGCGATGGCGCTCGGCGGGTGGACGCTCATCCGGGAATCGGTCCCGGGCGATGCCCGGCGGTCGGCGCGGCCGGCGCTCGGCGTCGTACCCGGGATCGCGGTGGTGCCCCACTTCGAGACGTTCGGCAACCGCTGGCTGCCGTCGGTCCGTCCCGTGGCGACGGCTGCCGGCGTCACGCTCCTCGGGATCGACGAACGAACCGCGGCGCTCTGGCAGTCCGGGACGTGGCGGGCGACGGGATCGGGCTCGGTGCATGTGCTCGGCCCGACGGGCGAGGTGACGTACGGCGCCGGTGCGCCCGTCTACGGGCTGCCGGCGCCGGTGGTACCGGGTTGACCCGGCATGAGCGGTTGGGACAGGTTTGCCGAAACGGGCGCCGGGACTCGTCCGGGGCTGTTCCGGCAGGGCTGGGACTAGCGCTCGGAGCGCTGGACGCGTCCGTCCGATTGACGGGCCCGACGGGAATTCCGATAATCTGACTCGGGATTAGCTCGCGGGCCGGTATCGGCGCCCGCGACGTTCCCGAAGCATGACCTTCCCCGCGGCGAGCGTCCCGCCGCAGATTCCGGAGCATCGATGACCGCGACCCGCGACATCGTCGTCGACAAGCGAGACCAGTTCGCGTTCCACGACGACATCGTCTACCTCGCCGAGACGAAGCGCGGCCTGACGCGCGAGACGGTCGAGGAGATCAGCCGCTTCAAGGGCGAGCCCGACTGGATGCTCGAGTTCCGCCTCCGCGCATACGACCACTTCGTGAAGCGGCCGATGCCCACCTGGACCGAGGGGCTCACGGACATCGACTTCGACCGGATCGTCTACTACCGGAAGCCGTCCGAGCGGGAGGAGAAGTCCTGGGACGACGTCCCGGAGCAGATCAAGCAGACGTTCGAGCGGCTCGGGATCCCCGAGGCGGAGCGCAAGTTCCTCGCCGGCGTCGGCGCCCAGTATGACTCCGAGGTCGTCTACCACTCCGTGCGCGAGGAGCTGAGCAAGATCGGCGTCGTGTTCATGGGCACGGACCAGGCGCTCAAGGAGTACCCGGAGATCTTCCGGAAGTACTTCGGCACGATCGTCCCGCCCGAGGACAACAAGTTCGCGGCGCTGAACAGCGCCGTCTGGTCCGGGGGCTCGTTCGTGTACGTGCCGAAGGGCGTCGAGGTCCCGCTTCCGCTCCAGGCGTACTTCCGGATCAACGGCGAGAACACCGGCCAGTTCGAGCGGACGCTGATCGTGGTCGACGAGGGAGCGAAGGTCCACTACATCGAGGGCTGTACGGCCCCGATCTACGCGACCGATTCGCTCCATGCCGCGGTCGTCGAGGTCGTCGCTCTGGCGGACTCGAAGGTGCGCTACACGACGATCCAGAACTGGTCGAACGACGTCTACAACCTCGTCACGAAGCGCGCTCACGCCTACGAGCGCTCCACGGTCGAGTGGGTCGACGCGAACACCGGCTCGAAGAAGACGGTGAAGTTCCCGGCGATCTACCTGCGCGGCGAGGGCGCCACCGCCGAGATCATCTCGGTCGCGGTCGCCGGCAAGGGCCAGCACCAGGACACCGGTGCGAAGGCGATCCACCTCGCTCCGAACACCACGTCCCGGATCGTGTCGAAGTCGGTGAGCAAGGACGGCGGGCGTGCGACCTACCGCGGCCAGCTCAAGGTGGCTCCCGGGGCGACCGGCGTGACGGCGAGCGTCCGCTGCGACGCGCTCATGCTCGACGACCAGTCCCGGAGCGACACGTACCCGTACATCGACATCGCCGAGGACGACACGACGATGACCCACGAGGCCACCGTCGGGAAGATCAGCGCGGACCAGGTCTTCTACCT
>DASSPX010000053.1:0-8203 GCA_035699445.1 Candidatus Limnocylindrales bacterium | reverse complement strand
ACCCACAGGAACGCGAACTCGGGCAGGAACGTGACGTCCCCGACGAACGGCACGCGGAAGCCCGACAGGCCGTACGTCTGCTGGATCTGCCACGCGAAGAACACCGCGAACACGGTCTGCCACAGCAGCTTCTGGCGGGCGCTGATCCCTTCCCCCGTGCGCGCGTTCAGGTAGTCGTCGACGGCGCCCAGCCCGCCCACGATCGCGAGCGCGGCGAGCGGCGCGATGATGCCGCCCTCGGGTGGCCAGCGCAGGACGAGGTACACGCCGAGCACGACGACGATGACGAGCAGCCCGCCCATCGTCGGCGTCCCTTCCTTCACCAGGTGCTCCTGGGGGCCCTCGACGCGGATCCGCTTCCCGAACCCGAGGTGGCGGAGGAAGCGGATGTACGGCGGCATGAGGATGACCACCAGCGCGAATGCGAGCAGCAGGCCCTGGATGAGCTCCAGCGTGCCCGGCGGCCTCACGCCCGCGCCTCCATCGCCGCCACGAGGTCCTCCACGAGGAGGTCGAGCGCGATCCCCCGCGATGCCTTCACGAGCACGACGTCGCCCGGTGCGAGCAGCGCGGCCAGCGCATCGAGGGCTGCCGCCCGGTCCGGGACCGCGATCACCCGGTCGGGAGGGATGCCCGCCTCGACGGCGCCGGTCGCGATCCCCGACGCCCCGCCGCCGGGCTCGCCGTCCACGACAACGAGCCGGTCGCACACGGCGGCCGCCGCGGCCCCCACCTCGCGGTGACCCCGGTCCGCGGCGTCGCCCAGCTCGCGCATCTCCCCGAGCACGGCGACCCGCCGACCCTTGAGGCCGCCCAGCAGCTCGAGCGCGGCCCGGACGGAACCCGGCGAGGCGTTGTAGCTGTCGTCCACGATCGTGACCCCGCCGGCGCGGCGGATCTCCCCGCGATGCGGCGCGGCCCACCCCCGTGACAGGCCCGCCACGATCGCGTCGAGGTCGAGGCCGGCAGCCAGCCCGACCGCCGCGGCGGCGAGCGCGTTGTGGACCGAGAGACGCCCGAGCGCCGGGATGCGCGCGGGCCGGATGCCGGACGGCGTGTCGAGCGTGAACGCCATGCCGTCGAGCCCGGCGGATTCCACGTCGGTCCCGCGGACCTCGGCGCCGGGGCCGAAGCCGTACGTCATCGCGCGCGCGGCGGTGCGGGCGGACATCCGGACGACCCGCTCGTCGTCCGCGTTGAGCACCGCCACGCCACCGTCGGCTGCGGGCGGCAGGGCCTCGACGAGCTCGCCCTTCGCCCGCTCGATCGCGTCGAGGGTCCCGATCCGCGAGAGATGGACGGCCTGGACCGCGGTCACGACCCCGATCCGCGGCCGGCCGATCGCCGCCAGGTCGCGGATCTCGCCGCCGACGTACATCCCCATCTCGAGGACCGCGGCCTCGTGCTCGGGCCGCAGCCGGAGCACCGTGAGCGGCAGCCCGATCTCGTTGTTGAGGTTGCCCTCGTTCTTCAGCGTCGTCAGGCGCTCCGCGAGCACCGTGGCGACCGCCTCCTTCGTCGACGTCTTGGCGATGCTGCCGGTGATCCCGACCACGAGCGGCCGGAAGCGAAGGCGCCAGGCGGACGCCACCGCCTGGAGCGCGCGCAGCGCATCGGGGACACGCACGATCGTCACGTCCGCATCGGGCGGGACCGGGCCGCGATCCCCCCACGCACCCGGATCAACGGGGTCGGCCGTGACGAGCAGGGCAGCCGCCCCCGCCTCGACGGCGGCGCGGGCGAAGTGGTGGCCGTCGGTGCGCTCGCCGGGAAGCGCGACGAACAGCTCGCCCGGCCGGACGACGCGCGAGTCGACGGCCGCGCCACGAACGGGCCGTTCCGACTGCCGGACGAGCGTTCCCCCCGTGGCCGAGACGAGATCGTCGGCGGTGAGGGCATCGGCAGCTGCCGACGACGATCGCCGGGGGTCCGTCACGTGGCCGAGTGTCGCACAGGCATTCGTCACGAGGCTCAGCGACTGGCGGCCGCGACGAGCGGCTCGAACGGGCGCTCCGGGATGAGGTCGGGCGTGGTGATCGCGTCGTGGGCGATCCGCCGGAACAGCTCGAAGCTCATCACGGGCATCTCGAGCTGGCCGAGACGGGCGACGCTCGGGGTGCCCTCCTCGATCCGGACCGCCACGACAAGGTCCGGACGGCCCGGCTCCCGTCCGACGTAGCCGACGAACGAGTAGTTGAACAGGTTGTGCTTCCAGCGCTGCTGCTCGGCGTCCCAGATCTGCGCGGTACCCGTCTTGCCGCCGACCTCGAAGCCCGGAATGAGCGTCCGGTCGCGGTAGAAGTCGACCTCGGTCACGACGTGGTTCATGAGCTGGGTGAGCTGTTGGCTCAGCCGCTCGGGCAGGACCTGGCCGCGGACCGTGGGCGTCCGGTCGCGCTCGCCGACGGATTGCACCACGTGCGGTTGCACGAGGACCCCGCCGTTGACCATCGCCGCGTACGCCTGGGCGAGCTGGATCGGCGTGACCGCGATCCCCTGCCCGAACGAGGTGTTGGCGACGTCGATCTGGCGGTACGTGGCGATCGCCGGGTCGCGCACGATCCCGGCCACCTCGCCGGCGAGGTCGATCCCGGTCGGCGCGCCGAAGCCGAGGCGCGTCCATGCCTCGTGGAGCACGAGCGCGGAGCTCTGCGTGTCCTCGCCCAGCCCGAGCGCAACCTTGGCCGCCACGACGTTGCGCGAGTACGCGATCGCGTCCTCGAACGTCATCCAGCCCATGGCCTTGTGGTCGGCGTCGTCCACCCGGGTCCGGCCTCCGTCGAGCTTGAGCGTGCCGGAGTCCCGGATCCGGGTCTTGATCGTGACCGCACCCGCATCGAGCGCCGCGGCGGCCGTCAGCATCTTGAACACCGAGCCGGGCTCGTACACCGTGGACACCAGGGGATCGATGAACACCGATGTGTCGGCGCCGGCGAGCGCTCGGAAGTCGTTCGCGTCGTAGCCCGGGTGACTGCCCCACGCGTAGACCGCGCCGCTGTACGGGTCGAGGACGACCGCGGACACCCGCTTCGCCCGGTCGGCGACCCAGGTGGCAAGCAGCTCCTGCTCGAGCGCGTGCTGGAGGGAGGCGTCGATCGTGAGGGTGAGGTCCTGTCCGGGGACCCCGATCTCGAGCACCGAGGCGGTCTCCGGGATCGGCCGGCCGTTGATGTCCCGCTGGGCGCTGATCACGCGCGGCTCGCCGGCGAGATCGCCCTGGTAGAACTGCTCGACGCCGTACTGCCCCACCCCTTCCCGGTTGACGAACCCGAGCAGGTGCGACGCGAGCGTCGTGCCCGGCGCCCCGCCGGGCTGGGGGTAGACCCGGGAGGGCTCCGGCTCCAGCTTCAGTCCGGCCAGGGCCGGCCTCCGGCCCGCCGACAGCTCGCGGATGCGATCGGAGATCTCCGGCGACAAGTCACGGGCGAGGACGACGTATTCCCGGTCGGAGGTCATCTTCTCCACCAGCTCGGTGGCGGCCTCGCCGCGCAGCTGGAGCAGGTCGACGAGGACCGCGGCGACCGCGCGGCGCCGCTCGGGCGACAGGATCTTCGGATACGCCGCAAGTCGGTCGCGGTCGACGGTGGACGCGAGCACGACGGTCCCGGTGCGGTCGTAGATCGCGCCCCGGCGCGTTGCCTCCTCGACCTGCACCGATGTCTGGCTGCGGGCGAGCTCGGCGAGCTCGTCGCGACGCACGACCTGCCAGTACGCGGTGCGGACGACGATGCTGCCCGCCGCGACGACGAACACGACGAGGAGCAGGAGCGTCCGGGTGCGGGAATCCGACCGTCCGAGCATCGTCGATCAGCGGGCCGGGATGACGATGGGCTCGCGAAGCGGCGCGAGACCGATGTCGATCGCGAGCTTGCGCACGGCCGGCGCCTTGCCCAGCCGGTTCAGCTCGCTCCGCAGGTCCTGCTCGCGGGCGAGGAGCTGCTCGCGCTCGATCTGGAGGCGGTCGATCTCGTAGCCGATCGCGGACACGCGCACGTCCTGGGTCAGCGAGAAGAACGCAGCGGCGAACGCGACGACGATCGCCGCGAGCGCGACGCCGACGCGTCCGTTCGACCGTCGCGCCCGGACCGCCGTCCGCGTCCGCCGGCGCGGGAGCGCCGGGACCTGCAGGCCCGGGACGTGGACGCCGGGCAGCGTGATCGATGGCGAGGCGCGCCGGGCGCCCTGGTAGACGGCCATGGATCAGTCGAGGGCGAAGCGGAGCCGCGGCGTCCGCGGGTCGAGGAACGCGAAGCGGTCGGGCATGCCGACGGGGCCGAGGTCGTCCAGCTCGGTCTCCGGCTCGGGAGCACGGCGGCGGTCACGGCGCTCGTGCAGCTCGTGCTGACGGCGCCCGTACGACTTGCGACGGCTGTTCTGGTGGCGCTTGCTCACGGGACTCCTCCTCCACGTGTCCTCGGCCGGTCCTCCTCCGACCGGGAGAGCGGGGGCGCGATGGGGGCGGTCGACCCCGGTTCTCCGGCGGTCGACAGGGCGGCGCGAGGGCGATGGGGCGACGGCTGCCTCCTTCGTGATCGGTCGTCGGTCGGTTGTCGGCTGGCCAGGGGCGGCGTCAGGCGGCGAGGCGTTCGGCGGCGCGCAGGCGTGCGCTTCGGGCGCGCGGGTTGGTTGCAACCTCCTCGGGGGTCGGCGTGCGGCTCCGACGGGTGACGAGTCGCAGGCGCGGCTGGCGGCCGCAGACGCACACCGGGGCTTCGGGCGGGCACGTGCACCCGCGGCGCTCCGCGGCGAGGAACCGCTTCACGATCCGGTCCTCGAGCGAGTGGTAGGACAGGACGACGAGGCGTCCGCCCGGTCGCAGCAGGTCGAGCGCAGCCGCGAGCCCTTCCGCGAGGGCATCGAGCTCCTCGTTCACCGCGACCCGGAGCGCCTGGAACACGCGCGTGGCGGGGTGCCGCCGGTGCCGGGTTCGGGGATCACCGGGTGCGACGCGCTCGACGAGCGCGGCCAGATCCTCGGCGGTCTCGATCGGGTCGGTTCGCCGACGGTCGACGATCGCACGCGCGATCCGGCCCGCCTGCGGCTCCTCGCCGTAGCGGCGGAACAGGGCGGCGAGCTCCCCCTGATCGAGGGTCGCGAGCAGGTCCGCCGCCGGCATGCCACGGCTCGTGTCGAAGCGCATGTCGAGCGGGCCGCCGGTGCGGAACCCGAAGCCGCGCGCACGATCGGCGAGCTGGAAGCTGGACAGGCCGAGGTCGAACAGGGCGCCGTCGACGGCCCGGAAGCCGGCCGCGGGCGCGACCTCCGCGAGCTGGCGGAAGTTCGCCTGGCGGAGCACGAGCCGGTCGCCGAAGCGCGGCGCGAGGCGGTCGTGGACCCGCCCGATCGCGGCGGCATCGGCGTCGGTGCCGAGCACCCGGCCATCGGGGCTGGCGGCTTCCAGGATCCGCTCGGTGTGCCCACCGCCCCCGACGGTCGCATCGATCTGGAGGCTGCCGGGCTGCGGCGCGAGCGTCTCGAGGACCTCGTTCGGCATCACCGGCAGGTGCCCTTCCTCCATCTCTCCTCCACCGATCGGTACGCGGATCCCGAGCGGACCCTGGAAGCGCATGTGGTGCGACGTCAGATCCCCAGCCCCGCGATCGCCTCGGCGAGCGCGTCGGGGTCCTCCAGCCCGCGGCGGTACTCCTCCCACCGCGCGGGCGCCCAGACCTCGGCGTGGTTCATCGACCCGACGACAACGGCCTCGCCCTCGAGCTGCGCGAACGAGCGGAGCGACTGCGGGACGAGGATCCGGCCCTGCCGGTCCAGCTCCGCCTCGAACGCTCCGGCGAACACGTAGCGCTGGAAGGTCCGCGCATTCGGATCCGTGATGGGAAGCGCCGCGACCTTCGTCGCGAGCTCGTCCCATGCCGGCCTGGGGAAGATCGCCAGGCAGGTGTCGAGCCAGCGGGCGACCACCGCACCGGTGTCGAGCTGCGCGCGGAAGCGCGCCGGGACGGCGAGGCGTCCCTTCTCGTCGACGGTGTGGCGGTACTCACCGGTGAACACCCGTCCGGTCCACTCCCTGACGTCACGTGGCCTTCCGTGGCCGTCCGCCCCTCGCGGGCCGGTGATTGTGGGATCTTCCCCCACTTCTCACCACTTCACGCCACTCCGGGCATAGTACCAGCCTGATTCGGCCCGTCAATGCGCAATTCGGAGGACCCGGGGCGGGGTGCGCCGGGGCACGGGGGACAGCGGCCGACGGCGATCACCCACCGACTTCCCTGCGTACGGCTCGCCACCGCGCACCTGGTGCACGAGCGGTCGCGTGCAACGGGCCGGACCGTGCACCTGGCGCACATTGGTCCCGGTTCGCGCCCCGATGCAGGCGGACCGGGCTCCAACGTGCGGATGGCGCACGGCCTGTCGCCCGGACCGGATCAGTGGTGCATCAGGCACACACCCGGTCGCGACCGGGCGCCCCTCAGCGGGTCGGCGGAGGCATCCGGATGCGGTCGCCCGGCTGGATCGTCGTCGGGTCACCGAGACCGGGGTTCATGCCGATGACGGTGTCGTACGGAACGCCGAACCAGTTGACGATGCTCGTGAAGTTGTCACCCGGGCGCACGGTGTAGATCCAGCAGCTCGGTGCATCGGGACAGGGCTCGAGGAGCGCGTACCGCGATGCCGTCCCGGTCCCCGTTCCCGCCGTGGTCGGCACGGGCGTGGCGCGCGGGGTGGGTGCGGGGGTCCGGGGTGGCGGCGTGGGGGCGGGCGTGGCCGGGGGCGGGGTGGCGGGGGCGGGCGTGGCTCGGGGCGGGGTCGCGGGCGCGGACGTCGGTGCCGGAGTAGCGGGTGGCGCCGTCACGACCGCGGTCGCCGGCGGCGCGGTCGCCTCGGGCGGCTGGGTCATCGGAGCTCCGGTCGGCTGGGCGGCCGTGGTGGTGGCGTCCGGCTCCGCGACGGACAGCGGCAGCACGATGCCCCCGCGCTGCAGCACGAAGCCGACCGAGACGCCCGCACTCAGGAGCAGGACGAGCGCGGCGACCGTGGTCGCGCGGGAGAGGCGGGACCGGGTCGGCGCCTCGAGCGGACGGGGCTCGACGAGCATCCCGCGCAGGTATCGCGGGCAGTTCGCGTGGGCGCTCCGGAGGCAGACCAGCTCCTGCTGACGGGCGGACTGCGGCTCTGGCTCGCCGAACGCCGCGCAGTGGTTCCCGGGGTGCGGATCGTCCCGAGGCGCGGTGATCCGCCCATCGGCGTCGACGAACCGGAAGAACGGACAGACGCGCGGATCCGGCGAGCGTGCCTCGTCGAGCGGGAGCAGCGGCGCGGGCGTGGCGCGAGCGCCATCCGCGGGCGGCGGATCGGCCTCCGCGGGCGGCGCATCGGCCGGGCTGAAGACGATCGTGTCATCCCCGGGATCGCGATCGAGTCCGGTCTCGTGGGTCAGGCCCGATCCTCCCTCCACTCGGATGCGGGCGGCAGTCTAGTACCTCTACCGCCTTGCCCGGCCCGTGAACGCGGTGCTAGGCTCGGCCGCCGGTGCGTGCAGGGATGGAGCGACGCGCCGGGACGTGGCCAGCACAGGAGGCCCAGCCGGGCATCACATGGCGCTCCCCCTCGCCGACTCCGTACCGAACGCCGAGTCCTTCCGGCTCGCGCCGCACCGCATCCGGCGATGCACGTTCCGGCGCCTGATCAGCGTGGACATCACCGGTGAGCGGCTGTACGACGTCGAGTGCCTCTACCCCGACCGGCGCACGCCCATCCCCCTCGGAGACCTCGACTCGGCGACGCCCATCTGCAACGCCTGCACGGCGGCCCACATCTTCCGCCCCGACGAGGATTGAGCGGCGCCGCTCGACCGTCCGACGCGCCGACGGGGACGGCGGAGGCGCCAGCGAGCGCGGTCTGTAAGCCGAGTCCTGTACCGCGACCCTGGGGTTGCGGCGACGGTCATCCATCTGTGGCCGGCAGTTGCCCGCCGGCTCGTGCGGCCGACCCGAGGGCTGGGCAGCGCGCCTCTCCCCCTGCGCCGGCTCGCGCCGGCCGGGTTTCGCCCTCCTATTTGGCCTTGCTCCGGGTAGAGCTTGCCGCGTTTCACTCCGTCGGCCGGGGCCGACGGCATCGTCACTGTGGCGCTGGTCCTCGCCTCACGGCGGACGGGTGTTACCCGCTACCCTGCGCTGTGGAGCTCGGACTTTCCTCACGTCGCCCGGTTGCCCGACCGACGCGCGACCGTCCGACCGCCTCGCTG
>DASSPX010000052.1:0-18080 GCA_035699445.1 Candidatus Limnocylindrales bacterium | reverse complement strand
GGCCCGCGCACGGTTCGCGCGGCAGCATCCCCGACGTGCGTGTCATCGGCCCTCCGCGGCGGGGCACCCGCTCCGATCCGCGCACCACACGGCGCTCCGGGCGCATCCCCGGCCAGCTGACGCTGTTCGCGATCGGGGCCGCTGCCAACGCGGCCGCGTTCGTCCAATGGATGACGCACGGTGGCCCGGCGGTCGCCGTCGAGCGCGGCTTCATCGGTTCGGTGCCGCTCACGATCGTGGGCGTCGTGCTCGTCACGGCCGCGCTCCTCCGGCCCGCGCGCGAGCGCGAGGCGCGACGCGTCGCCGAGCTCGAGCTCCTCCGGCGAGCCGCGCACCGGATGACCGGCGCCCCATCGGTGGGCGCGATCGGCCGGACGATCGTCGAGGAGACGGCCGCGCTCATCCCGTACCACACCGCGCGGGTGGACGTCGTCGAGCCGCCCGACGTGCTGCTGCCGGTCGCGTTCGAGGGCCCCGCGCCGGGCGGCCACGTGGACCTCGATCGGCTCAGGACGCGCGTGGGGGCGGGCTTCGCGGGCTGGGTTGCGCAGCACGGCCGCCCGCTCCGGATCGATGACGCGAACGTCGACCCCCGCGCCACGATGGAGCCCGGCCGCGACGAAGCCGGCCGGTCGCTGCTCGTCGTGCCGATGCTCCACGACGCGACGGTCGTGGGTGTGATCAGCCTGACCCGGCTTGGCGTCCGCCAGTACGACGACGACGAGCTGCGGCTCCTCTCGATCGTTGCCGACCAGGCTGCGACGGCCGTGGCCTCGAGTCGCCTGTTCGCGGAGACGCGGCGGCTCGCGTCGGACCTCCGGCGCCTGGTGGACATGAGCAGCGACCTGAGCGGGTCACTCGACCCGAGGCAGGTTGCCGGTCGGATCGCCCAGCACATCGGCCGTGCGCTCGACGCGGACGAGGCGGCGATCAGCTGGTGGGATCGTGACGGCGACCGGCTCGTGACCAGCGGGTACTGGCCGGCCGCCGCCGAGGTGGAGCAGGCAGACTCGTTCTCGCTCGCGGCGTACCCGCTCACCCGGTCGGTGCTCGACGAGCAGCGGATCGTCACCGTTCAGGTCGACGACCCGGACGCGGACAAGGCCGAGGTGCGCCTGCTGCGCGAGCAGGGCATGCGCTCGGTCGTGATGCTGCCGCTGGTCGCGAAGGGCGAGGCGGTCGGCCTCGTCGAGCTGCTGTCGCGGGCGGGCACGATCCCTGACGACCGCCGCGTCGAGCTCGCCCAGACGATGGCCAACGAGGCCGCGATGGCGTTCGAGAACGCCCGCCTCTACGAGCAGGCCCGGCGCCTGGCGGACCGCGACCCGCTCACGGGGTTCTTCAACCACCGCTACCTGCACGAGCGGCTGGGCGAGGAGGTCGTGCGCGCACAGCGGACGCGCCGCCCGTTGTCGGTGCTCATGCTCGATCTCGACGACTTCAAGGTCGTCAACGACACGTTCGGGCACCTGTTCGGCGACCTGGTGCTGGTTCACGTCGCGGAGCGAATCCGGTCGGCCCTGCGCGCGCACGACGTTCCCGCGCGCTACGGCGGCGACGAGTTCGCGGTGATCCTCCCCGAGACCGACGCAGAGGCCGCGGCGCGCGTCGCCGCCCGGGTCGCGGAGGCGCTCTCGACCGCGCCGTACGAGGCGGATGGCCGGCTCCCGGTCGCGGTGGGTGTGTCCGTGGGGGCGGCGACGTACCCAGCCCAGGGACGCACCGCCACCGAGCTCATCGCGACCGCGGACGCGGCGCTGTACGCGTCGAAGGGCGACGACTCCCCATCGTCGCCCGCCGACGGGGTGGTCCGGCGCAGTGCGGGTGGCTCCGAGGCAGCCTGAGGCGGTACGGAAGTACCACCCGGCGACACCCCGGGGTACTGCCGCGACGGCTTGCTGTTGCGGGACGCCGGCCGCATCCTTGCGACGGAGGTGGTCACCCGCATCAGCGCTCCGGGGGCCGGCACTCCCGCATCGCGGGAGCGTTCCAGCGACTCCGCGACGCCGCCCGCGGCGGCGATGCCCGAACCGCATTTCCTGCGCCGGCCCTCGCCGCCTCCTGACCGCGACCGTTCGGCAGATCCCAGGCTCGCCCTGAGCTGGCGCCTGCTCGGTGGTGCGATCGCGTTCCTGGGCGTCCTCTCGATCATCCGGCTCGCGACCGGCGCGGAGGCCGGTGACTGGCTGATCGCGCTCCTGGCGCTCGCGGCCGCCGTCGCGGCCGTTGCGACCCGACGGCTGGTCGACGCGATGGAAGCCGGCCGGCAGGCCGAGGCGCGAAGCTTCCAGCGCATCCTCTCGGGCCTGTCCCGCTCCGTCTCGCCCGATGCGATCGTGTCGGCGATCATCGAGGAGCTGGGCGTCGCCACCGATGCGGATCACATCGTCGTGGCCCGCCGCCGGCCCGGCGGCCGGCTCCTGGAGGCGACGCTCGTCGCGCCCGGATCCGGGCTCCCGGTGTCGCAGACGATCCTTCCCGTCACGGACCTGGACGATCCGGAGCTGGCGGCAGGGGGCAGCCGCGCTGCGATCGCCGCCGGCCGGGGTCGGCGGTTCGCCGCGATCCCGATCGAGGCCGACGCCTCGGGCGGCCGGCCGGCGGAGGTCGGTGTCGCGGTGATGCGGCCGCAGGGCATCTCGCCGCACGCGGTCCTGCCGCCGGATGAGCGCGACCGTGCCGCGAGCACCGATCGCGCCGGCGGACGACGCGCGCACGCCGTGCCGGTCCGGGACGGCGCCCCTGACCGGATCGCGCGCCGGATCGCCGGCCGCGTCCGCGACGTATACGGGCTGAAGCACACGCTCGCGGCGCCGCTCCGGATCGACGGCCGGGTCGAGGGCGCGATCGTCCTCTCGCGCCGGACCGCCGGCCCCTGGCCACCGCGCGCTCGCCGCCTGCTCGGGGCGGCTGCGGTGGAGGCTTCGGCGGCGCTGGCGCGTGCGTACTCGCATCGGGCGGCCGAGGCGCGTGCCTCCACGGACGCCCTCACGGGCCTGCCGAACCGCCGCTACTTCGACGAGTACGTCGCGCTGCTCGCGCGACGGCGACGTGCGGACGACCGGGTGGGCGTGCTCATGGTCGACGTCGACCGGTTCAAGAAGCTCAACGACACGTACGGCCACGCGGTGGGCGACCACGTGCTGCGCGCGGTGGCGACCGCGATCGGGCGGACCGTGCGCGAGGACGACGTTCCCGCTCGCTTCGGCGGCGAGGAATTCATCGTCCTGCTCCGGAACCCGACGCCCGATGTCGCGTTCGACGTCGCCGAGCGGATCCGCCGCGCGGTCGCGGCGCTTGACCTGCGCGGGCTGGGAGTGCCCTCGGTATCGGTCTCGGTGGGGGTGGCGGTGGCCTCGCGGCCCGAGATCGCGATCGACACCCTCATCGAGGAGGCCGACCGCGCCCTCTACCGGGCGAAGCGGGCCGGCCGGGACCGGGTGGTCGCCGCCTGATTCGTCCTCGCGCGGCCTGGCCCCGGAACAGCGACGTTTCCCGACAAATTGTCAGCAGGCGAGCGTTTGCCAGCGGGGCGATCGCCACGGAGCCTCCGTTCGTGCTCGGCGCCCCCGTTTCCTGCCATCGCTGCCGTGTGAGGGGAGGAGCGACAGGAAGCAGGCCTGCGGTTCCGGCTAACGCTCGGCAGGCGGCAGGCGGCAGGCTGGCAGGGTCCTGCCCGTACCATCGGGCGCATGCCCAGACGCATCGCTCGCACGGATCCGGCGCCGGAGCCGGACGAGCCCGGGCCGGACGAGCCCCGGCCGGACGGTCGCGCGCTCACGAACGGCCAGCTGGGCGCGATCTTCCACGAGATCGGCGACATCCTCGAGGTGAAGGGCGAGCTGCGGTTCAAGACCGTCGCGTACCACCGCGCCGCCGACGCGATCTCCCGTGCCCCGTTCCCGGTCGCGGCGGCGTACGCCGACGCGCTCGACGCCGGCCAGGCGCCGCCGGCGATCCAGGGGGTCGGGAAAGCGATCTCGGACAAGCTCGCCGAGCTCGCGACGACGGGCCGGCTCCGATACCTGGAGCGCCTGCGGGCGGAGTTCCCGGCGACGCTCGTCGATCTCCTGCGCGTCCCGGGCGTCGGGCCGCGCACGGTGAAGATCGTGTACGAGGCCCTGGGCGTCGAGTCGCTCGACGACCTGCGCCACGCCGCGGAGGCGGGCCTCCTGCGGGGCCTGCGCGGGATGTCGGTGAAGACCGAGGCCGCGATCCTCGACGGGATCGCCCAGCTCGAGGCGCGTCCGCAGCGCCTGCTGATCCACCGCGCCCAGGCGATCGCCGACGATCTGGTCGTCGCGCTCGAGACCGTGCCCGGGGTCCGCCGGATCGTCCAGGCGGGATCGCTGCGCCGGCGTCGCGAGACGATCGGCGACCTCGACCTGCTCGTCGAGACCGACGACCCCGATGCGGTCATCGCCCGCTTCACCGGGTTCGCGGACACCGACCGGGTGATCGGCGCCGGACGCCACAAGGCGGCGATCCGGCTGCTTCGCGGCCCGAACGTCGACCTCATGGTCATGCCGCCGGGCGAGGCCGGGACGTACCTCGTCCACTTCACCGGCTCCGCCGAGCACAACGTGCGCCTCCGGGGTCTCGCGCGCGACCGAGGCTGGAGCCTGTCGGAGAAAGGGTTCGTCCGGATCGGTGAGGACGGGGAGCCGCTCGAGGGGGGCGACGCCGACCTCCGCACGTTCCCCGACGAGGCGGGCGTGTACGCGTTCCTCGGCCTCGCCGAGATCCCCCCGGAGCTGCGCGAGGACCGGGGCGAGGTCGAGGCGGCCGCACGGGGTGCCCTGCCCGCGCTCATCACCCGTGCCGACCTGCGGGGCGACTGCCACACGCACTCGGACTGGTCGGACGGCGTGCACTCGATCGAGGTGATGGCCGAGGCGGCGCGTCGCCTCGGGTACCGCTACCAGGTGCTCACCGACCACTCGCAGAGCCTGGCGATCGCGCACGGGCTGACGCCCGACCGGGTGGAGGAGGAGCGCGCGATCATCGCCGCCCTCAATACCCGGTTCGAGGCCGAGCGGGCACGAGGGGAGCTGCCGCCGGGCGCCCACCCCGACGGGTTCCGGCTGCTCCACGGCTGCGAGCTGGAGGTCCGGGCGGACGCCACGCTCGACTACGAGGACGACCTGCTCGCGCGCTTCGACGTCGTCGTCGCGTCCGTCCACGTCGCCCGCCGCCAGCCGCGGGCGGAGCTCACCCGCCGGACGCTGGCGGCGCTCCGCAGCCCGCACGTGGACATCCTGGCGCACCCGTCGGGGCGGATGATCCAGAGCCGCGACGACCTCGACCTCGACTGGGAGGTCGTGTACGGCGAGGCGGCGCGGACGGGCACCGCGCTCGAGATGAACGGCTCGCCGCACCGGCTGGACCTCGCCGCGGAGCGGGCGCGCCGGGCGGTCGACGCCGGCTGCATCCTGACCATTGACTCCGATGCCCACAGCACGGCGGAGCTGGAGTACGTCCGCTGGGGGATCGACCAGGCGCGCCGGGCATGGGTGGAGCCGCATCGGGTACTGAACACGCGGCCGCTCGTGGAGCTGCTTGCCTGGGTCGCCGGCAAGCCGGGGCGGGTATAGCTGGCCGGTACCATCCCCGGACGTGGATGCGCGAACCGAGGCCCGCCGCGAGCTCGTGCTCGCGGCCGTGGTGCTGGTCGCGCTTGCGGGCATCGCGCCGCTCCCCGCGGCGCTCATCGTGGCGGCGATGACGGGGCTCGCGGTGGCGGTCGCCAGCATCGGGGTGTTCGGACGCGCCGATCCGCGGTTCGTGCCGCTCGAATCGGTCGTCCTCGGAGGGCTGCTCGCGGCGGGCAGCGCCGGAGCGATCCGACTCGTCCCGACCGGACTGGCCTGGGTCCCCGTGCTCGTGCTCGTCGGGCTCGGCCTGCGGGCGGTCCTGCGGGTCGAGGGGCGGCTCGTCGGGGCGACGGCGAGCCCGTCGGACGACGACCGGCTGCGGCTGCTCGCCGCCGCCGTCGCCATCGGGTTCGTCGCGTTCACCGGTGTCGCGGCCCTCGTCCCGGGCGCACTCGCGGATCCCGGGGTCCCGCCCGCGGCCGCGCCGGGCCTCCCGGACCCGGTCGTGACGCTCGTCGCCGCCGACGCCCTCGCCGCCGCGCTGCTCGGATTCAGGGCGTCGGCGCTCCGCTACCCCGGATTCCGCGACCGCGTGTGGTCCGCGGCGACGTACGCCGTGGTGATCGCGGTCGCGGCGGGCGTCGGCCGGGCGATCGGCCTGCCCCGGCTCGTCGGCCCGGCGGTCCTGACGCTGGTGCTCTACCTGTGGGACACGGTCCACAGCGCGGGCTCCGCGCGGCGGCGTGAGACGCGGTTCGTCTGGGAGACGGCGCTGCTGCTCCTGCTCGGCGTGGTGGTCGTCGCCTGGAACCTCCGGCTCGGCTGACGGGAGCTGTCCGCGGTGGGCGACCCGGGAGCGCCGCGTTTGACGGCATCCCGGTCGGATGCTAGAAACGCTCCCCCGTGACCATGCCCTCGGTCGGTCGCGCCCATTGCGCGCCAGGGGGCATCGGAGACCCGAAAGGACGACCGCTTCCGTGACCTTTCCCGAGATCGAAGCCGCCGCGGCCGGCGGCGCCGCCAGCCAGACGCGCCTCAAGCGCCAGCTCGCCGAGCAGGCGATCGCGCACGCGTCCGCGGCCGAGTGGGAGCAGGCGGCGGAGACGAACCGCAGGCTCCTCGAGCTGGGCCCGGACGCCGAGGCCGAGAACCGCCTGGCCAAGGCGCTCTGGGAGCTGGGCGAGCTGGGCGAGGCCCGCGAGCACTACCAGACGGCGCTCGCGCTCGATCCCACGAACCGGATCGCCGAGCGCAACATCGATCGCCTGCGCGTGCTCCTCGTCGACGCCGGCGAGCGGACCGTCGCGGCGAAGCAGGGCAGCAAGGCGCCCGTGTCGATCTTCGTCGAGGAGACCGGCAAGACCGGCTTCGCCCACCTGACCAACCTCGCCAAGGCGACCGCGCTCGCGCAGGTCAACCCGGGCGACCTCGTGGAGCTCGTGCCCGAGGGGAACCGGCTGATCGCGATCAGCAACGGGGTCCGGGTCGGCATCGTCGAGCCGCGGGTGGCCGCCCGGCTGCTCAAGCTCATGGCCGACGGCAACAAGTACCTCGCCGGGGTGACCTCGCTGGGCTCCCAGGACGTCCGGCTCATCATCCGCGAGGTCTACCAGGACCCCCGGAACTACGGCAAGGTGAGTTTCCCGACCGCCGCCAAGTCGAGCGACCTCCGCCCGTACACGAAGGGCACGCTCGTGCGCGAGGACGAGGACCTCGAGGAGGATCTCGAGGACGACCTCGAGGACGAGGAGATCGAGAACCTCGACCGCGTCCTGCCGCCGGAGGAGACGACCGACGAGGCGTTCGTCGAGGAGACCGACGAGCTCGACGAGAGCTGACGGGCCGCCGACCCCACCGATCCGTGGCCGCCCGGGCGCTCCTCCTCCACGCCGAGCCGGGCTTCTCGCTCCCGGTCTTCGAGCGGTTCGCCCCGCCGCCGCCCCCGGCCACGGTCGCGGCGAGGATCGACGCCCATTCCGCGCCCGGCGAGGTCGTCGTCGATCTCGCGGGTCGCGGCGGCTGGATCGCCCGCGCGGCGATCGACCGCCAGCGCCTCGCGGTCTCGTTCGAGTCGAGCCCCCTCGACCGGCTGCTGGCCGAGGTCGTCCTCCGGCCGCCCGACCTGCGCCACCTCGACGCCGCGGTCCAGGCGCTGGCCGCGTCGCCCCGCCGCGAGTCGAGCCTCAAGGCGTCGATCCTGGACCTGTACGCGAGCCGGTGTGCGACGTGCGGTCGCGCGGTGTCGCTCGACGAGCTCGTGTGGGAAGCGTTCGATGCGGCCGACCCCGCCGCCGCGGACGCCATCGCGATCGACGTCGGCGGCCGTCGGGCCCGCCCGGTCCGCCGCCACTACCGGTGTCCGGTCTGTCGGGACCAGCTCGGCGGCGGTGAGCTGCGCCAGGCCCCGCTCGACGTCGCCGATGTCGAGCGGGCGGTCGCCCGCGGCGAGGCCGATGACGTCCGGGCGCGCATTCGGGAGCGGTTTCCGGTGCTCGAGGGCGGCGCGCGCCTCGCCGAGGAGCTGCTCGACCTCCACACGCCACGACAGCTGGTCGCGCTGAGCGCGATCCTGGAACGGATCGAGGGCGACCTGCGCGCCGCCCCGATCGAGGCCGCGCTGCGGCTGGCCTTCCTCCACGCGCTCTGGCCGTCGAGCCGGCTGGCCGCGTCGCCCGGCCGGATCGCGTCGCTGCGGATCGCGAACGGCCGCGTGCGCCTGCCCGCCGGCGGCCACTGGCGGGAGCGGAACCCGTGGCTTGCGTTCGAGGACGGCGTCCGCGTCGTCCGGGCGTTCGTCCAGCGCCTCGAGAGCGGCGCCTGGGGTCCCGTGCCGGCCCGGCTCGGTGAGGACCTCCGGAGCCTCGGCGAGGGAGCGGCGTCGGTCGTCCTCCGGGTCGCGTCACCGTCCGGGTATGGTTCGCTCGAGCTCGAGGCGACCCATCTCGCGCGCTCGCCGCTGCTGCCGAAGGTCCGCCTCGTCCTGACATCCCCGCCCCCGCGTCCGGGCGGCGAGCGTCTCGCATGGGCGTACCACGCGACCGCCTGGGTCATGGGCCGCGACGCCGCGGCCGGCCTGCCCCTCGAGGCGCTGTTCGGGCCCGCGATCCGTCCCTCGGCGTCGTGGCAGTCGACCGCCCTGGCCCGCGCGCTGCGGAGCGTCGAGCCCGCACTCAGCCGCGACGCCCGGGCGGTGATCCTCCTCGACGCGGACGGCCCGGAGGCGCTCGTCGGGGCGGCCCTGGGCGGCGTGGCCGCGGGCTTCCGCGTGGCATCGGCGCGGCTCGACGAGCCGGGCGGGCAGCTGGGAGGTACCGTCGAGCTCGTGCCGCCCCGCTCCCTTGCCGTGCCGGGCGGGCCGCGCACGCGCGCGAACGTGCCGCTCACGGTCGAGCCCGGCGGTGCCGGCGACCAGGATCTCCGCCGGCCAACCGGGCTGTTCGCGGCGCCCGAGCGCGTGCCGGACGCGCCGTTCTCGCGTGCGGACGCCGCGCGATCGATCGTCGAGACGGCGGTCGAGGTGCTCAAGGTGCGCGGCGAGCCGATCTCGACCGACGGCCTGCTGGGCGAGGTGGTCGTCGGCCTCGACCGCCACGGCCATCTCCGGCGGCTGCTCCGGGCGAGCGGTGCCGGGACTCCGGGCTCGGAGACGCCCGAGCCGGAGGCCGGCCGCGGCGGCGACCCGACGCCCGCGGACGCGGCCCCTCCGGATGCCGCACCGGCCGATCTCGTCGATCGCGTCCTGGCGCTCGTCCGGGACGAGCTGGCCGCGGCCGTCGGCCGGCGGCTCGTCCGGCTCGACGGCGATCGCTGGTGGCTCGCGGATCGCGCAGATCGCGACGGTGCCGCGATCCCCCTTGCGGACCGGGTGGAATGGGCCGTGTACAGCCTCCTCTCGACCGCCGGGCCGCTCTCGGAGAGCGCGTTCTTCGAGCGGATCGCGACGCTGTTTGCCGGTCCGGACCTGCCCGACGAGGCGCTCGTGCGGGCGTGCCTCGACAGCTACCGCAGCCTCGCGTCCACCCCGGAGCGGCTGGTGACGGGCGACGATCTGCTGCGCCGCTCGCAGGAGCACGGGGCGGTGCTCGCGGCGCTTGCCCGGCTGGGACACCGCCTCGGGTTCGACGTCTGGCTCGGCGCCCGCCAGCTCACCCGCCGGGTGGATGGCGTGCCGCTCGGCAGCCTCCTGTCGGAGCGCGAGCTGGCGGGGCCGCCGTACCTCGGGCGTGCGCGCCCGGAGGATCTCGAGGACGTCGACGCGATCTGGTACGTCCGGGGACGGATCGCCCTCCTGTGGGAGGTGGAGTGGACCGCGATGCTCGCCGAGCCGGTGCTCCGACGTCACGCCCGGATTCCGCCGGACGAGCGGATCACGCGCCTCCTCGTCGTGCTCCCTGAGCGTGTCGAGCTGATTCGCCACAAGCTCGACCGGTCGCCGCTCCTGCGCGAGGCGATCGACGCGGGCCCGTGGTCGATCATCAAGGTCCCCCACCTGCTCGCGTTCGCGGCGCGGGAGGACGCGACGCTCGCGGACCTCGAGCCGTACGTCGGGCTGGACCCGCTCGTCGAGCGGACGGGGGAGCAGCTGGGGCTGTTCTGACGGGTACGCTGTCCGCCACTGCGCGGGGTGACCGCGAGCGCGCGCGGGCCCCGGATCCTCAGCTGCCCGGGAGACGCCATGATCCAGGACGAACCGCGCGACGCCCCCGTCGCGAACCCCGTGAACGACCTCGCCGAGCGGTTCTGGGAGTCGCTGCTCGAACTGCATCCCACGACCGCCACGATGTACGGCGATCCTCGCTGGGCCGACCGCCTCGACGACCCGGGGCCGGCCGGGCGCGCCGCCCGCCGTGCGCTCGCCGAGCGGACGCTCGCCGAGGCGCGCGCGATCGACGAGGCTGACCTCGGGGTGGAGGACCGGATCACCCGTGACATGCTCCTCGTCCTCGCCGAGCAGTGGATCGCGGAGGACGACCTCGGGATCCACCGGCTGCGGTCGGTGGACCAGATCTCCGGACCGCAGACGCTCCTGCCCCAGCTGGCCCTGCTCCAGCCGGCGGACACCCCGGACGCGCTCGACGCCTTCCTCGCCCGTCTCCACGCGTACGGCGCGGTCGTGGACGCTCACCTCGAGATCCTCCGGGAGGGTCTGGCGGCGGGCGTGGTGGCGCCGCGGATCGCCGTGGAGCGCACGATCGAGCAGCTCGATCGGCTGCTGTCGATGCCGATCGAGGACGCGGCCATCGCGTCGGCGGCGCAGGTGGCCGACGACGGCGCGCGCGAGCGCGTGCGCGAGGCCGTGCGTGACGCCGTCTACCCCGCCGACCGTGCGTTCCTCGAGGCCCTGCGCGGCGAGTACCTGGCGGCCAGTCGAACCGACCCGGGCCTGTGGGCGGTGCCCGGCGGCGAAGCGCTCTACCGGCAGGCCATCCGGTCGTGGACGACCCTCGACCTCGATCCGGAGAAGGTCCACGGGGTGGGCCTCGAGGAGCTCGCCTCGATCGACGTGGAGCGCAGGCAGATCGCGAGGCGCGCCGGCTTCCCGTCGCCCGAGGCGTACCGCGCGGCGAAGGCCACGGATCCCGCCAACGTGCCCGACAGTCGCAAGGCGCTCGTCGAGCGCGCCACCGAGGACACCGCGCGGGCCCTCGCCGCCGCGCGCCCCGTGTTCGGCCGGCTCCCGCGGGCCCGATGCGAGGTACGGCCCGTCGAGGAGTTCAAGGAGCGGGATGCTCCGTTCGCGTACTACGTGCCGCCGACGATCGACGGATCGCGGCCCGGGATCTACTACGTGAACGCCTACGACCTCCCGAGCCGGACGTTCGGCCGGCTCGCTGCGACGACGTACCACGAGGCCATCCCGGGGCACCACTTCCAGATCGCGCTCGAGATGGAGCATCCGTCGCTCAACTCGTTCCGGCGGCTCGGCGGCCGGGTCGTCGGCGGGGCGTACGTCGAGGGCTGGGGGCTGTACGCGGAGCGCCTCGCGGACGAGCTCGGCCTCTACCGCGACGATGTCGAGCGGCTGGGCATGCTGGACGCGCAGGCGTGGCGCGCAGCCCGGCTCGTCGTGGACACCGGGCTCCACGCGCTGCGGTGGGACCGCGACCGGGCGATCCGGTTCATGCTCGACGCGGGGCTGAGCGAGACGGACGCGGTCATCGAGACCGACCGCTACATCGTCTGGCCCGGGCAGGCGCTCACGTACATGACCGGGATGCGCGAGATCCGTGCGCTCCGGCACGAGATCGCGCAGCGGGATGGCGCCCGGTTCGACCTGCGCGCCTTCCACGACGCGGTCCTCGGCCACGGCTCGCTGCCGCTCGCCACGCTCCGGCGCGAGCTGCCCCGGTGGGTGACGCCCGCGAGCTGACAGGTTTCGGTGCACCGTCGCACCGTCCCGGCGCGTCGGGGGCGATCTCCGCTTGCCGGTCGGGGGACGAGCGGGGCACCATGGCCGCCCCGAGTTCCCGGCACCCCCTGCGTGCCCATGAGTGGTTGGAGGAGAGACGATGCATCTGGCCCCGTATCCAGCGCGCCGCCTGCGGCTCGCGGCCGTCGCCGCCCTGGCCGTCGCCGTGGCAGCTGCCGTGCCCGTCGCCGCGGCCAACTCCAGCGGCTTCCGCACGAGCCAGTCGCCGATGCTCGTCGACCTGGCGGGCGGCCCGTCGATCAACGTCGAGGCGCTGATCACCGTGGGCGAGACCCTGCCCGGCGGCTACCTGTTCGAGGCGATTCCGGACGGCATCGCGTTCCAGACGCGCGGGCAGGGCCGGGTGGACGTGTTCGTGAACCACGAGACGTCCACGGTCCCGTTCCCGTGGGCATTCACCGGGGAGGGGACCGCCAAGGCCCGGCCGACCGCCGCGAACTCCCAGAACGACTTCGTGAACTCCGAGCTCAGCCGGCTCGTGATCAACGCCCACTCGGGCGGGATCCTGTCCGGCAGGAAGGTGATCGAGAGCAGCGAGAACTACCACCGCTTCTGCTCGAACTACCTGGCCACCGAGGCCGAGGGCTTCGACCGGCCGATCCTGTTCACGAACGAGGAGGCGAATGCGGTCGCGAACCGCGAGGGCGTCTCCTTCCCGACGTTCGCGGGCGGCAGCCGGCCGGAGCAGCTCGGCGTCGTCGTCGCGTACGACCCGCAGACCGGTCGCCGCGCGCCGATCTACGGCATGGGCCGCCACAACCACGAGAACAGCGTCGCGATCCCGGGCTTCAGCCAGCTCCTCGTCGCGTCCGGGGACGACACGTTCGACACCTCGAGCGCGTCGGCGCCCAACTCCCAGCTGTACTTCTACACGGCGCCGGACACGGACGCCATCTGGGCCGACACGGGCCAGCTGTGGGGCCTCAAGGTCGACGACACCGCGGTCACGACGTACTACACCTGGCCCGCTGGCGCGACCCGCTCGGTGAGCCTCGTCCCGATCCCGAAGAGCGTCGCGCAGGGCGACCAGGCGGCGCTCGAGAGCTACTCGAATGCGAACGGCGTGTTCCGCTTCCTGCGGATCGAGGACATCGCCTACGACCGGTCCGACCCGACCATCGTGTACCTCGCCGACTCCGGCCGAGGCTCGGGCGCGGCACCGAACGGGCGCATCTG
Organism: Candidatus Limnocylindrales bacterium; assembly: GCA_035699445.1. Classification (GTDB taxonomy): domain Bacteria; phylum Chloroflexota; class Limnocylindria; order Limnocylindrales; family CSP1-4; genus DASSPX01. The sequence continues at coordinate 4,880 of DASSPX010000052.1, read as the reverse complement.
GAAGCTCGACCTGGCCGAATCCGCGTCGGGCACGATCACGGGGCAGCTGTCGGTGCTCGTCGACGGTGACGGCGCCGGCTCGAAGGCGCCGGGCGCGATCCACCAGCCCGACAACCTCGAGACCACGCCCGGCTTCCTGTACGTGACGGAGGACCCGAGCTCGGGCAACCAGTTCAACCCGGGCGAGGCGAACGCCACGAACGCCCGCATCTGGCGGGTGCCCACGGCGAACCCGGCGGCGATGCAGCCGATCCTCGCCGTCGACCAGTCCGCCGACGGCGGCCCGACCGATGTCGATGGCTTCTCGAACGCCCGGATGGGTGCCTGGGAAGCGAGCGGGATCATCGACGCGTCGGCGGCCTTCGGTCCCGGGGCGTTCCTCGTCGACGTCCAGGCGCACTCCCTGTGGGTGGCCAGGGAAGTCGGCCCGGACCTCCACGGCGACCCGAACGACTCGAACGTCGCGGCGCGGACCCGGCCGGACGGCATCCCCGACTGGACGTACAAGCGCGAGGGCGGGCAGCTGCTGCTCATCCGCATCTCGGGCTGATGGCTCCGTCCTGACACCAGCGAACGGCCGGTCCGCGAGGGCCGGCCGTTCCGATTCACCCGCCTACGAGTCGAAGCCGATCCCGATCGCGTCGAGCGTGCGCAGGAAGAGCGAACGCCGACCCTCGTTCGCGTCCGCACGGGCGATCTCGCGGCGCATGAGCTCGACCGTCGGGGTGCGGAGTGGCTCGGGCGGGATGGGGAACGGCGACGAGCGCACGAACCGCAGCCGCAGCAGGTCGCTGTCAGGCCGGAGGAGCAGGTCGCGGACGATGCCGCCCGCCCAGCGCGACGCCCCGACGCCGAGGCCCGTGTAGCCGAGCGCGTAGACCACCCGCCCGCCCATCGTCTCGCCGACGGTGACGCAGAAGCGCGTCGAGGTGTCGATGGCGCCGCCCCAGCGGAACGGGAACCCGATCGGCCCCAGCTGCGGGAACGTCTCCCGGAAGTGCCCCTCGAGCCTCTCGAACGTCGCCTGCCGCTCGTCGTGTGCGGGGACGACGCGGTTGCCCGGGTGGTAGACGGCGTCGTAGCCGCCCCACAGGATCCGGTCGTCGGCGGTGAGGCGGAAGTAGTGGAACTGGAATCCCGAGTCGGACATCCCCTCACGCCCGGCCCAGCCGATCGCGGCGCGCTGCTCCGCGGTCAGCGGCTCGCTCACGAGGGCGTAGTCGTAGACGGGCACGAAGAGCGGCGAGAGCCGCCGCAGCCAGCCCGAGTACGCCGACGTCGCGACGACGACCCGGCCGGCGTCGATCCGCGCCGCGCCCTCGACGTGGACACGGACGCCGCCCGCACGCCGCTCGAGGCGTGTCACCCGTGAGCGTTCGTGGATCCGGACGCCGCGTCGCTCCGCGGCGGCGGCCAGGCCCCAGGCGAGCTTCGCCGGGTTGACCATCACGTTGTGCGCGGCTCCGAACCGGAGTGCGGCGAGGAACCGCGGCGAGCGAACGGTCGACCGGATGGCGGTGCGGTCGAGGAGCTCGACGTCGGCGCCGTGCGACCGCGCGACGGGCAGCCATGCCTCGAGGTCCTCGGCTTGCCACGGCTCGGTCGCGACGTCGATCGAGCCCGTCTCCTCGAGCTCCGCGTCGATCCCTTCGCGACGCACGAACGCGACGAGCTCGGCCAGGTTCCGCCGTCCCTCCGCCTCGAGCACGTCGATCTCGTCGGGAAAGTGGAGCAGCCCGTTCGCGAGCCCGTGGGTCAGGCTCGCCGCGCAGAATCCACCGTTCCGCCCCGACGCGCCGAAGCCGACGACCGCCTGCTCGAGGATGACGACGCGCAGGCCGGGGTCGCTGTCCGCAAGCGCGATCGCCGTCCAGAGGCCGGTGAACCCGCCGCCGACGATCGCGACGTCGACCGCGCCCTCCCCGGTCGCGCCCGCGGCCGGCGGTCGTGCAGGACCGGGGGAGCCCGTCGTGAACCAGTAGCCGACCGGCTCGAGCGTCGTCGCCATCCGCGCGATGCTCGCACAGTCGGTTTCCGTCGTGCACGGGCAGATGTGGTGCGGATTTCGCACCACCTGGCTCGTCTCGCCCCGACATTCGCGTTGACGGGTCGCGAGGCCCTCGGCTACGATCGGGGAACCCCTGTTGCGTTGCCCGGAACGGCTGTCCCATGTGCCGGAACGCAACCCATCCAAGCCCGCAGCTCGAGGCCGCCACGCATCATGACCACCGAACCCGCCACGCGACCCGCCCCCAGGCTCCGCCGCGAGAAGCAGCTGGAGATGTATCGCCGGGCGACGCGGACGCTCCCCGGGGGTACCGATTCGAACTTCCGCGCGTGGGGGGAAGACACGATCTACGTCGACCGCGGCCAGGGCGGTCGGGTGTGGGACCTCGACGGGAACGAGTACGTCGACCTGCGTATGGGCTACGGGCCGGTGATCCTCGGTCACAACGACGAGCGCGTCGACGACTACGTGAACGAGCGGATGCGCAAGGGCGTCTCGTTCAGCCTGACATCGGAGGACGAGGTCCGGGCGGTGGAGCTCCTGTGCGAGCTCACCGGCTGGGTCGAGATGGCGCGCATGACCGTCTCCGGCACCGAGGCGACGATGCACGCCATGCGCCTCGCGCGGGCGTTCACGGGCCGGAACAAGATCGTGAAGTTCGAGGGCCAGTACCACGGAGTCCACGACTATGCGCTGATCAGCGTCGGCCCGAACGACATGTCCGAGCTCGGGCCCGAGGACAACCCGGTCGCCCTTGCGTGGGGGCGCGGCATCCCCGACGCCGTCGCGAAGACGATCGTGCCGGCCCGCTACAACAACATCGAGTTCCTGCGGAAGCTGTTCGAGCGCGAGGCCGAGGACATCGCCGCAATCATCGTGGAGCCGGTGCTCGGCAACGCCCAGGCGATCCTGCCCGAGCCCGGGTTCCACCAGGCGATGCGCGCGCTGACCGAGGAGTTCGGCATCCTGCTCATCTTCGACGAGGTGAAGACCGGGTTCCGGTTCGCCCGGGGCGGCGCGGCCGAGTTCTTCGGCGTCCGGCCGGACCTCGCGACGTTCGCCAAGGCGATGGGCAACGGCTACCCGGCCGCCGCGTTCGGCGGGCGCCGCGACATCATGAGCCTGCTCCCGGACAAGGTGTCCCACGGCGGCACGTATGCCGGGAACCGGGTGGCGGCCGCGGCCGCGGTGCGGACGCTCGAGATCATCCGCGACACGAACGCGCTCGAGACGGTGTGGGCGAACGGCGCAGCGATCAAGGCCGGCATCCGGGACGCGATCGAGCGCCGGGGTCTGGCGTTCAGCTTCACCGGGCACGACTCGATGTTCGGCGTCGTGTTCGGCGAGAAGATCCTCACCGAGTACCGCGACTGGGCGGACAGCGACCACGAGCTGTACGACGCCGTGGCCATCGGGATGATGGCCCGCGGCGCGATGCCGGAGCCGGACAGCCGCGAGCCGATGTTCATGTGCGAGGCCCACAGCCGCGACGACTGCGTCGACCGCGTGGTCACCGCGTTCACGGAATCGCTCGACGCCGCGCTCGAGGCGCGCACCACGGGCGTGCACGCGGTGCCCGAGGGGGCGATGAGCCACCCGGCCGGAGGCTGATCCAGGGGCCCAGCGAGGTGGAGCAGGGGACACCACGCGACAGGGGGAGGGAGAGACGGCGATGGCGCTGACGATCGACGGCAACGCCGTCCGCTCGGTCGACCGGGCGGCGGCACTCCTCCTCGCGCTCGGGGACTGTGCGGGCGAGGCGGGCGTGACGGAGCTGGCGAGAAAGCTCGGGCTGCACAAGTCCACCGCCTCGCGGCTGCTCGCGACACTCGAGAAGCGGGGCCTCGTGGAGCAGGACGACGAGACGGGCAAGTACCGGCTCGGGCTGGTCGTGATCCGGCTTGCCGAGCGCGCGGAGCGGACCCTCGACCTCCGCTCGATTGCAATGCCCGAGCTGGAGCGGCTGGCCCGACTCACCCATGAGACGACCGGTCTCGGCGTTCTCGACGGCGACCAGCTGCTCACGGTCGCCCAGGCCGACGGCCCGAACCTCGTCGCGATGGGCGACTGGACGGGACGCGGGGCCGCGCTTCACACGGTGGCGGGCGGCAAGGTCCTGATGTCGGCGCTCGCCGAGCGCGAGGTCATGCGGATGGTGCGACGCGGCCTCGAGAAGCGGACGGATCGCACGATCACCGATCTCGAGCCGCTGCTCGAGGAGCTGGCGCGGATCCGCCGCCGGGGCTACGCGACCGCGCTGGGTGAGTTCGAGTCGGGGCTGAACGCCGTGGCCGCGCCGGTCCACGACGCGCGGGGCGCGGTGATCGCGGCGGTGGACGTGTGGGGCCCGGCGTTTCGCCTGACGCCGCGGCGGATCCCGGAGCTCGCCGCGCAGGTGCGGGCTGCCGCGAGCGCGATCACGTCCCGGCTGGGAGGGGCCACCGCGGCATAGCCCGGCGGGGGCCGCAGTCAGGTCATCGCCCCGGCGAGGGCGCCGGGCGTGCCCGCGGCTCGAGCACGGGGCCACGGACGGCGACACGGACGGCGACACTACTCGCTATCCCGTGATAGCACGTTATACTCGCCACACCCGACCGACTGGTCGGTCGGTAGCATGGCGGACGGCGTGGAGACGAACCCGGGCGAGACGAAGCCGACAGGCGACGAGCGGACGCGGCGCCGGCGCGAGCGCATCCTGGACGCGGCGTTCCACGTGTTCAGCCGCTCGGGATACAAGGACGCCGCGGTCGACGACATCGCCCGCGAGGCCGAGACGAGCAAGGGCGGCATCTACTTCCACTTCCCGACCAAGGAGGCCGTGTTCGTCGAGCTGATGCGCTCGACGGCGGACCGGCTGATCGCGAAGGTCGAG
>DASSPX010000051.1:0-17668 GCA_035699445.1 Candidatus Limnocylindrales bacterium | reverse complement strand
TCGCCCAGGCGCGGGTTGCCCGCGAGCAGGTCCCGGGTGATGAGCGTCATCTTCACGACCGTCTCCCAGTCGCGGTCCTTCTGCTCCCGGGTCCGCTGGTCGCCGGGCGGGTTCGTGTCCTCGCCCTCGATGCACTTCTCGCGTGTCCAGGCGAGGGCGCGCCGGTACTCGTCGGGGTCGTAGATCTCCTCGTCGATGCGGCGCGTCAGCTCGCTCATGTCGACGGTCTCGACGCGCATCCCGAGGTACTTCTCGAAGAAGGCGTGGTCGACGATCGAGCCTGCGATGCCCATCGAGACGTTGCCCAGCGACAGGTACGACTTGCCGCGCATGATCGCGGCCGCGAGGCCGGCCCGCGTGAACCGGAGGAGCTTCTCGGCCACGTCCTCGGGAACGGCGTGGTCCGTGGCGTCCTGGACGTCGCGCCCGTAGATCCCGAACGCCGGCAGCCCCTTCTGCGAGTGCGCGGCAAGGACCGCTGCGAGGTACACGGCGCCCGGGCGCTCGGTGCCGTTGAAGCCCCAGACCGCCTTCGGGGTGAGCGGATCCATGTCCATCGTCTCGGACCCGTAGCACCACGCCGGCGTGACCGTGATCGAGACGCCAACGCCGTTGCGCGCGAAGTAGTCGGCGGCCTGCGCCGCCTCCACCACGCCGCCGATCGTGTTGGGGGCGATGACGCACTCGACGGGCGTCCCGTCCGGGTAGCGCAGGTTGTCCGAGATCAGCCGCGCCGTCGCCGCGGCGAGTGCGCGCGTCTGCTCCTCGAGCGATTCGCGGACGCCGCGCAGCCGGCCGTCGATCGTGGCCCGGATGCCAACCCGGGGCCACTCGCCGACGAACCGGTTCACGCGCTCCTGCTGGGCCATGAATGCAACCTCCGGGACGGCTGGGGCCGGCGCGCGCCGGCGGGGATGGGAACTGGGGCTAGCGTGCGATCGCCTCCGCGTCGTCGGCGAACGTGGCCGCAGCGGCGGCCGTGGCATCGGAATCGAGCATCCGGTGGAGCACGGGCGGCGCGATGGTGGCCGACGCCACCCCGATGAGCGCAAGCTCGACGAGCTCGTCCGGCTCGCGGATGCTCGCGGCGAGGATCTCGGCGGCGGACGCCTGCGTGTCGAACAGCGCCTGCATCGAACCGACGAGCGCCATCGGATCCTCGCCCATGTCCCGCAGCCGGCCGAGGTACACCGCGATCGACCGCGCTCCGACGCTGTCGGCGACAAGCGCCTGGCGGACGGTGTACACGCCGGTCAGCGTCACGGGAATTCCCTCGACAGCCAGCCGGGCTGCGGCGCGGTAGCCGTCGGGCGTCGCCACGAGCTTGATCCGGACGCGCGCCGGGTCGAGCGCAGCGAGCCGGCGGCCCTCGTCCACCAGCCCGGCGACGTCGGCGGCGGTGGCCTGGAGGTGGAGCTCCCCGGCGCCCGCGTCGAGGATCGCCCGCGCGAGATCCGGCACGGCCACCGCGGACACCCCCGCCCGCCGCAGGAGACTGGGATTCGTCGTCGCGCCCGCGACGAAGCCGGTCTCGAGCGCGTCCCGGATCGCGGCCAGGTCGGCGCTGTCGACGAGGATCCTCATGCCACACCCGTCGCGATGCGGGCGAGGAAGGCCTCGGCCTGGGGCCGGGTGGGCGGGTCCGCGCCCGGACGAGTGCAGTTGACGGCCGCGACGCCGGCCGCGAACCGCAGGGCGGCCTCGAGGTCGGCCTGGGGCAGGGCTGCGAGGGCCTCGCGGTTCGTGACCGCGAGCTCCGCGAGCCGGGCGAGGAGGCCGCCGTTGAAGCTGTCGCCCGCCCCGACCGTGTCCGCGACCGGCACGCGGAACGTGGGCACCTCGATCGAGCCGATCATGTCGGCCGCGGTCCGCCGCGCCGCGACGAGACCGTCGCCGCCCCGGGTGATCACCACGAGCGTTGGGCCCCGATCGAGCAGCTCCGCGGACGCCTCGAGCACCGTCCGACCCGGCATCCACCAGCCGAGATCCACGGCGCTCACCTTGACGAGGTCGGCGAGCCCGACCACCCGGTCCAGCGTCGCCCGGTAGGCCGCCTCGTCCCGAACGAGGCCCGGCCGGAGATTCGGGTCGAGCGAGATGAGCGCCCGCCCCTGCAGCCGCTCGCAGGCACCGAGCACCGCGCCGGGCGTCGTACCCCGGAGGAGCGCGATGGAGCCGACGTGAAGGATCGCCGTCTCCGCGAACAGCGCCTCCGGCAGGTCGGCCGAGGTCACCAGCGCGTCGGCCGTCCCCTCCCCATAGAACGTGAACTGTGGCTCGCCGTCCGCGACGGTCACGAAGCCGAGGGTGCTTGGCGCGTCGATGGTGCCCAGCCAGCGGAGGTCGATCCGCTCGCCCTCGGCGACGCTCCGGAGGAAGCGGCCGAAGAAGTCGGTTCCCGTCTTCGACACGAGCGCTGACCGCCCGCCGAGCCGCGCGATCGCCATCGCGACGTTGAACAGCGAGCCGCCGGGGTGCATCCGGAAGCCGACGGTTCGACCGCCCTCCTCGATCGGCAGGAAGTCGATGAGGATCTCGCCCATGCAGCTGATGAGCGGCGGTGCCGCGGCCCGGGCATCCTCGCCGGCAGCGCCTGTCACGCCGCCAGCCCGTGCTGCGGGGGTCCGCTCGAGCGCCGGACGAGCAGCTCCACGGGGAGCACGACCTCGCGCGCCGGACGGGCCTCGCCGCCGTGGAGGCGCTCGAGCAGCAGCTCGGCCGCCCGCCGTCCGAGCTCGTACGCCGGCTGGACGGCCACGGTGAGGAACGGGTCGGCGGTCCACGCGCTCGGCAGGTCGTCGAACGCGACGAGCGAGATGTCGTCCGGGACCCGCAGCCCGCACTCGCGGACCGCGGCGAGCACGCCCGCGGCGATGAAGTTGTTGCCCGCGAAGATCGCGGTCGGCGGCTGTGCGTGCGCGAGCACCTCCCGCGCCATTGCGTGCCCGGCCGCCTCCTGGTAGCCGCCGAAGCGGACGAGGTCCGGATCGAGTGGCACGCCGACGTCCGCCAGCGCCCGCTGGTAGCCCTCCACCCGATCGATCGACGTCGACACCTCGCGCGGCCCGGCGAGCGCGGCGATCCGCCGGTGTCCCAGGCTCACGAGGTGCCTGACGAGCCCGTAGGCGCCGCCCTCGGAATCGCCCCGCACGACGTCCACGGACGGCGCGCGCACCCGGCGGTCGAGCACGACCACCGGCACGTGACGGTCGCGGAGCAGCTTGATGGACCGGCTCGAGGCCGACGCGGGGACGAGGAGGACGCCGTCGATCTGGCGCTGGAGCAGCATCGAGACGTAGGCGACCTCGTCCGCCTCCGACTCGTCGGTATTGCAGAACAGCACGCCGAATCCGTGCGGGCCGGCGACGTCCTCGGCGCCGCGCGCGATGCTCGTGAAGAAGGGGTTGGTGATGTCGGTGATGACGAGCCCGATCGTCTTGCTGCGCTTCGAGCGCAGGTGGCGGGCGACCGCGTTGGGGACATAGCCGAGCTCCGCGATCGCCTGCTCGACCCGCGCGCGCGCGTCGGGGCTCGTGTGCCCCGAGCCGTTGATGACGCGTGACACGGTCATCGCCGACACGCCGGCGCGCCGCGCCACGTCGCTGATCGTGGTCATCTCGATCGGGCGCCCGGACGCCTCGCGTCGGGACGGTGCAGGAAGGGCTGCCCGCAGCCGGCGGACAGCCCCTCCCGTTCTCCCTCCCGCCGCGGCTACTCGTACAGGACGGCCTTGATCTCCTCGGAGTCGATGTTCGTCTTGTCGTACCAGAAGAACCCGGTGTCGATGTTCTTCGGCAGCTCCTCGCCGTTGATCGCCTTGACCGCCGACTCGACGCACTTGTAGCCGATGCCGATCGGGTTCTGGGTGATCGCACCGGCCATCACGCCGCTCTTGATCGCGTCGATCTGCTGCTTGCCGGAGTCGTAGCCGATGACCACGATCTCGCCGGCCTTGCCGGACTCCTGGACGGCGTTGAGGACGCCGATCGCGGAGCCCTCGTTGGCGCCGAAGAAGCCCTTGATGTCCGGGTTGGCCTGGATCATCGCCTTCGCCAGGTCGGTGGACTTCAGCTGGTCGCCGCCGCCGTACTGCGGGCCGACGATCTCGATGTCCGGGTAGGACTCCTTGATCTTGTTGACGAACCCGTCGCGCCGGTCGATGCCAGTCCGGCTCGTCTGGTCGTGGACGATCACGCCCACCTTGCCGGAGCCGCCGATCAGCTCGGCCATCTTGTCCGCCGCGGTGCCGGCGGCCGCGATGTTGTCGGTCGCGGCGGTGGTCACCGGGATGTCGCTGTCGACGCCGGAGTCGAAGCCCACGACCGGGATGCCTTCGGACTGCGCCCGCTCGAGGAGCGGGACCGCGGCCTGGCTGTCGAGCGCGGCGAAGCACAGCGCGTCGGGCTTCTTGTCGAGCGCGGCCTGCAGCATCTCCATCTGCTTGTCGACCTGCGACTCGTTCTCCGGGCCCTCGAACGTGATCTCCACGCCCAGATCGGCCGCGGCATCCTCGGCACCCTGGCGGACGGCCTGCCAGAACTGGTGCTGGAAGCCCTTCGAGATGACCGGGATGTAGATGTCGCCGGCGGCCGGGCTGCCGCCGCCGTCCGCGCTGGCCGCGGGCGAAGACCCGCCGCCGGTGGTGCACGCCGCGGCGATCGCCGTGACGGCGAGCAGCGCGAGCAATCGGGATCGCATCGATTCTCCTCCTCCTGTGCGTGCCTTCAACGTGACCCGGCCGCTCGCGGTGCGAGCGTCGGGCCGGGAGCCTGGGTGGAACCGCGACCTACTGCTGGCCACGGCGTCGGACGATGTCGAGGTAGACGGCAAGGATCACGATCGCGCCCGTGACCACCGTCTGCCATTCCTGCGGCACGGACAGGATCCGGAGACCGTTCGTGAGCGTGCTGATGATGAACGCCCCGATGACGGTCCCGAGGATGCTGCCCTCGCCGCCGCTGAGCGACGTGCCGCCGATCACGGCGGCGGCGATCGCGTCGAGCTCGTAGCCGACGCCCAGCGACGGCTGGGCGGAGTTGAGACGGGCGGCGATCATCACGCCGGCGAGACCGGCGAACAGGCCGCTGACGGTGTACACGGCGATCTTCCAGCGATCGACGTTCACGCCCGAGAGGCGGGTCGCCTCCTCGTTGCTGCCGAGCGCGAACGTGAACCGTCCGAGGACGGTGCGCGACAGCACGAGGCTGGCGACGATCGCGGCCAGGAAGAACACGAGCACGACGTTCGGGATTGCGAGGCCCGGGATGACCGCGGCCGTGACCGACGACATCGCCGCCTCGTTGAACTCGGGCGTCCGGTTGAAGTAGATCGGTGCGAGGCCGGCGAGCACGAGCGCGAGCCCGCGGGCCACGTTGAGCATGCCCAGCGTGGCGATGAACGACGGCACCTTGAGCTTGGCGATGATCACCCCGTTGACCATGCCCGCGAGACCACCGGTCAGGATGCCGGCCGGGATCGCGAGCTGGATCGGCAGCCCGAGGTTCGTCGCCACGAGCCCCGTCATCACCGCAGACAGCGTCATCACGGTGCCGATCGAGAGGTCGATCCCGCCCGACACGATGACGAACGTGACGCCCAGGGCGAGGACGCCGTTCACCGCGGTCGCGAGCAGGATGCCCACGATGTTGTTGAACTGGAGGAAGTTCGGCGACAGCAGCGAGAACGCGACGATCATCACGAGCAACGCTGCGAACGCGAGGAACCGCTGGACCGCGCCGCCGCGGACGAACGTCATCCGCCGGGGAATCGTCAGCTGCATCGACGTCCTCGAGATCGTGGGGCCCGCGTGCGACCGGGAGCGGTCACGCGGCCAGGGACTCGCGCATGGTGGCGTACGTCATGATCGATTCCTGGGTGGCATCCCTCCCGTTGAGCTCGCCGGTCACCCGGCCCTCGCACATGACGATGATCCGGTGACTCATCCGGAGCACCTCCGGGAGCTCGGACGAGATCATCACGATCGCCTTGCCCTGCGCCGCCAGCTCGTTGAGCAGGTGGTAGATCTCGCTCTTCGCCCCGACGTCGATGCCGCGAGTGGGCTCGTCGAAGATGAGGATGTCGGTGTCCGCGACGAGCCACTTGCCGATGATCACCTTCTGCTGGTTCCCGCCCGACAGGTTGCGGACGCGCTGGCGGATCGAGGGCGTCTTGATGTTCAGCCGCTCGACGAACTGCTGGGCGGTGGCCCGCGTGGCGCGGGTATTCACCTGGCCGAGGAACGCGAGGAAGCGACGGATCGAGGCGATGACGATGTTCGTCTCGACGTCCATCGTGATCGCCAGCCCGAACCGCTTGCGGTCCTCCGACAGGTACCCGATGCCCGCCCGGACCGCGTCCGCGGGCGAGCGGATGTCGACCTTGCGGCCGTGGACGTACACCTCGCCTGACTCGAGGGGATCCGCGCCGAAGATCGCCCGCGCCACCTCCGTGCGCCCCGCGCCCACGAGCCCGGCCACGCCGAGGATCTCGCCGCGATGGAGCTTGAAGCTCACGTCGCGCACCATCCGACCGCGCTGCAGGCCGCGGACCTCGAGCACGACTTCCTGCTCCCCCGACGTGGGCGCGCTGGGCGCCTCCTCGTAGATCGTGCGCCCGACCATGAGGTTGATGATCGTGGGCAGCGGAGCCTCGGCGATCGGCAGCGTGGCGATGTAGCGGCCGTCCCGCATCACGGTCACGCGGTCGGCGATCTGCTTCATCTCCTCGAGGCGGTGGGAGATGTGGACGATCCCCACGCCGTGCTCGCGCAGCTGGCGCACGACGCGGAACAGCTCCTCGATCTCCGTGTCGGTGAGGGCGGCCGTCGGCTCGTCCATCACGAGCACGTCGGAGTCGAACGAGATGGCCTTCGCGATCTCGACCATCTGCTGGCGGGCGACGGTGAGCGAGCCTACACGCGCCCGCGGGTCGAGATCGAGGTGCAGCCGCTCGAACAGCTCGCGCGCGCGGTCGTTGAGCCGGCTGTCGTCGAGGAAGAACGGGATGCGGCCGCGCACCTCGCGCCCGATGAAGATGTTCTGCGCCACCGTGAGGTGGGGCATCAGGTTCAGCTCCTGGTGGATGATGCTGATCCCGAGCTCCTGCGCGGCGCGCGGATTGGGAATGTGAACCTCGCGACCCTTGATCCGGATCGTGCCACCGTCCGGCTGGTAGACGCCGCACAGGATCTTCATCAGGGTCGACTTGCCGGCGCCGTTCTCGCCCAGCAGCGCATGGACCTCGCCGGGCAGCAGCTCGAACGAGGCACCGTCGAGCGCATGCACGCCCGGGAAGTGCTTGTCGATGCCCTCCATCGTGACGAGCGGCTCGGCCACGGATCCTCCACCCGAGCGGGCGTCAGCGGGATGGGGTGTCGTCCCCCGGATGCCGGTCATCGGCTCCTCCGTCTGACCGGCTGTTATCGATAACAGTGGCAACCCCGCGGCGTGTTGTCAAGACCTTGCGGGTCGTTGCGGCACGGAGTCGAGCCAGGCTGTGGCGTGCACCTGGCGCACCACCCGTCGGGTCCGGGCGGCAGGCCGTGCATCCGGTGCACAACGGGGCCCGCAGGCGGCCTCCCGAGGCGCGCACGGAGGGGGATGTGACCCAGGCACGGCGCATCCGGTGCACCCGACCACTGCTGCGCACCACGCACGGCCGGTGGGTGCCGGTCCTGGCTCCGCGTCAGCGGTTCCGCTCGGAGCGGACGAACAGGCGTGTGCCGACGGTGATGAACGCGAGCCCCGCGACCGCGATCACGCCGAGCGTCACCTCGAGCGGCAGGTGCGGCGGCGTCTCGAGCCGACCGGGCTGGATCGCATAGAACACGCCGCGCACGAGCTCCACCGCGTAGCGCATCGGCGACAGCGCGGACAGGACCGCGAGCGGCAACGGCAGGCTGTCCACCGGGTTGAACACGCCGGCCAGGAAGAACTGCGGCAGGAGCACGAACGGGAAGACCTGGCTCGCGGTGCGCTGGCTGCGGAGGTTCGAGAGCACGAGCAGCCCGAACGCGCCGCCGAACAGCGCCGTCAGGAGCACCACCGGCAGCAGCGCGAGCAGTGCGAGCGGCGTCATCGGGACGCCGATCACGAAGCCCACGACGAGGATCGCGACGGCCTGCGGCAGCGCCACGAGCGATTCGCCGAGGATCTTCCCGGCGACGATCGCGTAGCGCGAGATCGGCGAGACGAAGATCTCCTGGCTGAAGTCCTCCTCGCGGTCGGCGATGAGCGAGATGAGCCCGAGCGCCGCCGATTGCCACACCGACTGGGCGAGCACGCCGGTGAACACGAACGTCGTGACCTCGATGCCGCCAGGCTCGCCGAAGCCAGCCTGGAGCGCCGGGCCGAGGAGCAGCACAAGGACGAGCGGCAGCGACAGGTCGCCGACGATCCGGACGCGGTCACGGAGCAGTTTGACGAAGTCGCGGTGGGCGATCGCGGCGACCGCGGACAGCTCAGCCACCGGCCGCCGCCTTCGCCGCTTCGTCGGTCTCGCGATCCACCTCGGCACGCTCGTCCTCGGCGCGGGTGACGATCTCGAGGTAGACATCCTCGAGCGAGGGGGCGTCCGTTCGGACGAGCGTGAGCGGGGTCTCGATCGCCCGGAGCACCGCGTGCGTCTCCCGGCCACGCACCGGGATCGTAAACGGGCCGTCGCCCGCGGCCTCGAGACCCATCCGGGCAAGCTCGGCGCGGAGCGCGGCGCGATCGTCGGCGTCGATCCGCAGGGTCTCGTGCGCGAGGTCCGCCTTCAGGCCCGCCGGCGTGCCGGTGGCGACGATCCGGCCGAAGCTCATGATCGTGATCCGGTCGGCCTGCTCCGCCTCCTCGAGGTAGTGCGACGTGAGCACGATCGTCGTGCCGCTCTCCTGGCGCACCCGGGCGAGGTGCTCCCAGAGCGTGCGCCGGCTCGGGGCGTCGAGGCCGGAGGTCGGCTCGTCGAGGAACAGCACTCGCGGGCGATGCATGAGGCTGCGCACGATCTCGAGCTTGCGGAGCATCCCGCCCGAGTACGTGCGGACCGGGTCGAATATCTCGCGCCCCAGTCCGAGCATCGCGGCGCTCTCCTCGACCTGGCTCCGGTAGGCGGGCGCCATCAGCCGGTAGGCGGGCGCGTAGGGATAGAGGCCGTAGAGGATCGCGTGGAGGCGCACGTTCTCCTCGCCCGACAGGTTTCGGTCCAGGCTGGGCTTCTGGAAGATGATCCCGACGCTGCGTCGCACCTCGGCCGGGGCGCTGACGACGTCGTGCCCGGCGACGAGCGCCCGGCCGGCCGTGGGCAGGAGCGTCGTCGTGAGCACGGACAGCGTGGTCGTCTTGCCCGCACCGTTCGGCCCGAGCAGCGCAAAGAACTCGCCCGGCTCGACGCGGAACGAGATCCCGTCGACGGCGTTCCGGGTCGCCGTCCGGTAGCGCTTGACGAGCCCGTCGACCTCGATCACCGGGGAAGTGTCGGGCCAAGGGCGCCAATCGTGCCTGGCACGGCCGGCGGCCTGCTGCCGGGCCGCCGCGAAGATCGCGCGAGCCCCGGTTGGGTGGAGCCGGGGCTCGCGCTGGATTCGAGGGTCAGGCCGTGACCGGCTCCATGCGCTCCACGAGCTCCGCGCGCCACGCCGGCGCTTCGAAGGGGTTCGCGAAGTACTCCGTCATCCGGGCGACCTTGCTGCCGCGGAACTCGGCGATGCCGACGTAGCGGACCGGCACTCCGTCGCCGTAGTCGATCGTGCCCTCGATGACGAGCGGGTTCTCACCCCGCACCTCGCCCAGGGTGAAGTGCGGGCTCGTGCCCGTCGCGGACTCGTAGGTCGCGTACAGCCGCTCGATGTTCGCGACGCCGCGGATCCGCTCGCCGGACTGCGGCCACTCGTTGACCGCGTCCTCGACCGCCCAGTCCCGGAGCAGGCCGGGGATGGCTCCGATGCCCTCATCCGCGATTGCGGCGAGCAGCGCCTCCCGGGCGCTGGCCGGACTCATGTCGTCGCTCCGGCCTGGGCCAGGAGCTCTCGGGTCCGTGCCGGCTGGTCGGTGACGACGCCGGCCATGATGTCGTTGCCCTGCATCCCGAGGGGCAGGAGCGCCTCGACGTTGATCCCCGCATCGGCGAGGCGTCGCGCGGCCACCGCAAGGGTCCCCGGGACGTTCGGCATCGAGGCGACCGTCAGCTCGCGGTCGTCGAAGCCGATACCCGCGCCACCAAGGGCTTCGCTCGTCGCCCTGGGGTTATCCGTGGTCATGATCAGCCGCCCGCTGCCCCCGCACGTGACGCCGGCCATGGACGTGATGTTGATGTTCCGGGCCGCGAGGACCTCGCCGACGCGGGCGAGTGACCCAGGCTTGTTCTCGAGCTCGATGAGGAAGGCGTTCACGGGCACCTCCTGTGCCGCGCCCGGCCCGTCCGGGCGGCTGGGAGGTCGCTCGAGCACGGGTCGGTGTGTGGAGGCACCGTACGCCGCGGGTGTCATCCGGCCGTCTCTGTCCGCTCACGCGTCCGGGGACTCGCGTGCGCCTGGTGCACCACCTGTCGGGTCGGGTCGACAGACCGTGCACAGCGCACACGACCGACCCGTGCACCCGCCTTGCCGGGCCCGGCCGGGGCCGGATGGGCACCAGGTGCACGACCCGTCGGGTGCACCGGACCAGTGGTGCACCTCGTGCACACCCCGGCCGATTCGGGGCTGCCGGCCGCGCCCCGGGCCGCGGGCCGCCCTATCCCGCCCCGGCCACCCGCTTCGCCACCGTCCGGCTCAGCTCGTCCGTGGTCTCGAGCCACGCGGCGAGCTCGGCCGCCGTCGGCGGCAGCTCGTACGCGTGGTGGTGCGTGGCCCGCGTCAATGCCGCCCATGCATACGCGACCCGCCCCGCGAGCTCGGTCGGGAGCCAGATCCGGAGCGCGAGCAGCTGTGCCCGGAACGACGCCCGCATCAGCGGCGGCGACTTGACGGCGAACAGCTCCTCCATTGCCCGCTCGAGCGCCTGGCGGGTGAGGAGCGCCACCGCCCGGGGCCAGCGGCCCTCCCACGCCGGCGCCGGCTCGGACAGCAGCGTGTCCGCCGCCTCGAGCAGCTGGCGGGAGGTCATCCCCACGAGCGCCGTCATCCGCGGACCCCCCTCACGCCACCGACCGCACGCGCGAGCAGAGCTGCTCGGTGTCCTTGACGAGCTGCTCCAGCGACCCGCCCGTGTGCCCGGCGTGGGCGCCGCTCTTCGCCGCGCTCCACGCCTCGACGAACTGCGGGCCCCACTGCTTCAGCCGGTCCACGACGTCGTCGCCACGCTTCACGTGGTCGAACAGCGCGAGCGCGAGGTATGTCGTGACCGTCGTCGCCTCGGCGAGTCGCTCCTCCACCGCGGTGTGGCTCTCGCCCCGCCCCAGCCGGCGGCGCCGGACGGCCTCGACGCACACCGCCTCGATCGCGGCCCGGCAGAACCCCGGCACGACCTGGCGGGCGACCTCCTCGGGCACGAAGTCCGAGCGCGCGACCGCCCATGCGTCGTCGAGGTTGCGCCGCACCGGGTCGAGACCCGGCCGCAGCTCCACCACCGATCCCTCGCGGCGGGTGACCTCCACGACCGCCGTCGGCACCCCGAGCCGGCGGCACGCTTCCGGCAGCCGATCGTCGTGGGTGAACACGACCACCTGCCGCTCCGTCGCGACCCGCTCGAGGACGCGCGCGAGGCCGTCGACGCGCGCGGGGTCCATCGACTGCACCGGGTCGTCGATGACGACGAACCGGAACGGGCTCTCGGGGATCGTCGCCCGGGGCAGGAACAGCGACAGCGCGATCGCGTGCAGCTCGCCCTGGCTCATCACGCCCAGCGCCGCACCCTCGACGCCGTCGATCGTGACGCCGATCTCCACCCGCCGCTGCGTCCCGGTGCCCTCGAGCACGATCGATTCGAGCTCGACGCTCGACGCCTGCCGCAGGAGCTCCCACAGCTCGAGCGCCTGCTTCGCGACCGGCTCGAACCGCTCCCGCTTCAGCCGCAGCTGCTCCTGCTTCAGGCGCTTCTCCTCGCCCGCGAGCCGCTTGGACTCCGCCTCCGCGGCGACCGCCTCCCGGGCGTCACGGAGCCAGCCGGCGACCTCGAGCGCGAGCGGCCGCCACCGGCCCTCACGCCGCCCGAGCTCCGCCTCCGCGGCCTCGCGCAGCGCGTCCGCGGCGGTGATCACCGGGTCGATCGTCGCCTCGAGGTGTTCCGCGAAGTCGAGCGGCGTCGAGCCCGCCGGCGTCGCGAAGATCGACCATGCCGTGGCCAGCGTCTGCGCGTCGCGCTCCAGCCCGACCTCGTGCGCTCGCTCGAGGATCGACGGCGGGGGCCCGATCAGCCGCTGGAGGCGGGCGCTCACCTGGCGTGCCGCGGCGTCCAGCTCACGGGCCTCCGCGGCAAGCGCCTCGAGCTCCGTCGCCTGGGCCTCGGCCGCCGCTCGCCACGCCGCGTCGAGCACCCCGGCGGTGCCGCATACCGGGCAGTCCGCGGTCTCGTGGCGGGCATGGAACGAGAGCGCGCCGCGGAGCAGCCGGGCGAGCTCATCCGCCCTGCCGACCGGGGTCGCCGCCAGTGCCTCCCGCCGGGCATGGCCGTCGCGGATGGCCTCGGCGACCGCAAGCACCTCCTCCATCGCCGGCGGCTGGATCGTCGCGAGGGCACGAAGTACCGCGATGTCCAAGGCATCGCCGGCGAGTTCGACGCCGTCTCTGCCGACCCCCTCGCCCGCCCCGCCGATCACCGCCGCTGCGGCATCGAGATCCCAGGCCTTCCTGCGGAACGCCGCCGCGACCCGGCGGGCCCGGTCGTCGTCGGTGGCGTCGAGGCGGCGCAGGAGCGGCTCGACCGCGGCCCGGACCTGCTTCACGCGACGGTCGAGCGCCAGGCGCTCCTGGCGTG
This sequence comes from Candidatus Limnocylindrales bacterium, assembly GCA_035699445.1. Taxonomy (GTDB): domain Bacteria; phylum Chloroflexota; class Limnocylindria; order Limnocylindrales; family CSP1-4; genus DASSPX01. Next base: position 4,778 of record DASSPX010000051.1, on the reverse strand, counting down.
CCTCTTCGGCGAGGGCGTCGTACTCGCCCAGGCCCAGGATGGCGAGCAGCCGGTCGTGGAACTCGGACGGCTGGTCGAACGTGGAGCCGAGCTCGTTGTAGGACAGGATCGGGCGGTACGTCTCGAGCGCGTCCGTCCAGCCGAGCGCGGCGAGCGACGCCCGCTGCTTCGGGTTCGACGGCAGGCGGACGTCGAGCGTCGAGCCTTCGAGCGCGGCCCCGTCGGCCCAGGACCGGGCGAGCACGACCGGTCCCGGCTCGCCCTCGACGAGGAGCTGCGCCTGCACGCACGTGCCGGTCGGCTGGTGGAGGTTGCGCCAGCCGTCGCGCCACACCTTCGAGCGCTTCGCCCAGCGCCAGTTCGAGCCGGTGAGCAGGATCTCCAGCCCTTCGGCGAACGAGCTCTTGCCGCTCCCGTTTCGACCGACGATGAGCGTCAGCCCGGGGCCTGGCTTCAGCTCGAGGGTCCGCTGAGGCCCGATGCCCCGGAACCCCTCGACGATGATCGCGGTCAGCGTCGCGCCAACGGCCACCGGGGCGGCTGCGCCCTTCGCGTCGGTCACGCGACCGGCTGGCCCTCCCGCCGGCCGAGCACGAGGACGTCGACCGGGGCGCTCTTGCCCTTGAGCTCGAGGCTGCGCGATTCGAGTCCCGTGGCGTCGAACCCGGCCGCCGTGGCTGCCTCCCGGCTGATCAGCAGCTCGCCGGCGCCCGCCGCCGAGGCGAGGCGCGCCGTGACGTTGACCGCATCCCCCAGCGCCGTGAAGTCGGTGATCGGCGGCTCGCCGACCGACCCGATGTACGCCACACCCGAGTGGATGCCGATGCCGATCGGGATCGCCGGGCGATGAGCCGTGGCGCGCGTGCCCTCGAGCAGCTCCTGTCCTGCGGCAACCGCCCGTGCCGCGTGGTTGTCTCCGGCCAGCGCGGGGATGAACAGGGCGACGACCTCGTCGCCGACGAACTTGTCCACGACTCCATCGTGGGCCACCAGGATCCCCGACGCCACCTCGTAGAAGAGGTTGAGCAGCCGGTGGAACTCGGTCGCCGACATCCGCTCGGCGAGGGTCGTGGACCCGCGGATGTCTGCGAACAGGAAGCTGGCCGGGATCTCGGCGCCGCCGCGGAAGGCCTCGAGCGCCTTTGAACAGAACTCGCAGTAGCGCGGGTTCTTCGCCCACGGGCCGCGCTTGATCCGGCGCATGAGCAGGCCGCCGGGAAAGCCGAACGGCGCGCGGCACATCTTGCACCGGTGCGACCCGCCCGGGATGTGCTTGAACAGGCGCGCCTTGCTCGCCAAGCGAGGATCCGTGCCGAGCAGCAGGCCCCGCCAGACCTCCTCGGGCGTCGGCTGCCGCTGCTCAGTCACTCCACCAGTTTGGCAGCCGCGGGCGCCGCCGTCATCTCGGGCGACGGCGCCCAGGCCTCAGGCGTGCGTGACCGGCCGGTGACCCCCGCGCCTCGCCCACCAGGTCGCGAACGTCACCAGGGCACCGACGATGAGCCCGCCGAACAGCGCCTCGTCGAACGACAGCCCGTCGATGTTCGGCTGCAGCTCCTCGACGGTCGCCCAGCCGAACAGCCCCTCGCTCACGAGCAGCCCGCCGACCAGGAAGGCGACGCCCGCGATCAGCCCGATCCACGCCGTGCTGGCTCGCGCGAGCAGGACGTGCACGGCTGCACCGAAGACGAGCGCCATCCCGAGGACCACGCCGATCCCTTGGAGCCCGACGTTCCATTCCATCGCGATCGCCCCTTCCTGCGGGCGTCGCTCGACGCCTCGCAGCCCCTGATCGTGCGGAGCGCAGCGAGCCGGCGCCAGTGCCGGAGCGCCCGAGTTCCGATGCGTCGGGGTGGCAGGCTTTGCCAGCCACCGATGATTCAGGACTGGAATTCCTGTCAGAAACCGTGCGCGGCCGGCGCTAGACTGCGCCGGCTCCCCGCCTGCAGCCCCGTCACGCCGAGGTTATCCGAGCTCATGTCCAGCCACGCTCCCGACATCCCCGCCGACGACGCCCCGATCCTCGACCGCGCGCCGATCGAGCTGCCTCACCGCGTTCGCCTCGAGATCCTCGGGGCGGTGCTGCTGGGGATCCTGCTGTCCGCCCTCGACCAGACGATCGTGGGTACGGCGCTACCGCGGATCGTCACGGACCTGCGCGGGAATGACGTCTACACGTGGGCGTTCACGTCGTACCTGCTGACGGCCACGGTCAGCGGCCCGATCTACGGCAAGCTGTCCGACCTCTACGGGCGGCGATCGATCTTCGTGCTCGGCACGTCGATCTTCCTGATCGGCTCGGTGCTGTGCGGGCTGTCGCAGGAGATGTGGCAGTTCATCGTGTTCCGCGGGCTCCAGGGCCTGGGTGCGGGCGCGCTGTTCCCCGTGGCACTGTCGATCATCGCCGACATCTTCGCGCCGTCCGAGCGCGGCAAGTACCAGGGCCTGTTCGGAGCAGTGTTCGGGCTAAGCTCGATCGTCGGCCCGGCGATCGGCGGGATCATCACCGACACCGTCGGCTGGCACTGGATCTTCTATGTCAATCTGCCGCTCGGCGCGATCGCGCTGTTCATCATCTGGCGCACCCTGCCGACCCGTCGCTCCGCACACCCGGAGGCATCGCTCGACTACCTCGGCGCGGCCCTGCTGATCGCCGCGCTCGTGCCCATCCTCATCGGGTTCACGAACAAGCAGACGAGCGCCTGGACGGATCCGCAGGTGGGCGGGCTCATCGCCCTTGGGCTGGCGTTCGCCGCGGTGCTGATCGTGGTGGAGTCTCGGGCCGCCGAGCCGATCATCCCGCTCCGCCTGTTCCGGATGCGCACGTTCACCGCCAGCGTGGTCGCGATCTTCCTCGCCGCGATGGGCTTCTTTGCGGCGGTCGTGTTCCTGCCGCGCTGGTTCCAGGTCGTGAACGGCAGCTCGGCGACCGAATCCGGCTACCAGATCCTGCCGCTCCTGTTCGGCCTGATCGTGTCCGCCGTGGCGAGCGGCCAGATCGTCGCCCGGACCGGGCGTGCGAAGCCGCTGATCATCGGGGCGCTCGTCGTGGTCGCGTTCGGGCTGTGGCTGCTCACGAACCTGCGCCCCGACACGCCGCTGCCGATCGTGTGGCTGTGGATGCTCATCACGGGGCTCGGGATCGGGCCCACGTTTGCGGTGTTCACGCTCGTCGTGCAGAACTCCGTCCCCGTACGCCAGCTGGGCGCCGCGACGAGCAGCCTCGGGCTGTTCCAGCAGGTCGGCGGGACGGTGGGCCTCGCGATCACCGGCACGATCTTCGCCGAGACCCTCCTGGGCGAGGTGCCCCGCCAGCTCGTGGCGAACGGGGTGCCGCCACAGTTCGCGAACGCGTTCTCGTCCGGAGGCGGCAGCGAGGCGCTCAACCAGCTGTCGGGCGTGGGCGACCTCGGCGCGGCGATTCTCGCCCAGGTGCCCGAGGCGTTCCGGTCCACCGTCGAGCCGCTCATCCCGGGGATCGTTGCGGCAATCCACACCGCGTTCTCGATCGCGACCGCGTCGACGTTCGTCATCGGGATCGTCACGGCGATCGCGGCGGCGGTGGTCGTCGCGGTGGTGATGCCGTCAGGAGCATCACAGCCGGGTGGCGCGGAGGCGGGCGCGGAGCGGGTGCCCGAACGGGTGCCGGTCGCGGAGGCGTAGGCGGGGTCGAGTCAGCGCCCGACGCAGCGCCGCCAACTTCGCCAGACTGCCGTCGCGGTGAGTGGGAGCGGCCGTTCGAGGCGCTCGAGTTCGGCGTTCACTCACGACCAGCCCAGTTCGGCAACGTGCCCACGCACGAGCCGCGGCCGACCCATCGATGAGCTCGGTTAGCACTCATCGCGGAGACAGTCTGGCCAGGTACCGACCGCAACCGAACGCCGGCACCCCACGCCCGGCAGCGCCCCCCTAGGCTCCGGCGAAGTCGAGCCTCACGAGGATCCGCGGCAGGTGCCCGCTCTGCGCCTCGGTCACGAGCACCCGGCGGAACCCCGCCGCGTCGAACATCGACGCGATCCCGACGTAGCCCGCCCCGACCTCGACGCGCCGACCCTCCGGATCGATCGGGTACGCCTCGACCCCCGGGGCGCCGGCATCCCGCGCGGCCCGGACGACCCCGTCGAGGAGCGCCCGCGCCACCCCGCGCCGGCGGAACCCGGGCCGGATCCGGAAGCAGCCGATCACCCACACCGGCAGCTCGTCGATCGCGGGGATCCGCCGCGATCCGTCCAGGCGAGGCAGCCCGCCGCGCACGCCCACCCCCACCCAGCCCGCCAGCTGGCCGTCCACGTATGCGACGAAGCCCGGCGGCGGTGGACCGGCGGCCATCTGGTCGCGGAGGAGCTCGACGCGCGACCGGCCACCGCTCAGCCGCTTCGCATCGAGCCCGCGCCAGGCCTGGCACCAGCAGCCGGCCTCGCCCTCGCCGTCGAGCACGAGCCGGACGTCCTCCCAGCGATCCGGTGTCGCCGGCTCGACCTCGATCCGGCGCCCGGCCGCATCGACCATGGCCGCGACCACGAGGCGCGGCGCCCTCACCCCGCCCCGGGCGGCCGATACCGGACCGACTTCGCCTTGCCCAGCGCCGCGAGCGTGTCCTCCACGCTCAGCAGCACCGTCGTCTCGAACGAGCGCAGCGCCCCACCCGCCCCGATCGCCAGCGCGACCGCGGCCATCGACACGTCGTCGGGCGCCTCCCACAGGTTGTAGCCGTCGTGCTCGCCGAACGCGTACCAGAAGCCGTGGAGCTTGCCACCCACCGACTCGATGTACTGCTG
>DASSPX010000050.1:0-21897 GCA_035699445.1 Candidatus Limnocylindrales bacterium | reverse complement strand
GGCCGGGTCCGCCCCCGACGGCGCGCGCCCGGAGCCGTTCAGCGCCACCTGCTCGCCGCGTGCCTCGTCCCACACGAGCCAGAACGCATCCCCGCCGATGCCGCAGTGGTTCGGCGCCACGACCCCGAGCGCCGCGTTCGCCGCGATCGCGGCGTCGGCGGCGGTGCCGCCCTGGGCGAGGATCGTGAGCCCGGCGGCCGTCGCGAGGTGATGCGGGGCCACGACGGCGCCGCGTGCGCCGCGCGCGATCGGCGCGGGGACGAGCGGCGCCTCCGTTTCGCCCTCCGCCATGTCAGTCCTCGCCGAGGACGGCCGGCGCCGCGGGTCCCCCCACGTAGTGCTCGTGGCGGCGGAGCTGGGCGAGCGGCAGGAGCGCGATCGCGAGCATCACGAGCGCCGCGCCGAGGATGCCGTCCAGACCGAACGCCTGGGCCGAGCCGCCGCCGACGAGGCTGCCCGTGATCTGCCCGACGCCGAGGAACACCGAGTACAGGCCCATGATCGCGCCACGATCGTCGGGGTAGGCCTCCGTGACGTCGGCGAGCAGGCCGATCGCGGCCGGCGTCGCCCCCGCGAGCACGAACAGGCCGCCGATCGCGACCGCGGCCAGGCCGAGGACGGCCGGCACGGGCAGGCCGGCGGAGTGGTTGATCCCGAACCCGGCCGCGAGCAGCGCCGCCCCGCCCAGGATCCCGTACAGGATGATCGTCGTCCGGCGCATCGACCGGAACCGGTTGCCCCAGTAGAAGATGCCGGCAAAGAACAGCAGGCCGCCCAGCCCCAGGCCGACGCTCACCGCGGCGGGCTCGAAGCCGCCCATGAGCAGCTGGTCGGCGAACTTCGGGTCCGGCTCGTTCACCAGCTGGAACAGCGTCTGGCTCGTGAACAGGCCCAGCGTCGCGTTGATCGCGATCCACGTCGGGGCGAGGAGCCAGACGTGCGTGCCGGCGAGGATCCGGGCGTATCTGCCCAGGTCGACCCCCCGGCGGGCGGCGCCCGTCTCCAGCGGATCGGGCTCGGCCGTCTTCGGCACGCCGAGTCGGTAGATGAGGAACGAGACGCCGTACAGCACGGCGTTCACGAGGAACGCAGCGGGCCCGAGGCCGTCCTGGAACACCGGCGCGGCGTCGCTCAGGCCGCCGTACAGCGGACCGGCGAGAACGAAGCCGGCCATGAGCCCGGCGAGCGTCGCCGCCTCGAACCGGGCGACGGACTTGCCCCGCAGCAGCTCGTCGCCGGCGCTCGCGAACGCGATGAAGCCCAGGATCGAGGGGATCGAGGCCGCGGTCGCGAGCCCCTCGAGGACCCGCGTCCCGCCCAGCAGGAGCAGGTCGGCCGTGAGCGCGGTGGCCACGACCGCGACGGCCCCGAACGCGGGCCCGACGAGCATCACCCGCCGGTGGCCCCAGCGGTCGGAGAGGACGCCGAAGAACGGCGAGCCGATCAGCTCGCTCGCGTAGAACAGCGCGCTGAACACGCCGACCGTGAACGCGCCCACCCCGAGGTCGTCGAGGTAGTACACGAGCATGCCGCCCGTGAGGCCGGTCGACAGGCGCAGCGTGAACGTGCCGAGGACGACGGCCAAAATCGCGTGGGACACGATCGGGAAGCGTACCGGCTGGTGGTCGGGAAGGATCGGGCGGGAGCCGCCCGAGTTCGTATCATCGGCGGGGGAGTGCGCGGGTCCCCCGCGGTGAGGGAGAGGAGGCCCACCTGGTGAGCCACGTCGCGATCGTCACCGACTCGGCATCAGACCTGCCGCCGGAGGTCGCCGCGGCCGCAGGCATCACGGTCGTCCCGCTCGTCGTGAGCTTCGGCAGCGATACGTTCAAGGCAGGCGTCGACCTCTCCACCGAGGAGTTCTGGCAGCGGATGACCGCGCCGGACGCGCCGTTTCCGACCACGGCCGCCGCCAGCCCGGGCGACTTCCACGATGCGTACGTGCGCGCCTTCGACGCCGGAGCCGACGCGATCGTGTCCGTCCACGTGGCGGGCACGCTGTCGGGCACGATCAAGTCCGCCGAGGTTGCGCGCGGGATGCTCGCCGACCGGGAGATCCACGTCGTGGACTCGATGACCGCGTCGATGGGCATCGGGCTGCTGGCACAGCTGGGCGCGGAGCTGGCGTCGCGTGGCGTGGCCGCGGCCGAGATCGCCCGGGTCCTCGAGGAGCGGCGCTCCGCGATCGACCTCTACGTCGCGCTCGACACCCTCGAGTACCTCAAGCGCGGCGGGCGGATCTCGGGCGCCCGGGCCGCGATCGGGACGCTGCTGTCCGTCAAGCCGATCATCACCGTCGTCGACGGGCAGGTGGAAACCGCGGATCGGGTGCGCACCCGGGTGAAGGCGCGTGAGCGCGTGCTCGAGCTGATGACCCAGAAGCCGATCGAGCGTGCGGCCGTGCTCCATACGACGAACGCCGACGTCGAGTCCTTCGCGCAGGCCCTCATGGAGCGCGCGGGGCTGCCGCCGTCGGCCGTCGAGGTGATGACCGTCGGTCCCTCGGTGGGTCCGCATCTCGGCCCGGGTTGCGTGGGCGGGGTCCTGCTGTACCGCCACTGAGGTCGGCCGCTGACCGGTCAGGAATCGGAGAGGTGGATCGAATCGAGGATCCTGCGGAACAGGGCCTCCTGGACCTCCGGTGACGTTCGCGGGCCAAGCCAGTAGATCGCGAACCGCCGATCCCCGGCGTCCACCAGCACCTCCCAGCTCAGATAGTGCGGGCAGTCCTGGCGCTGGATGCGACCGGGCCGGCCATCGACCTCGATCGCGGACGATGCCTCCACTGTGCAGCCGATCCGGGCATTGCCCTGGTCCATGAGGTCGAGGAAGTCACCCCACGTCGAATCGGGACCGACAGCCTGCGCCGTGATGTCGAGCGCCGGAAGCTGGGCGCCCGGGATGCCCCATTGATCGATGTACGGGGCGCCGCCGCCGGGATACGTGCGCGACGGCCAGTCCGCCGAGGCCCGATGAAGGTACGCCCAGTTCGGGGGGAGCGCGAGCGAGAAGCCGAACTGGGCGGAGGTATGCGTGGACCACGCGACGTCGGTGCCGCCGGCCCCGGAGGACGCACCGGCAGACGGTCGAGGGCCACCGGGCGAAGCCGCACGTGCCGCAGTCGGCGCGGCAATTGCCGTCGCGGTCGATGCCGCCGGGGGTGCGCTCGTCCACCCGGGCTGCGCCGCAGCTCCGCAGCCCGCGAGCAGGACAACCACGAGGATGCTGCAGACGCGCATGCGGCCTCCTCAGCCCGGGGAACGGCCCGTGCTCGTCGTGGCTCGCTGCCCGGTCGCCACCGATACCACGCGTCCGTCACCCTGCCGTCTGGCACGGGCAAACGTTGTGGAACGGTAGCGGGCTGGTTGTGGCGAGGTGACGATCGGCCCATGGCGCAGGGGGACCCACGGCTATACTCGAGCCACTGAGCAGACGCGCGTCCACGTGCCGAGAGGCGCGCCGGACGCGCCCCGTAGGGCCGTCCGGGAGACGACCCGAACGACGGCGCCGGCATCCCCCGCCGGTGTCCGCACGGAGGATCAGCGCCTCACATGACGACGGAGCACGCGCCGGCTGCGCCGACGATCAACCCCTGGCACGTCGCGCAGCAGCAGTTCGACCTCGCGGCAGACCGGCTCGACCTCGACCCCGGGCTGCGCCGGGTCCTTCGCGAGCCACGCCGGGAGCTCACCGTCCACTTCCCGGTGAAGATGGACGACGGCTCGGTGCAGGTGTTCACCGGCTACCGCGTCCAGCACAACCTCGGCCGCGGTCCCGCCAAGGGCGGCATCCGGTACCACCAGGACGTCTCGCTCGACGAGGTCAAGGCCCTCGCGATGTGGATGACCTGGAAGTGCGCGGTGGTCGGCATCCCGTACGGCGGCGGCAAGGGCGGCGTGGTCGTCGATCCGAAGAAGCTGTCGCTGACCGAGCTCGAGCACCTCAGCCGCCGCTTCTTCACGGAGATCGAGGTCCTCATCGGCCCGGAGCGGGACATCCCGGCGCCGGACGTGAACACGAACGCACAGGTGATGTCCTGGTTCATGGACACGTACTCGATGCACGTCGGGTACACGGTCCCGGGCGTGGTCACGGGCAAGCCGATCAGCCTCGGCGGCTCGGAGGGGCGCAACGAGGCGACGGCGCGCGGCTGCGTGTACACGATCGTCGAGGCGGCGAAGCACCTGGGCATGGACCTCGGCAAGGCCCGGGTCGCCGTCCAGGGCTTCGGCAACGCGGGCTCGATCGCCGCGCAGCTCATGCGCGACGAGGGCTCCACGATCGTGGCCGTGTCCGATTCGGTCGGCGGGATCCGCAACATGGACGGGCTCGACATCGATCGCGTGCTCGCCTGGAAGCGCGAGCACGGCACTGTCAGCGGGTTCCCGGGTGCGGAGGACATCACGAACGCCGAGGTCATCGAGACCGAGTGCGACATCCTCATCCCGGCCGCGCTCGAGAACCAGATCACCGCGTCGAACGCGGAGCGGGTGAAGGCGCGCGTCGTCGCCGAGGCGGCGAACGGGCCGACCACCCCCGAGGCGGACGAGATCCTCACCCGCAAGGGCGTGTTCCTCATCCCGGACATCCTGTGCAATGCGGGCGGCGTGACGGTCAGCTACTTCGAGTGGGTCCAGGACCTGAACCGCGACCACTGGAGCGAGGGCGTCGTGAACGCCAAGCTCAAGGACATCATGGTCCGCGCGTTCAACGAGACGCTCGAGCTGTCGCAGCGCCACGAGGCGCACATGCGGATGGGGGCGTACCTGCTCGCGGTCCAGCGGGTCGCGGACGCCACCGCGATGCGGGGCCTGTACCCGTAGCTCCCCCGGAGGGCTGACCCCGGCGCGAACCTGCGTGGCCGACGTCGTCGGGCGTCCCTCGGTGCGCGGTCGCCGGCCTCGCGCCGGTCGGCAAGATTGCATGTGATTCGCGCCCTCCTCCGGGCACGCTGCACGCGTGGACGGTCTCCGGAGGGGGGTCATCCAGCGACTGGCGCCACTGGTGCACGTCGGTGACCCGGCCGCGGTCCGTCGGCCCTTCGACCGGGTCGGGCTCCTCGGGCGAACGGTGCCGTTCGCCGCCGTGGCATTTGCCGGCGTGCTCCTCGTCGCGCCGTGGTCACCGGCCGATGGGCTGCCGCTCCTCGGGCAGGGCGCGCTCGTCATGGTGCTTGCCATCGCGGTCGGGCTGGCGCTGTCGGTCTCGCTCCTGCCGGCCTGGCTGGACGTCGTGCCGCCGCTGCTGGGCGTCGTGGCGGTGGCCATCCTCCGTCACGGGGCCGGGGGTGCCAGCTCGGGACTCGTGCCGCTGTTCGCGGTGCCGATCATCTGGGTCGCGCTGTACGGCTCGCGGATCCAGATCGTGCTCACCTGTCTCGCTTCGTCCGCCGCCGTGTTCCTTCCGATCGCCGCGTTCGGGCCACCTGCCTACCCGCCCTCGGAGTGGTCCGTCTCCCTCCTGAACGGCGCGATCGGACTGCTCGTCGGCCTGACGGTCAACTCGCTGGTCACACGCCTCCATGCCGCCGCCGAGCTCGATCGTCGGCGCCTCGCGTCCCTTGCCGAAGCAAAGTCGAGCCACCAGGCCATGGTCGAGGCTGCGAATGACGCGATCGTGACCGTGACCCCCGACGGCACGATCGTCGACGTGAATCCGGCGGCGCTCGAGATGTTCCGCGGCGGGCACGAGAGCCTGATCGGCGAGAACCTCGTGACGACGCTCGCGACGGCCGACGAGCGCGGTCTCCTCCGCATGGCCCTCGACCAGGCGGCCGCAGGCGAGGCCTCAGCGGCGAGGCGCCGCGTCCGGATCGGCTTCCAGCGAGTCGACGGGGAAGCGTTCCAGGCCGAGCTCTCGCTGGGCGTCGTCCACGACGAGCGGGGCTGGCTGGTGCACGCCTTTGCGCGCGATGTGACCGATCTTGTGGCCGTCGAAGCCGAGCGGCAGCGCGAGTTCAACGATCTCGGCGCGCTGCTCGAGGTGGGGCGGGACCTGGCCCGCCCGGAGGCCCTCGCGACCGTCCGCACAACGGTCTGCTCGACCGCCATGGCGGTAAGCGACGCGGCCGCGGTCCTCCTGTTCGAGCCGCAGGGCGACGCATTCGTGGCGACCGCCTCGGCCGGACGCGGCGTCGGGGTGGACCGGATCGGCCGGGACGAGCCCAGCGGAGTGGCCACCGCCTCCGCGAGCGGGAAGCCGCTCTTCTCCGGGCGCTTTGCCGGCGATCCTCGGGTCTCGGCACGGGTCAGCGCGCTGAGCGGCGCGAAGGCGGGTTACTGGCAGCCGATCCGGGGTCGCAGCGGCACGGAGGGCGTGCTCGTCGCGATCTGGGACGAGGAGATGGACGCGCTGCCGCCACGGGTCGAGCGGCTGCTGAACATCGTCGCCAGCCAGGCCCAGGTCGCCCTCGAGCTCGCCACGCTCGTCGAGCGGCTGGAGAACCTCGCGCGCCACGACCCGCTGACCGGTCTCGCGAACCGGCGCACGCTGGATGCGTCGCTGGCAGCGGAGCTGGACCGCGCAGCGCGATCCGGTCGCCCGCTCAGTCTCGTCATGCTCGACCTGGACCACTTCAAGGCGTACAACGATGCGCACGGCCATCCCGCCGGCGACGCCTTGCTTGTCGCCGCCGCCGGGGCGTGGCAGCGCGAGCTCCGGCCGTCCGATCTCCTGGTCCGGTACGGCGGCGAGGAGTTCACGGCCGTGCTCCCCGACTGCAGCCACGCCCACGCCGTCGTCGTGGCGGAGCGCCTGCGAGCGGCCACGCCGGCGGGGGTGACGGCGTCGGCGGGCGTGGCGACGGCCCGCGCGGGCGAGTCCCCTGCCAACGTCGTCGGTCGGGCGGACGTGGCGCTCTATCGGGCGAAGGAGGCGGGTCGCAACCAGACCGTCGCGGCCTGAGTGCGACAGCCCGGCTGCTACCATCGCCAGCGATGCGCGACAGCCCCCTCGACCACGAGGAGAAGTTCCTCTTCAAGGAGGAGATCCTCCACCTCTCGAACGCGCTGTCCGAGCCCGGGTCGCTGGACAACGTCGAGGACCTGCTCACCGACGTCATCACGAGCCCCCGCTTCGACTCCGAGGTGTTCACGCTGGAGCGCAGTCTCCAGGTGATGCTCGGCGCCCGGGCGGGCACGACCCTTGTGGGGCTGCTGACGGTCGCCCCCGAGGTGTTCGAGGAAGTCTCCGAAGTCCGGATCCCGCCGGAGGTCTACGAGCGGCTCGTCGCGTGGCGGGCGCGCTTCGGGCTCGCGATCGACAACGCGCTGAACTTCCTGAACAACCCGGACGGGATCCAGGGGCACAACTTCTCGACCCAGGTGAGCCACGTCGAGGAGCGGCGGGTGCTCCAGGGTCGGCTGACGCTCGTCCGGTACAACAACGAGCCGCAGTTCTTCGTCGCCGACGCGGCCGTCTTCCTCGGCCTCGTCACGGACATCATGGAGCGTCTCGGCCCGTATCTCGAGCCGGACGCGGTCGACGCCGACACGTTGTCCCGACTCCGGGACTCGGTGCAGCTGATCGAGCGCAAGACGGCGAGCCGGGGATAGTCGGGTCGCCGTCCCGCCGCGTCCGGCGATGGGCGCGCGCGTGACCGCCAGGTTGTCACTTCCGCTTCATCACGGGCGGAGAGACCCGCTTCGACGACCGTCCCGAGGTCGTGGCCCCGCATTCGCTCGCTCCGCGCCGCTCCGACCCCGGGCGAGAGGGGCCGCGATGGCACGCCGCGACCGCTTCAGCCGTGTGGCGGACCCCGGTTTGACGTTGCCGGTGCCGCCAGGATCACAACCTGGCAGTCGCCGGCCCACTGACAGGGCGTGCGGTGGCCGTCGAACGCCGGAGCCGGCCGGACGGCGCTGATAGGATCGCCCGCCCATGCGCCATCTCTATCTCGCCGCCACCGGCCAGAACAGGGGCAAGACGACCGCGGCGCTGGGCCTCCTGGACGGCTTCCTCGGCCGCGGTCTTCGGACCGGATTCATGAAGCCGGTCGGGCAGCGCACGGTCATCGACCACGGCCAGCCCGCCGACGAGGACGCGGTCCTCATGCACGAGGTGTTCGGCCTGCCCGAGCCGTACACCGTGATGAGCCCGGTGCACATCCCGCGCGGCTTCACGAAGGCGTTCATCGCCGGCAAGGTCGTCGAGGATCTCGGCGCGCGGATCCGCGCCGCGCACGCCGCCTTCGCCGACCACGACGTCCTGCTCGTCGAGGGCACCGGGCATGCCGGCGTCGGTGCCGTGATCAACCTCTCGAACGCGGCGGTCGCGGCGATGCTCGGCACGCCGGCGGTGATCGTGTCCGAGGGCGGCGTGGGGCGCCCGATCGACGAGATCGTGCTCAACGCGTCGCACTTCGCCGCGCACGGGGTGCCGGTCGCCGGCGCGATCGTGAACAAGGTCGATCTCGTCGCCCAGCCGGGGATCGTCCGGGTCCTGGAGCGGGGCCTCGCCAACCACGGCATCCCGCTGCTGGGTGTCCTGCCGGTCCGGCCGATCCTCTCCAACCCCACCCTGGGCATGATCCTCGAGGGGCTCCACGGCGAGACGATCCACCCCGGGCCGGACCTGGACCGGGTGATCGAGGGCGTCGCGATCGGCGCGATGGAGCCGCAGCACATGCTCGAGCGCGTCGGGCCGGGCACGCTCGTGATCGCGCCCGGCGATCGCGAGGACGTCATCCTTACCGTGACGACCGCCCACCTCGCGAAGCGCCTGCCCCACGCGAGCTCGGCCGAGGCCGCGCGGATCGCCGCCGTCGCAGCCGCCGCGACGAACGAGCGCACCGCGTCGATCGACGGGCACGAGGAAGCGGCGATCGGGCTCGTGCTCACCGGCGGCTACCGGCCGCGCGAGTCGGTGATCGCGGCGATCCGCCAGGCGAACCTGTTCGCCACGCTCGTCCGCGAGGACACGTACGTCGTCGCCAGCGAGGTGCACGACCTGCTCGTGAAGACGCATCCCGCCGACCGCGAGAAGATCGAGCTGATCAAGTCGCTCGTGGCAAGCTCGATCGACCTCGACCGGATCCTCGAGGTGGCTGCTCCGGCCGCGTACGCCGCGGCGCGCTGACGCGAAGGCCGCTCGTCGCGCCCCTGGCGCGGGCCCCGGTGCGGCCGGCCGAACCGAACCGCCGCTAGGACGGGAGCGCGGCGAGGAACCCGTCGAGCAGGCGCACGAAGTCGGCGGGGCGCTCCATCGGCGGCAGGTGCGCCACACCCTCGATGACCTCGAGCCGCGCGCCGGGCACGACCGACGCGACGTGCCGCGCCGTCGTGAGCGTCTCGGGCACGTCGAGGTCGCCGACGATCTCCAGCACCGGGATCCGAAGGTTGCCGAGGCGGGCGGCCGCCGGCGGGTCGAGCGGGATCGGGTCGCCAAGCTTCTCGTCCGCATGGAGGCGGTAGACGTCGCCATTCATCTGGAGCACCCGCGACCGAACGCCGGGCACACGGTCCGGGGTCCCGGACAGGCCATCCACCCAGACTGCGATCTCGGCCTCGTTGAGCGCGTCAAGGTCGCCCGCCGCCTCGAGGGTCTCGAGCCGGTTCCAGGCCGCCTGCTCCTCTGGTGTGGGCTGGACCTCGAACCCGGACAGCCCCGCCGCGACTCGCACGAGTGCGAGCACGCGGTCCGGGAACTCGAGCGCGGTGTCGGTGACGATGGACCCGGCCCGGGACACGCCGACGACCACCGCCCGTTCGATGCCGAGGTGGTCGAGGACGGCGATGAGGTCGGCACGGTTCGAGAACGGCTGCGGCTCCACCACCACCGTGTCGCCGAACCCGCGGCAGTCGTAGCGGACGACCCGATGGTGCCCGGCGAGGTTGGCCCAGACGTCGTCCCACATGCGTCGATCCGCGATTCCGGCGTGGACGAGGATCACCGGCAGCCCCGAGCCTGCCTCGTCGAACGCGATCCGTGCTCCGTTCGCATCCACGACTCCCGATCGGGTTCCGCTGTCCGTCATCCGATCACCTCGTTGTCGATGAGCCGGACGTCGCCAAAGCGCACCGCGAGCGACAGCAGCGCCCGCCCGTCGACGCGATCGAGCTCGTGGAGGTCGTCGGCGTCTGCGACCGAGACGTAGTCGACGTCCGTGAGCGGCTCGCTCGCCAACAGCTCGCGCATCACCGCCCGCAGCCGCTCCGCGTCGCGCTCGCCGGCCTCCCAAGCGGATCGCGCCGCCACCAGCGCCCGGTGGAGCACCGGCGCGGCCGCCCGTGCGTCGGGCGAGAGCCGCGCGTTCCGGGACGAGAACGCAAGCCCGTCGGCCTCGCGCACCGTCGGGCAGGCGACGATCTCCGGAGGCAGGGCGAGGTCGAGGGTCATCCGCCGGATGACCGCGACCTGCTGGTAGTCCTTCAGCCCGAAGTACGCGCGGTCCGCGCCGACGATCGAGAACAGGATCGCGACGACCGTGGCGACGCCGTCGAAGTGGCCCGGACGCGCAGCTCCCTCGAGCGGCCGGGCGACGGCGCCCACCGAGACCGTGGTCGCGAAGCCCGCCGGGTAGACCTCGTCCACCGGTGGCGTCCACACGAGGTCGACGCCGGCCCGCTCCAGGATCCGGAGGTCACCCGCCTCGTTGCGCGGGTACTGCTCGAAGTCCGACGCCTCGCCGAACTGGCGCGGGTTGACGAAGATCGTCGCGACGACGGAGCGGTTCTCCGTCCGTGCCCGCTCGACGAGCGAGGTGTGGCCCGCATGGAGCCAGCCCATCGTCGGCACGAGCCCGATCGGGCGGGGGAGCGATCCCAGGGCGCGCCGAAGCTCCGCGCGCGTGCGGACGACGTGCACGGGACGCTAGAGGTCGCGGTCGAGGGGGATGCCGGCGCCGGACTCGACGGCGGGTCGATCCTCGCTCGTGCGCCCGAGCACCTCGTCGAGGACGGCGTCGTCCATGCGCACCGTCTCGGCAACGCCCGGGAACGTGCGGGCCTCGACGTCCGCCCGGTATCGAGCGGCCGCATCGAGGATCGCGTCCCGGAGCTGGGCGTAGCGGCGGGCGTGCCGCGGCAGCCACGTGTCGTAGCCGAGCAGGTCCGTCAGGACCTGGACCTGGCCGGAGCAGCCGGCGCCCGCGCCGATCCCGATCGTCGGGATCCGGAGCCGCTCGGTGATCGCCGCCGCCAGCTGCCCGGGCACGAGCTCGAGGACGATCGAGAACGCGCCTGCCTCCTGGACCGCGAGCGCGTCGGCGAGCAGCGCCCGCGCCTGATCGCGCGACTTGCCCTGCACGCGCACCTTGCCGATCGCGTTGATCGCCTGCGGCGTGAGCCCGATGTGGCCCATGACGGGGATCCCCGCCTTCACGATCGTCTCGATCGTGCGCGCCGAGCGGACGCCGCCCTCGATCTTCACCGCCTGGGCGCCGGCCTCCTGGAGGAATCGACCGGCGTTGTGGAGCGCTTCGTCCGGCGTGGCGTACGAGAGAAACGGCATGTCCGCGATGACGAGGGCCCGGCGGGTCCCGCGCACGACGGCCTTCGTGTGATGGAGCATGTCCGCCATCGAGACCGGGATCTCGTTCTCGTAGCCGAGCATCACCCGGCCGACCGAATCGCCGACGAGGAGCATCGGGATGCCGGCCTCGTCGAGCAGGCGGGCATTCGGGAAGTCGTACGCGGTGAGCATCGCGATCGGCACGCCCTCCGCGTGGAGCTTCGCGATGTCGGTGACGGTCAGGCGGCGGACGGTGTCGGTCGAGGCGCTCATCGAGTGGGAGTGTGCGCCGCGGCGCGTCGCGCGTCCAACGCCGCGGCCACGCGGTCCAGCAGGCGGTCGGCGACCTCGCGCTTCATGAGCAGCGGCAGCTCGTCGCGACCGCCGTCGGCGTCGAGGATGACCACCCGGTTCGTGTCGGTGCCGAACCCGGAGCCGGGCTCGCTCACGTCGTTGGCCACGAGCAGGTCGACGCCCTTGCGCCGGAGCTTGTCGCCCGCGCGCTCGAGGGAGCCGGTCTCGGCGGCGAACCCGACGAGCACCGGGCGGGTGTCGGCGGGCAGCTCCCGGGCGCGGGCGCCGACCTCGGCGAGGATGTCCTCGGTCGGCTCCAGCTCGAGGGTCAGCGCCTCGCCGCGCTGGAGCTTCACGTCCCGGCTGGCGCGCGGGCGGAAGTCGGCCACCGCGGCGGCCATCACGAGCGCGTCGGCGTGGGGGAACGTGGCGGCGAGCACGGCCTCCCGCATCCCGGCGGTCGTCTCGGCGTGCACGACCTCCGCGGCGTCCGGCAGCGGCACCTCCACCCGCCCGACGACGAGGGTGACCTGCGCCCCGCGCGCGAGCGCCGCCTCCGCGATCGCGACGCCCATCCTGCCCGTGCTCCGGTTGCCGATGAACCGCACGGGGTCGATCGGCTCGGCCGTGCCGCCCGCGGAGACGACGAGCCGCCGGCCCTCGAGATCGGCCTCGCGGGCCGTGTCGGTGCGCGGCGGGCGCGCGGCCGGGTCCGGCTGGCGGACCGGGCGATCGCCGATCGCCCGGATGACCGCGTCCACGATCGAGGCCGGCTCCGCCAGGCGCCCGACCCCCGACTGGCCCGATGCGAGCGGCCCGATCTCCGGCTCGACGATCGCATAGCCGAAGCCGCGCAGCCGCTCGACGTTGGCACGCGTCGCCGGATGGCTCCACATGTCGCCGTCCATCGCCGGCGCCACGACGACCGGGGCGGACGTCGCGATCGCGGCGGCCGTCACGGCGTCGCCCGCGAGGCCCGTCGCCATCGAGGCGAGCCAGTGTGCCGTCGCCGGGGCCACGAGGAGCGCATCCGCCGAGTCCGCGACGACGATGTGGCCGATCCGCTGATCCGGCAGCAGGCCCAGGACGTCGGTCTCGACGGCGTGACCCGTGAGGGCCGCGAACGTGAGCGGACCCACGAACCGCTGCGCGGACGGCGTGAGGAGCGCCACGACGTCCGCGCCCTCGGCGCGCAGGAGGCGCGCGAGCTCCACCGCCTTGTACGCGGCGACCGACCCCGTCACGCCCAGCGCGATCAGCCGGCCGGCCAGGCGCGGGCCGCGCTTGCCCGGGTCGGTCATCCGAGCCCGATCTCGATCGGGTCGCCGCCCGAGACCTCGGCATGAAGGATCGCGAGGCCCTTGAGCGTGAGGTCGGGGTCGATCGCGTCGACGCCCTCGACGCCGCGCGCCCAGGGTGCGGCGGCCAGCCCGCCCGTCAGGACCGTGTGCACCTCGTGGGGGTTCGACCCGCCCTGATCGGCGAGCTCGCGCCGGATCCGGGCGAGCAGCCCCGAGGCGAGCGCCTGGTAGCCGAACACCGTTCCGCTCTGCATCGCGCTCACCGTGTCGCGCCCGATGGCCCGGTCGGGCGGCCGGAGCTCCACGCGCGGCAGCTTCGCGGTGCGCGAGGCCAGCGCTTCGAGCCCCAGCTCGAGGCCCGGCGCGATCGCGCCACCGACGTACGCCCCGTCCGCTCCCACGCAGTCGAAGGTCGTCGCGGTCCCGAAGTCGACGACCACGGCCGGGGTCCCGTACAACCGAGCGGCGGCGAGCGCGTTCACCAGCCGGTCGGCGCCGACCTCTCCCGGGCGATCGACGCGGACCGCGATCGGGACGGTCCCGGCCGACGCGACGACGAGCGGCAGGCTCCGTCGCCCGGCGACCGTCTCGAGGGCGGCCGTGAGCGCGGGCACGACCGAGGCGGCGGCGATGTTCGAGACATCGGCCATGGCCGCATCGTCGAGCCGGAGCAGCGCGTCGAGGAGGTGCTCGAGCTCGTCGGCCGTGGAGCGCGGATGCGTGGTCGCCCGGCGGGACGCCACGAGCACGCCCGCCCGCACGAGACCGAGCGTGACGTTCGTGTTGCCGATGTCCACGACGAGGAGCACCGGGCGATGCTACCGGACGGACACCGGGGTTCCGAAGGCATCGCTCGCGCGCCATTCGGTCCGCTACGATGCGGCCCGTCGAGCCGCCACGATCGTGCAGGAGAGCCGTGCCGAGCGACCCGCCCGCGAAGTTCTTCGTCAACGCCGGCGTCGTGACCAGCCGGACCGACATGCACCACCTCCTGCGACCCCTCCTCAAGCAGACGGTCACGTACCGCTACTTCCGCGGCCGCGACCTCGTCGCGCACGGCACGGGATGGGTGGAGCGGATCGTCCAGGACGAGCCGGAGAGCTCCACGTTCTTCACCCCGATCTCGATCACCCTGAACATCGATTCCTTCGAGCACCTTGAGTTCGAGACCCGCCCCGACCAGCTCCTCGTGTACACGCTCAGCCAGGGGGATGAGCGGGTGGTCGTCGAGTTCGCGCCCACGAGCGACGACAACGACCGGGGCGCACCGCAGCAGCTCGAGTTCGACACCAGCGGCTACGTCCAGATGGAGCTGCTGGGCCCGGAGCGGGTGGACGAGTAGCCGGAAGGGAGGTCGCCGAGGGATCGTCGTCGCGCGCCAGCGATCCGAGCCGGGTCCGAGGGGCCCGGCCACCGACCGGGGAGTGGAGGGAGCTGAACCGAGTGAGCGTGCAGGAATCCGCGAGCCGCCCGGTGTCGGGCGGCGGCAACGCCATCGCCGAGTACTTCCGGTTCGCCGAGCGGGGAACGACGCTCGGGACCGAGGTGAAGGCAGGCGTGACCACATTCATGGTCATGGCCTACATCCTGTTCCTCAACCCGAACATCCTCTCGAACATGTTCATCCCGGACGAGGCGGCGATGAACGCGTTCAAGGCGCCCGCATCCGCCGCAACGGCGCTCGTCGCGGGCGTGATGAGCATCGCGATGGGCGTCGTCGCGAACGTCCCGATCGCGCTCGCGGCCGGCCTCGGGATCAATGCCCTCGTCGCGTTCTCGCTCGTGCTCGGCCTCGGCCTGACCCCGGCGGGCGCGATGGGCGTGATCGTCCTCGAGGGCATCGTCGTGCTCGTGCTGGTCCTCGTGGGCCTGCGCGAGGCGGTGATGAACGCGGTCCCGCTCGCGCTCAAGAAGGCGATCGCGGTCGGCATCGGGCTGTTCATCCTGTTCATCGGCTTCGTCGACGGCGGGATCATCAGCAAGACCGGCGGCACGGCCGCGGAGAACCCGGTCCCGGTCCAGTTCGTGTTCCCCACCGAGCCGGTCGTGGCCACGACGCTCCTGGGCCTGCTGGTCACGGTGATCCTGTTCGTCAGGAAGGTGCCGGCCGCGCTCCTGCTGAGCATCCTGATCACGACCGTGATCGGCATCTTCACCGGCGTGACCACCGTCCCGGCGAACCTCATCCAGGCTCCGTCGTTCTCGACGCTCGGCGCGTTCGACGTGATGAACGTCTGGGACCTGGGCGTCCTCGTGGCGCTGCTGACGATCTTCAGCTTCATGCTGACGGACTTCTTCGACACCATGGGGACGGCGACCGCCATCAGCGACCAGGCCGGTCTCACCGACGAGAACGGCCGCGTCCCGAACACGGGGCGCCTGCTCGCCGTCGACTCCGTCGCCGCGATCGCGGGCGGGGCCGCCGGCATCAGCTCGAACACGAGCTACATCGAGAGCGCCGCGGGTGTCGCCGAGGGTGGCCGGACCGGGTTCACGTCGGTCGTCGTGGGCGTGCTGTTCCTCGCGGCGATCCTGCTCACGCCGCTCGCGACGATGGTCCCGTTCGCCGCCACGGCGCCGGTCCTGATCGTCGTCGGCTACCTCATGGTGAGCCACATCCGCGACATCGATTTCGCGGACGTCGAGGAGGGCCTGCCTGCGCTGCTGGCGCTCATCCTCATGCCGCTCACCTTCAGCATCACGGTGGGGATCGGGGCCGGGTTCGTCGCGTACGTGCTGATCAAGCTCGTTCGCGGGAAGCTCACCGAGATCCACCCGTTGCTGTGGGCGGTTGCGATCGCGTTCCTCGTGTACTTCGCCCAGGCGTGGATCAGCGGGCTGATCAATCCGCCTGCCGCCTGAGCGTCCGTCAATCGGCGGCCGGTGCCCCCGCGGACACCGGCCGCTATCCATGACTGTGGGGGGTTGCCGACCCGGCCCGTACAATCCGCGGCGATGTTTGCCCGCACCGCGCTGCCCGAGGGGCCGCGAGTGATCTCCGCGCGCCTCCCGGCCGCCCGCTCGGTGTCGATCGCGGCGTACGTGCTCGCGGGCTCCCGCCTTGAGGGTGCCGACGAGGCGGGCGTCGCCCACTTCATGGAGCACATCACGTTCAAGGGCACCGCGGCATACCCCACGAGCCGGGCCATCAGCGAGGCGATCGAGGGCGTGGGCGGCAGCTTCAACGCGGCGACCGATCGCGAGTCGACCGTGTACTGGGTGCGCGTGCCGCGCCGCGAGGTCGAGCGCGCGATGGACGTCCTGGGCGAACTCGTCGTGCGGCCGCGGCTTGCGGACGCGGACATCGACCACGAGCGGACAGTCATCATCGAGGAGATCCGCTCGTACCTCGACGACCCCTCGGAGTACGCCCAGATCCTGTTCCAGCAGGCGATGTTCGGGAGCGGGCCCCTGGGCCGCGAGATCTGCGGTGAGGAGGCGGACATCCGCGCGCTGCCGGTGCGCGCGATCCGCGAGTTCTGGCGCACGCTCTACCGGCCGGCGAACACCGTGATCGCGGTGGCCGGCGACCTCGACCACGGGCAGGCCGTGGAGCTCGCGGCCAGGGCGTTCGGGACGGGGAACGGGGCGATCCCCGCCTTCGAGCGGGCGCCCGCGCTGCCGGCGGGCCCCCGGATGCTCGCCGGCCGGCGCGATACCGCCCAGGCGCAGCTGTGCGTCGGCGTCCCTGCGCTGCCGCGGGACCACCCCGACGCGTGGACTCTCGCCGTCCTGAACGCCGTGCTGGGCGACGGCATGTCGAGCCGGCTGTTCCTCGGCGTGCGCGAGGAGAAGGGTCTGGCCTACGACGTGAGCTCCGGTGTCGTCGAGTACGAGGACTCCGGCGCGCTCGAGGTGTCGGCCGGGGTCGATCCCGCGCAGCTGCCGCAGGCGCTCGACGCGATCCTCGCCGAACTGACCCGGCTGACGGAGCAGGTCGTCCCGGACGACGAGCTTGCACGGGCGAAGGCGTACCTTGCCGGCGGCCTCGAGCTGCGCATGGACGACACCCGGCACCTCGCCTCGTGGATCGGCGGCCAGGAGGCCCTGCACGACCGCGTCTACACGCTCGACGAGGCGCTCGACGCGGTCGCCGCAGTCGATGCCGCGGGCGTCCAGGCGATCGCCCGGCGGCTGTTCCGCGACGAGGGGTTGCGAATGGCGGTCGTCGCGCCGGCCCGTCACCTGCGCGGGCTGGAGCGGCGACTCCGGCTGCCGGCCTGAGCATGGATGCCGCGGGCAGCCCGGGCGCCGGGGTCGTGACGGGGGACGCACGTCCGGCCGCCCTGCGCGTTGCCGGCATCCACCTCCGCAACGGTGCGCTCGGCCTGGCACGCGCCGAGCTCGAGGCGGCGGCCGGCCGGGGAACGCTCGACGACCAGGCGCTCCTCGACCTCGCCGAGGCGCGCTGGCGAACGGGTGACCTGGCGGGCGCGGGCGAGGTCGCGAACGCGTTCCTGTCGTCCGGTCGGCGGGCGCCGATCGCGTTCGTCGTCGCCGCAGAGGCGGTGGCCGCGCTCGGCCGCCCGAGCGAGGCTCGACGCCTGGCCTCCCTTGCCCTTGCCGAGCCCGGCTCGCGGCTCGACGAGATCTTCGCGGGCATGCCCCGGAGCCACGTCTGGCCGGGCGAGGGCGCGGACGACGCCGCTCGTGACGCCGTCAGCGGTGGCGCCGCGCCGTCGGACGGGTCCGGGGCATCCGCTCCGGCGGCCTCGCGCGTCGAGCACCTCCCGGACGCGCCCGAGGCGCTCGATGCCGGACGGCACGCGATCGCGAGCGGCGACCTCGCGGCCGGCGCCGTCCGCCTGGCGGTCGTCCTGCGGCTCGATCCCGCGCTCGCGCCGGCCGTCCTGGACGCCATCGGTTCGGCGCGCTCGCCGGCGCTCGAGCTGGTGCGTGGTGACGCGTTGCGGGCGACCGGGCACGAGCTGGAGGCCCGGAGCGCCTACGCGTCGGCCCTCCGAGCCGCCGCGGAATCCGCCGGGTGGTCCGGTGGGGGGTCCAGCGGGGAGGTGCCCCCGACCGCCTGAGCCACCCCGCGGCACTCCTGCCGCCCGAGCCACCCACGGCGCGCCGCACCGCGGCGCCCACCCAGGAGATCCACCGACCCCATGTCCCTCGAACGCACCCTGGTCCTCATCAAGCCCGACGGCGTCCAGCGGCTCCTCACCGGGCGAATCCTCGCCCGCTACGAGGAGCGCGGGCTGCGCCTCGTCGGCCTGAAGCTCATCACGGTCCCGCGCGATCTCGCCGAGCGCCACTACGCGGTGCACCGCGAGAAGCCGTTCTTCGGCGGCCTGGTGGACTTCATCACGAGCGGCCCGCTCGTCGCCCTCGCGCTCGAGGGGCCGAACGCGATCGCGATCGTGCGGGCGATGAACGGCGCGACCCGCCCCCACGAGGCGGCGCCGGGCACGATCCGCGGCGACTTCGCACTTGAGACCGCGCAGAACCTCGTCCACGCCTCGGACAGCGCCGAGACGGCGTTGTCCGAGCTCGCGCTCTGGTTCCGCGACGAGGAGCTCCTCGACTACGGGCGCGAGATCGATCGCTGGGTGCTCGCGCCCGAGGAGTAGGCGCTCAGCCCGCCGGTGCGGGCTCCGCGGCCTCGGGCACGGCGGGCAGCGGCTCGGCGATCGAGCCCGCCAGGCCGAGCCCGCCGTTTGCGATCGCCAGGCACAGCAGCGAGCCGAGCACCAGGGCGAGTGACGCAAGCAGCGGCGCGTTGGCCCGGACCGCGGCCGCCACGCCCGCTACCGATGTGCGTGCGACGCGGACGTCCCGCATGCGCGCGGGCAGGCCGGCACGCCAGGCACCGACGGGCCGCAACAGGTTCCGCGCCGTGCCAAGGCTGTCGAGCTCCGCGGGACCGCCGGACACGAGCGGCGCCGGCGGCCGAACCCCGACGACGAGGACGCGGATGAGCGGGGCCACCACGATGAGGCTTGCCCCGGACACGAAGGTCCCGACGGGCGCCCCGAGCGCGAGCTCGGCGAGGTCCCGCCTCGCCTCCAGCGGCAGCCAGCCCGGCAGGCCGACGAGCGCGAGCGCGGCGAGGACCAGGGCGACCGCGGCGAGCGGCGACCGCCGCGCCCAGCCGTCGAGCTCGGGAAGGCGCCGCGTGCCGTAGCGGGCGTCGACGAGGGCGACCCACCCGGCGAGTGCGGTGACCCCGAGGGCGTGGACGAGGAGCCACAGGCGGGTCGCCGGCCAGGCATCGACGCCGACGGCGGCGAGTCCGAGCAGGACCACCCCTGCGGACGCGACCGCGACGTAGCCCACGAGGTGGTCGAGATCCTCCTGGATCCACGCCGCGAACGGGCCGACCAGGAGCGTCACCGTGGCCAGCCCGGCGACGACGAGCCGCTCCGCCCCCACCTCGGCGCCCAGCGGCGCGATCCGGCCGAACAACGTCGAGCTTGCGGCGACGCCCAGGAGCATCGGGAGCCAGCCGAGGACGAGCGCGAGCGCCGCGGGAGGGACCGCGTCGGCGGCGCGAGCGACCCACAGGTGGAACGGGATCGTCCCGTAGCGCAGCCCGGTGCCCAGCGCGACGGCGAGCGTCGCGGCGCCAACGGCGGGGGTCAGGGGCGCGGCGGCGTCGAGCGCGGCGCCACCGGCTTCCGCGCCGGGTGCGACGAGCGCCGGGGCGAGCGCCGCCCCGGCCACCACGGCCGCCGTCGCGATGACCACCGTCCGCAGTTCGCGAACGGTCGCTTCGACCATGCTGCGGCCCGCCGAGAGGGCCATGCCCGCCGCTGCGCCGCCCAGCGCCGCGAAGCACCCGATCACCGGATCGGCAGCGCCCAGCGTCACGACGGCGGCGGCGATCCCGAGCAGCGAGGTCGCTCCGATGCGGGCGACGGTCGGCAGGGCAACGCCGGCGGCCATCGCGGTCACCACTCCGACCGCCGTCGTCAGCGCGAACGCCGCGGTCACCGAGCGCAGGTAGCCGCTCTCGACCACGAGCTGCGTACCGGGGGACGTGGCCGCGGGCACGGGCAGCGTGAGGGCGAGTCCGGACGCGACGAGGATCCCGACCGCGCTGATCGCGCCACTCAGCCTGGGGAAACCTCGGTGCGCGAGGAGCGCCGCACCGCCGGCCGCGGCGGCGAAGGCCGCCAGGATCTCGCCCGCCACCGTCACGGCCGCCCCTTCCGTCCTTCCGTCGCGGGCGGCCGTCGCGCAGGGCGCGTCTCGAGCCCGAGGTCGCCGCCCGCGTCGAGGATCCGGCGGATCAGCCACGCGACGACGGCGCTCGTCGCCGCGGTCGCGACCGCGAACGAGAGCTCGACGCCCCGTCCGGCCGCGGCATCGCCCGGCAGGCCCGACACGGCATCCAGCGCCTCGCGTCCGAGATCGACGGCAGCGAGCAGGAGGAGCAGCCCGAGCCCCGTGCGCAGCACGTCGCGGGAGAGCAGCGTCGGCGCCGCGGCGAGAACGGCCAGCGTCACAGCCGCTGCAAGCCCGCCGACGACCGCGGCCCGGTCCCCGCCGGTCACGGTGTCGGCCGCGCCGGCGTCGATGGCGGCCCTGCCCGTGCCTCCCTCCCCGACAAGGACGGCGGCGATCGCCACCCCGGCGCCGAACGCGGTGCATCCGAGGGCGGTCGTGCCGGCCCAGCCCATGCCGGATCCCCGGAACGTGCCCGCCGGCGCGTCGCGCACGGCGATCCACAGCAGGTACGCACCCAGCACCGCCCCGATCAGGCGTGGCGCGGCGCCCAGTGGGTCGGGCACGGCGCTCGTCACGGAGGGACCGCCGAGGAGCACGACGAGCAGCCCGAGGATCGCGACCCGGGGCAGCCGGGCGCTCACGGCCACGATGGCACCGATGGCCACGACGGCGGCCGTGACCAGCTGCGGGATGCCGTGGGTCTCGATCATGTCCGCGCGAACGGGCAGGCGACCGTGCGCCGGGGGATGTCGCCGCCCCCGGCGCGTCGGATCACGGCGCCGACGGAGAGGGCGAGGCCTGGGCCGAGGCGTCCGCGCCGGCCCGCTCGAGCTCCGGGTAGCGGGGCGTGGACAGGACGCCGAACGTGGGCAGCGGCCAGTAGCGGAGCCAGGCCCGACCGATGACGTCGCTCACCCCGATCGTCCCGAACACTCGCGAATCCGCGGACTTCGCCCGGTGGTCGCCGAGCACGAACAGCTCGCCCTCACCGACCTGCCAGCGGGCCTGGTCGGGCACCTCGGTGGGATCCTGGTCGCCGTTGCTGTCCGTGTACACGTACGGCTCCTCGAGCGGCACGCCGTTCACGTAGACACGCGAGTCCTCGCGGATCTCCACGGTGTCGCCGGCGATCCCGATGACGCGCTTGATGAAGGGCGTCCCGTCGCTCGACCAGGTGTTCGGCGGGTTGAACACCACGATGTCCCCGCGGCCGTAGGCGTCGAACCGCGGGGTCAGCTTGTCGACGAGGACGTACTGGTCGGGCTCCAGCGTCTGCTCCATCGAGTTCTGCTGCACCTGATAGGGCTGCGCGATGAAGTTCTGGATGACCAGGAAGATGATCAGGGTGAGGACGAGCGTCTCGACGACCTCGACGAGGCACCCGACCGAGGATCGTCGGTCCACGAGTCAGGGAGTATAGGGACGCCCCGGCAGGTGGCGCCCACGGGCCGGCACGCGCTACACTCCCGCCGTCCGCTGGCCCCCACGTCGGGGCCCGGACGTTCTGTGTGTCTGCGCCCGACTCGGTCTGCCCACAGGTCGTCTTCCACCCGAAGACCGTGCTCGGCGGCGCCTTGACACCTTGTGTGAAGGAGGTCACGCAAGCCCCCATGGCCGACGCCCTGCAGTGGCTGATCCCGATCGCCGGCATCGCCGCGGTCCTCTTCGCGCTCTACCT
>DASSPX010000049.1:0-2364 GCA_035699445.1 Candidatus Limnocylindrales bacterium | reverse complement strand
GGTTTTGACCAGGGTGGTGCGCGTGTGCGATAACGCCGGGGAGGCGTGGAGCAACTGATCCCCCACGAGACCCACGGTGTCGCCGACGTTTGCCGCCTCGGAGACGTGAACGTCCGGCCCTACGGAGAGGAGACGCGATGCATCGCGACACTCAGCGCCGCCTGGACGAATTCCGTCTGACGCGCGCGAGCGACCACGAGAACGAGCTGATCGACGAGCTGGCGAGCGGGCAGATCGACCGCGAGACGTTCCTGCGCCAGGGGGCGATGCTCGGACTCTCGGTCGGCGCGCTCGGGAGCGTCCTCGGGGCGTTCGGCCTGCGGCCCGAGCTCGCCCAGGCGGCGCGGTCGGCGCCCACGAGGGTCGGCGGGACCCTCCGGATCGCGATCACGAAGCCGACGGGGTCGCTCGATCCCGTCAAGGTTGCCGACCTCGGCGGCCTGGGCGTGACCCTGATCCCCGGCGAGCAGCTCGTCTTCGCGGACGCCCGCTCGGTGCTCCGGCCCGTGCTCGCGACGCGGTGGTCGCCGAACCGCACCGGCACGGTGTGGACGTTCACGATCCGCCAGGGGGTTCGCTTCCACAGCGGCAAGGCCCTGACGCCGGCGGACGTCGTGGCGACGTTCGACCGGCTGACCGACCCTGCGGTGGCCTCCGCCGGCGCGTCGTCGTTCAAGGGCGTGCTCTCGAAGGGCGGCGCGACGGCACGGGGCAACACCGTCGTCTTCGAGCTCGATGCGGCGACGGGGACGTTCCCCTACCTCCTGAGCCAGATCACCTACCAGGCGATCATCCTCCCGGCCGACTACGACGGGGACTTCGGCGAGACGTTCAACGGGACCGGCCCCTACAAGCTGGGCCAGAACCGGCCGGGGCAGGGCGTCACGTTCGTCCGCAACGCCGAGTGGTGGGGAGGCAACCCGCCGCTCGACTCGGTCGTCCTGACGTACGCGGAGGACGAGCAGGCGATGGTCCTGGCGCTGCGGGGCGGCCAGGCGGACCTCGCGAACCAGCTGTCGTACCTCGCGACGCGTCCGCTCGCCTCCGACGCGAACCTGCAGGTGCTCCGGGTCGCCACCTCGAACCACCGGCAGCTCCACATGCGCAACGACCGCAAGCCGTTCGACGACCGGCGCGTCCGTCAGGCGATCGCCCTCTCGCTCAACCGGCCCGGCCTCGTCCGCGCCCTGTTCGGCAACACCGGCGAGGTCGGCAACGACTCGCCGATGTGGCCGGGGTACTCCTTCACCGACCGGAGCGTCCCGCAGCGCCGCCAGAACCTCGCGCGTGCACGGGCGCTGCTCCGGGCCGCGGGAGTCCGGAACGGGACGCGCCTGCGGCTCTCCACGTACCGGAGCCAGGAGATGCCCGACTACGCGCAGCGCGTCCAGCAGGCGCTCCGCCCGCTCGGGCTGAACGTCTCACTCGACGTCCAGACGGGCGCGCAGTACTTCGGCGGGAAGCAGACGACCGGTCCCGGCGGCACGCCGTGGCTGACGGTCCCGTTCGGCATCGTCGACTACGGTCACCGCGCGGTGCCGCTGACGTTCCTCAACGCCTCGCTCTCGCGCGGCGGCGTGTGGAACGCGGCCCACTACCGGAACGCCCGCTACGACCGGCTGGTGCGGGAGTTCTCGGCCGCCATCAGCGCCGGGCAGCGCAAGCGGATCTCGCGGCAGATCCAGCTGCTCCTGCTCCAGGACACGCCGATCGTGTTCGCGTACTTCTACTCGTACCTCACGGGTGCGCGGAAGACGCTGCGGGGCT
Organism: Candidatus Limnocylindrales bacterium; assembly: GCA_035699445.1. Taxonomy (GTDB): domain Bacteria; phylum Chloroflexota; class Limnocylindria; order Limnocylindrales; family CSP1-4; genus DASSPX01. Next base: position 597 of record DASSPX010000049.1, on the reverse strand, counting down.
ACACGCCCGACGGGCTCGGCGTGATCAACCTCCGCGGAGTCTCCCTGGCCTAGGCGTGCCGTGCGGTGGCGGCACCCGCCGCCACCGCACCCGCCGGGGAGGACTCCGATCGCCGCGTTCGTCCTCAAGCGGCTCGCCCTCGCGGCGGTGACGCTCGTCCTCCTCTCGGTCATCGTCTTCGCCGCTGCGCAGCTCCTGCCCGGCGATCCCGGCCGCGCGATCCTCGGGCCGTTCGCCGACCAGCGCTCGGTCGACCTCCTGAACGAGCAGCTGGGCGTGAACGAGCCGTTCCCCGAGCGGTACCTCGAGTGGGCGGGAGGCGTCGCGACCGGCGACCTCGGGAGCTCGTACCAGTACTCGACCCCGGTCGGGGACTTCGTCTGGGACGCCCTCGTGCGCTCGCTGAAGCTCGCGCTCGTCGCGCTCGTGATCGTCGTCCCGCTGGGGATCCTCGGTGGGGTCGTCGCCGCGTTCAAGGCGGGCGGGTTGAGCGACCGCACGATCACCGTCTTCGGCCTCTCGGCGAGCGTGATCCCCGAGGCCGTCACCGGCGTCGTCCTGCTGCTCGTGTTCGCGGTCTGGCTGAAGTGGCTGCCG
>DASSPX010000048.1:0-47904 GCA_035699445.1 Candidatus Limnocylindrales bacterium | reverse complement strand
GGCATCGTCACTGTGGCGCTGGTCCTCGCCTCACGGCGGACGGGTGTTACCCGCTACCCTGCGCTGTGGAGCTCGGACTTTCCTCACGTCGCCCGGTTGCCCGACCGACGCGCGACCGTCCGACCGCCTCGCTGGCCGCGGCATCGTAGCATCGAACGTCCGTTCGATCCAGTCCGCCGTCGCCCGCCTCGTCCGCCCGGCTCCGCCGCTCGCCTCCTCCGCCCCCCTCGCCTCCCTTGCGCGTATGCCTGAGGGGTGTACCGGGAAGGAATTCGGGTGGCATGGCGCCGCGGGACCGCCCACCATCGACGTCGGCATGCCTCCCGGGCATGCGGACGGCCGCAACGGCGGGTTGGAGCGGCCTGCACCGCGACCTCGAGGCCGCCGGCGTCCGGGAATCCTGCCGCGCAATCCTCTCAGGTATGTGCGGGCCGGTCAGGCTCGGAGCCCGGGGCCGGCGGGGCCCGAGGGCCGGCGGATCACGACCGCCGGGCCACCCCGCGCCACGCGGTCCAGGGCCTCGTTCGCGAGCGCGTCCGCCTGGCCATTGAGGTGCCGCCGAACGTGCGTCGCGGACCACAGCCGCAACCCGGACAGGATCGAGCGCGCCTGCGCCCACAGCGGCTGGAGCTTCGGGTCCTTGACCCGCCAGCGCCCGTGGAGCTGCTCGACGATGAGGTTCGAATCGAGGAACAGGTCCACCCGCTCGGCGCCCAGCTCGCGGGCCAGCTCCAGCGCCCGCACGACGCCGGTCCACTCCGCCACGTTGTTCGTCTGGACGCCGAGGGCCTCGGAGATCGTCGCATCGGGAAGTGCGGACGGATCGAGCGCGTCCGGCCGCTCCCCGTCGATGAGCACCGCGCCCAGCGAAGCCGGCCCGGGGTTGCCTCGCGCAGCGCCGTCGGTCCGGATCACGAACCGCTTCAGGCCGACTTCTCCACGATCGCCGACGACACCTCGAGGATCGCCTGCGTGATCCGGATCCCGCGCGGGCAGGCGTCGGTGCAGTTGAAGATCGTCCGGCAGCGCCACACGCCGTCCTTGTCGGCGAGGATCTCGAGCCGCTCGTCCCCCGCGTCGTCGCGCGAGTCGAAGATGAACCGGTGCGCGTTCACGATCGCGGCCGGCCCCACGTACGACGGCTGCGACCAGAACGACGGGCACGAGGACGTGCACGCGGCGCACAGGATGCATTTCGTCGTGTCGTCGTAGCGGGCTCGGTCCTCGGGCGACTGCCGCCGTTCCCGGGCGGGCGGTGCCGTCTCCGTCTGGAGGTAGGGCTGCACGCTCCGGTACGCGGCGAAGAACCCGTCCATGTCCACGACGAGATCCTTGACCACGGGCAGCCCCGGCAGCGGCGCGACACTGATCCGCCGGCCGCCCAGCTGGTCCACCCGGATCTTGCACGCCAGCCGGTTGCGCCCGTTGATGAGCATCGCGTCCGAGCCGCACACGCCGTGGGCGCACGAGCGCCGGAACGTGAGCGACCCGTCCTGCTCATACTTCACCCGGTGGAGCAGGTCGAGCACCCGGTCCATCGGCTCGGACGTGACGACGTACTGCTCCCAGTGGGGCTTCTTGTCGCGCTCGGGGTCGTAGCGGAGGATGCGCAGGTCGACCTGCATCGGGACGTCGTCCTCGCTCAGTACGTTCGCGGCTTCGGTTCGAACTTCGTGATCGTCACCGGCTTGTAGCCGAGCTCGATCGTGCCGTTCCGCCGATACGCCAGGGTGTGGGTGAGGTAGTCGGTGTCGTTGCGCTCGGGATAGTCCTCGCGCGAGTGTGCGCCGCGGCTCTCCTTGCGCGCGAGCGCGGAGCGGGCGGTCGTGATCGCGCAGTCGAGCAGGTAGCCGAGCTCGCGCGCCTCGAGCAGGTCGGTGTTGAACGTCCGGCCCTTGTCGTCGACGCACACGCTCCGGTAGCGCTGCTGGAGCGCCTCGATCGCGCCCACGGCCCGTCGGAGGCCGGCCTCGTCCCGGTATACGCCGACGTCGTCGAACATCACGTCCGCAAGCTGCCGGCGGAGGACCGACGCGCGCTCCCCGCCCTGCCGCGAGCGGATCGCCTCCAGCTCGGCACGCACCGGCTCGGCGGCGGCATCGGTTGCCTCGGGCGCGGCCGCCCCGCGCACGTCCTCGGCCATCTGCCGGCCGGCGCGACGCCCGAACACGAGCAGGTCGACGAGCGAATTCGTTCCCAGCCGGTTCGCGCCGTGGACCGACACGCACGCGGCCTCGCCCGCCGCGTACAGGCCGGGCACGACGGTGTTCGCCTCGTCGCGCGTGACCTGCGTCCGTACGTTCGTCGGGATGCCGCCCATCGCGTAGTGGGCGGTGGGCTGGATCGGGACGGGCTCGCGCAGCGGCTCCACGCCCTGGTAGACGCGCGCAAAGTCCGTGATGTCCGGCAGCTTCTCCTCGATCACCTTGCGCCCGAGATGGGTGACGTCGAGGTGGACGTAGTCCTTGCCCCCGATCCCCCGCCCCTCGCGGATCTCGAGGTAGATCGCCCGGCTGACCATGTCGCGCGGGGCGAGCTCCATCAGCTTGGGCGCGTAGCGCTCCATGAACCGCTCGCCCGAGTCGTTGCGCAGGTAGCCGCCCTCGCCCCGGGCCGCCTCGGACAGCAGGATCCCGATGCCCACGATCCCGGTGGGGTGGAACTGGTAGAACTCCATGTCCTGGAGCGGCACGCCGTGCCGCCACGCGATCGAGCACCCGTCGCCCGTGAGCGACCAGGCGTTCGACGTCACCCGGAACATCCGGCCGAAGCCTCCGGTCGCGAGCAGGACCGCCCTGGAGCGCATCACGACCAGCTCGCCGTCGGCGATCCGGTACGCGACGACGCCCGCGCAGCGACCCCCCTCCCCCAGGTCGCCGCCCTCGGTCACCAGGTCCACGACGTGGTACTCGTCGTAGAACTTCACGCCGTACTTCAGGCACTGCTGGTAGAGCGTCTGGAGGATCATGTGCCCGGTCCGGTCGGCGGCGAAGCACGATCGTCGCACCGGACCCTCGCCGAAGTTCCGGGTGTGCCCGCCGAAGCGCCGCTGGTCGATCCGGCCGTCCGGCGTCCGGTTGAACGGCAGGCCCATGTGCTCCAGCTCGATCACCGTCTCGATCGCCTCGCGCGCGAGGATCTCGGCCGCGTCCTGGTCGACGAGGTAGTCGCCCCCCTTGACGGTGTCGAACATGTGCCACTCCCAGTGGTCCTCCTCCTGGTTCCCGAGGGCGGCACACACGCCGCCCTGGGCGGCGCCGGTGTGGGAGCGGGTGGGATAGAGCTTGGTCAGCACCGCGGAGTCCACGCCGGCCTTCGCGAGCTCGAGGGCCGCCCACAGGCCGGCGCCGCCGGCGCCGACGATCAGCGCGTCGTGGTCGCGGATCACCGGCCCGTCACTCCGCGCCGGCCGGGAACGGCAGCGTGATCAGGACGATCGTGCCCAGCGCGAAGATGACGAGCGCGCCTGCGTAGAGGCCCATCGTCAGCAGCGTCCGCACGCCGCCGCGGGTGTAGTCCTGGACGACCGTGCGCATGCCCATGAACGCGTGGAACACGACGAACGTGAGCATCAGCCAATCCACCGTCCGCCACGCGATCGAGCCCCAGCGCTCGTTGATGATCCACTCCGCGGTCTGCTCGGACGGGTCGTAGATGAAGTGCGTGATCAGGTAGTGGGCGAGGGCGAGGACGAACAGCCCGAGGCCGGTGAGCCGCATGAGATACCAGAGCGCGAGCTCCCAGCCGCCGCCCTGCGGCCGCGCGCGCCCGGTGCGGGTGATCGTCGCCATGCCGCTATTCCCCGAACCGGAAGGGGGCGTCGAAGCCGAACGCCGGGGCCATGATCTGGACCGCGACCGGGATCCCGAGGAGCACGAACAGCACCCAGCTCGCCGCCCACATCTCCCGGTGGTAGCGGGTCATCGCCGGCCAGAAGTCCATGATCACGATCCGCAGCCCGTTGAGCGCGTGGTAGAGCAGCGCCGCGCCGAGGAGCGTCTCCCCCACCCGTCCGATCGGGCTGGCGTAGACCTGGAGCACCTCGTCGTAGAGCACCGGGTTGACGCCCGCGAGCCAGATGTCGAACACGTGGAGCACGAGGAACAGCCAGATCGCAACCCCGGAGATGCGATGGAATGCCCACGCGAGCATCCCCGGACCCCCCTGGTAGCGCAGGAGCATCTGCCCTTTCCTTCGATGTGGTGACCGCGCCGGCGGTCAGGCGGTCGTGGCCGCGGCAGCTGCGGTCGACCCGCTCGCCGTGAGGCGCTCGATGATCGCGTCGGCGAACGCGGCGGTGCCCGCCGTGCCGCCCATGTCGTAGGTCACGGTCCGGCCGTCGGCGATCACGGACCGCAGAGCGCCCTCGACCCGCTCCGCTGCCGCCTGCTCGCCGAGATGGCGAAGCATGAGCACGCCCGAGAGGATGAGCGCGGTCGGGTTCGCGCGGTCCTGGCCCGCGTACTTCGGTGCCGAGCCGTGCACCGGCTCGAACACCGCGGCCTCGGTGCCGATGTTCGCGCCGGGAGCCACGCCCAGGCCGCCGACGAGGCCCGCCGCGAGGTCCGAGACGATGTCGCCGTACAGGTTCGGGAGCACGAGCACGTCGTACAGCTCGGGCTTCTGGACGAGCTGCATGCACATGTTGTCGACGATCCGGTCCTCGAACTCGACCCGCCCCTCGTACTCGCGGGCGACGGTGCGGGCGCTCTCGAGGAACAGCCCGTCGGACAGCTTCATGATGTTCGCCTTGTGGACCGCGGTGACCTTGCGGCGGCCGTTGGCGACCGCGTATTCGAACGCAAAGCGGGCGATCCGCTCCGAGGCCTCGCGGGTGATGATCTTGATGCTCTCGGCGGCATCGCGACCGACCATGTGCTCGATGCCCGCGTACAGATCCTCGGTGTTCTCGCGCACGATGACGAGGTCGACGTCGTCGTAGCGCGACTCGATGCCCCGGATCGAGCGCGCGGGCCGCAGGTTCGCGTACAGGTTCAGCGTCTGCCGGAGCGTGACGTTCACGCTCCGGAACCCCTCGCCGACCGGGGTCGTGATCGGACCCTTGAGCGCCACGCGGTTCCGCCGGATCGACTCGAGCACGTGCTCCGGAAGCGGCGTGCCGTGCTCGGCCATGACCGCCTCGCCGGCGTCGACGACCTCCCACTCGAACGCCACGCCGGACGCGTCGAGGACGCGGCGGGTCGCCTCCGCCAGCTCCGGCCCGATGCCGTCGCCGGGGATCAGGGTGACACGGTGGGGCATGCGGGAATGCTAGCGCGATCCATCGGCCGCGATCCCCACCGGGCGCGCGGGCGCCCCGGGTGGCGCGGTCGACGGCGCTACGATGACCGCTCACCCACTGCTCGAGCCCCCACCCGGAGGCGTCCTGTCGCGTGAAGATCCACGAAGCCGACGCGAAGTCGCTCCTCGTCGCGCAGGGGCTGCCCGTCCCCGCGTGGGCGGTGGCCCGCACGCCCACGCAGGCGCGCGAGGCCGCCGTCCGGTTCCTCGCCGACCCGTCGAACGCGACGCGCAAGGTCGTCATCAAGGCCCAGGTGCTCGTCGGGGGCCGCGGCAAGGCGGGCGGGGTGAGACTTGCCGGCAGCCCGGACGAGGCCGAGGACGTCGCGTCGCAGATCCTCGCGATGGAGATCAAGGGCCTGCCCGTCCGGCGGGTCCTGGTCGCGCCGGCCGCGGAGATCGTGAAGGAGTACTACCTCTCGGTGCTGCTCGACCGGGCGACGCGACGCCCGATGTTCATCGGCTCCGCGGCGGGTGGCGTGGAGATCGAGCAGGTGGCCGAGGAGCACCCCGAGGCGATCGTCTACGAGCACGCGGACCCGCTCCTCGGCATGCCCGACTACGCGGCGCGGGAGCTCGCGTTCAAGATCGGCTTCGGGCCGCACTGGAAGGCGGGCGCCGCAATCGCCAAGGGCCTCCTGCGTGCGATGCTCGCCAACGACGCCGACCTCGTCGAGATCAACCCGCTCGCGGTCATCCGCGAGCACACCGCCGACGGCACGCCCGTCGAGCGCCTCGTGTGCCTCGACGCGAAGATCACCCTCGACGACTCCGCCCTCGGCCGCCACCCGGGCCTCGAGGAGCTGCGCGACCTCGACGCGGAGGATCCCGCGGACGTCGAGGCGCGGCGCTACGACCTGACGTTCATCAAGCTCGACGGCGACATCGGCTGCATGGTCAACGGCGCCGGGCTCGCGATGACGACGATGGATCTCGTCAAGCGCGCGGGCGGCGAGCCGGCGAACTTCCTCGACATCGGGGGCGGCGCCAAGGCGGACCGGGTGGCCGCCGCGATGCGCCTCATCCTCGCGGACCCGAACGTGAAGGCGATCCTCGTGAACATCTTCGGCGGCATCACCCGCGGCGACGAGGTCGCCCGCGGCCTGATCGAGGCGCGCGCGATGCAGACGCGGGACGTCCCGATGGTCGTGCGGATCGTGGGCACGAACGCCGACGAGGCGGCGGAGCTCCTGCGCCAGGCCCGGTTCGAGACCGCGTCCTCGCTCGACGAGGCGGCGGCCAAGGCGGTCGCGGCCGCGCGGGCGGTGGCGTCGTGAGCATCCTCGTCGGCCGGGACACCCGGCTCGTCGTCCAGGGGATCACCGGGCGCGAAGGCGACTTCCACAGCCGGGCGATGCTCGAGTACGGCACCCGCGTCGTGGCCGGCGTCACACCGGGCAAGGGCGGCCAGACGGCGATCGACGGCCAGGTGCCGGTGTTCGACACGGTCGCCGAGGCGGTCGAGCAGACGGGCGCGAACGCCGCCTGCATCTTCGTCCCCGCCGCCGGCGCGCCGGATGCCGTCCTCGAGTCGGTCGCCGCGGGCATCCCCACGATCTTCTGCATCACCGAGGGCATCCCGGCACTCGACATGGTGCCGGTGGTCGAGAAGGTCCGGACCGCGGGCGCGCGGCTCATCGGGCCGAACTGCCCCGGGGCCACCTCGCCCGGGCAGGCGAAGGTCGGGATCATCCCCGGCCCGATCCACCGCGAGGGACGGGTGGGGGTCGTGTCCCGATCGGGCACGCTCACGTATGAGGCCGTCCAGGCGATGACCGACGCCGGCCTCGGCCAGTCGACGTGCGTGGGCATCGGCGGCGACCCGGTCATCGGATCCACGTTCCTCGACATCCTCCGGCTGTTCGCGGAGGACGCCGACACGGACGCGCTCGTGCTCATCGGCGAGATCGGCGGATCGGCCGAGGAGGAGGCGGCCGCGTGGGCCGCCGAGCACCTCGCCCACATCCCGAAGGTGGCGTTCATCGCGGGCCGCACGGCGCCGGAGGGCAAACGGATGGGCCATGCGGGGGCCATCATCTCCGGCGGTCGCGGCACCGCTGCGTCCAAGGTGGCGGCGCTCGAGGCGGCCGGGTTCCGGGTGGCGGGCTCGCCGACCGAGCTGCCGGCCCTCCTGCGCGAGGCCGGCTACCGCGGATGAGCGACGCCCGGCCCGACTGGGAGCGGTCGCGGGCGGCGAACCGGTCCCTCTGGGACGCCTGGACGGCGGTGCACGAGCACGCCCCGTTCTACGACCTCGCCGGCTTTCGCGAGGGGGGCATCCGGCTCGCCGACTACGAGCTCGAGGAGATCGGCCCGGTGGACGGGCTGTCGCTGCTGCATCTCCAGTGCCACTTCGGGATCGACACGCTGTCCTGGGCGCGGCTCGGAGCGCGGGTGACGGGCGTGGACCTGTCACCCCGGGCGGTCGCGCTCGCGACCCGGCTCGCCGGCGAGCTCGGGCTCGATGCCCGGTTCATCGAATCGGACATCTATGCGCTCCCCGAGCGGCTCGATGACACGTTCGACCTCGTGTACACGTCACGCGGCGTGCTCGGCTGGCTTCCCGACATTCGGGGCTGGGCGCGCGTCGTGGCCCGCTTCGTCAGGCCCGGCGGCCGGTTCTACGTCACCGACATCCACCCAGTCGCCCAGGCGTTCGAGAACGAGGGTGTCCAGCCGGGCGAGCTCCGGCTCCAGTACCCGTACTGGGAGCACGAGGCACCGCTCGTGTTCCCGGTCAAGGGGTCGTACGCCGATCCCGACGCCGACATCGGTGTCCAGGAGGAGCACGGCTGGGACCATGGCCTGGGCGAGATCGTCACCGCGCTCATCGACGCCGGGCTCGAGATCCGCTCGCTCCGTGAGCACGACTTCATCGAGTGGCCGGTCGACTTCCTCGTCCGCGGCGACGACGGCCGGTACCGCCTGCCGCCGAGCATCCCCGGGCAGATGCCGCTGTTCTTCTCGCTGCTCGCGGCACGGCGCGGGTGAGGTCGTAGACTGGCCGTCTCAGCCGCGGTGGGGCGCTGCGACGCGACCCGCCGGCCAGGGGAAAGGCAGGGACACGGCGCCGACCGCGCCCGATGAGTACGGTCATGGATCTCGTGGCGGGAGACACCCGCGAGATCCTCCTCGCCCTCGCCGTCGACGACTTCGCCGGTCTCGCGGACGCCGACCGCTTCGACGCCCACGTCGCCCTCGGTGCCGGCCTCGACCCGACCTGGCTCGACCTGTTCAGCGAGGCGGTCCGGTCCGTCACCGGCGAGGAGCTCTCCGACTTCCTCGACGCACGCCTGGAGCTCGACGGACCGGGCGACGTCGGCGAGCGCACCGTCGAGCGGGTGGATCCCCGCTGGATCGCGAGCGTGGCACGCGTCGCCGACGGCCAGGTGGACGCGCTCGCCGGACGCTGGATCGACCTCCTCGAGGAGGAGCTCGGGCTCCTGCCGCGCGAGGAGAAGCCCTGGATCCGGGACCTGACCGCGCGGATCGTGACGTTCGCGCGCGACGCCCGGGCGGCCCCGGACGTCGTCTTCGCCTGGTCGTTGTAGCGCGACCGCCAAACCCTAACCTCGGAGCCGCGCGCCCCCCGGATCCCACGGCGCCCGCACGTGGACCCGCGCCGGCACGAGCGCCGAGCCCGTGTCGACCGCCCACATCCCCGCAGCGACACCGCCGTCCCAGGGCACGTAGGCCATCCCGATCCCCGCGCGGATCGTGTGCCCGTAGCCACCCGAGGTCAGGTCGGCCACCGGCCGGCCGTCGCGCAGGAGCACCTCGCCACCCCACAGGACCGGCTCCGGGTCATCGAGCGTGACCGTCACGAGGCGGCGTCCGATGCCGGCGGCGCGCTGGGCGAGGAGCGCCTCGCGACCCCGGAAGCCACCGGGCTTGTCCCACGCGCACAGGAACCCCATGCCCGCCTCGAGCACGGTGTCGTCCGCCGACAGGTCCGTTCCCCACGCCCCGAACCCCTTCTCGAGGCGCAGCGCGTCCATCGCCACGTAGCCTGCCGGCTCCGCTCCCGCTGCATCGAGCGCGGGCGCCAGCACCTCCCACAACGCCGCCGCCTGTTCGGTCGGGACGTGCAGCTCGTAGCCCAGCTCGCCGACGTAGCTCACGCGGAGCGCGAGCGCGACGACCGGCCCGATCGGGAGCCGCCGGGCGTGCAGGAACGGGAAGGCGGTCGCCGCCAGGTCCTCGCCGGTGACCGCGGCGAGCACGTCGCGCGACCCCGGTCCCATGAGCCCGAGCGTCCCGAGCCCGGAGGTCACGTCGACGACCTCCGCGCGCCGACCCGCCAGCCCGCGCCGGATCACGTCGAGGTCGTGCACCTGCTGGGCGGCGGCGGTGACCGCAAGCCAGGCATCGTCGGCCAGCCGGGTGAACGTGAGATCCGAGAGGAAGCGGCCGTCCTCGTCGCACATCGCGGTGTACACGACCCGCCCCACGGGAACGTCCATGTCGGCGGTGCACAGCCATCCGAGTGCCGCGGTCGCGTCCGGCCCGCGAATCTCGAGCTTCGCGAACGACGTCTGGTCGAACACGGCGATCCCCTGGCGGGCCGCCCGCGCCTCCACCGCGACGTCGGCGAAGGCCGGCGTGCGCCCCCACCCGTACGCGAGCCGCGGCGGGCGACCGTCGCGTGCGAACCACAGCGGCCGCTCCCAGCCGGCCCGCTGGCCCAGGACCGCCCCGCGCTCGAGCCAGCGCTCGTGCCACGGTGACCGGCGGACGCCCCGGGCCGTCTCGAGCTGCCGGTTCGGCCACGGCATCTCGTACGCGATGCCCAGCGTCTCCGCGGTGCGGGCCTGCAGGTACGCCGGCGCGTCCTGGAACGGGAGCATCCGCGTGGGATCGAGGATCCACTGGTCGCGCGGCCGGCGATCCGCCTCGACCCATCGCGCCACGAGCTCCCCCGCCCCGCCCGAGAGCGCGATCCCGAAGCTGTTGTAGCCGGCGAGGACGAGGAGGCCCTCCGTGCCCGCGGGTGCGCCGAGGAACGCGAGGTCGTCGGCCGTGAAGCTCTCCGGGCCGTTGACGAACCGGATCTCCGGGGCGCCGCCGAGCGCCGGCAGCCGGTGGACCCCATCGCGTAGTGGCCGCTCGAAGGCCGGCCGGTCCGGTTCGAGGAGCGCCATCGAGAACTCCCCGGGCGGGTGCTCGACCCACGGTCGGGAGCGCTCCTGGAACGCGCCCAGCCAGAGCCCGTCGCCGTCGGGCCGGAAGTACAGGCCGGCGTCGTAGTCGCGCATGCACGGCAGCCCGTCGTGGCAGCCCGGGACCGGCCCGAGATGGACGTAGTGATGCTCGACCGCGTGCAGCGGCACGGCAACGCCGACGGTGGCGGCGAGGTCGCGCGACCACATCCCCGCGGCGAGCACGACCTGGTCGGCCTCGATCACGCCGGCCTCCAGCTCCACGCCGGTGATCCGGCTGCCGGAGCGCACGAGCCGGACGACCCGCGCGTCCTCCCGCACGTCCGCGCCGTGACGCCGGGCGCCCTCGGCGAGCGACCGCGCAGTCGCGAGCGGGTCCACCTTGCCGTCGTCGGGAATCCACAGGCCGCCGACGAGGTCGTCGGTCCGGATGCCCGGCCAGAAGGCCTCGCACTCGACCGGCGTCAGCTCGTCGACGGCGATCGCCCATAGCCGGCCGAGGTTCGCGAGCCGTCGCAGCGAGACGAGGCGCTCCTCCGTTCGCGCGAGCATCAGGCTTCCGCACCGTCGCCAGCCGGTCGGGACCCCCGTCTCAGCCTCGAGCCGCGCGTAGAGCTCGGCGGAGGCGACCGTCAGGTCGGTCAGCAGCCGCGAGGGACGGATCCGCGCCACCATGCCGGCCGCGTGGTGGGTCGTTCCCCCGCCGACGACAGCCTGCTCGAGCAGCGCGACCGGGCGGCCGCGCGCGGCGAGGTGATAGGCGACGGACGCGCCGGCGATGCCTCCGCCGACGACGACGGTGGGTCGAGCGGCCACCGCGCGGACTCAGGCGAGCCGGACGGCCGTGCCCGAGACGGTGACCATGAGCATCGACCCCTGGCCCACGGTCTCGTAGTCGAGGTCGATGCCCACCACCGCGTCCGCCCCGAGCTGGCGGGCGAGCGCGGCGAGCTCGTCGAGCGCGATCGTGCGGGCCTTGCGGAGCTCCTCCTCATAGGCCCCGGACCGGCCGCCCACGATGTCGCGAATGCCCGCGAACAGGTCCTTGAAGATGTTCGCGCCGAGGATCGCCTCGCCGGTGACGATCCCCAGGTAGGCCGCGATCTCGCGTCCCTGAACGGTGGGCGTGGTCGTGACGATCATCGGGTTCTGCATCGCGCGCGTGCCTCCAGTGGGGGTCTCAGGTGGGACGGCTCGAACGGTAGCCGAGCGCGCTCCAGGCCGGGCCGCCGGGCGCCTCGATGAGCTCCACGAGCACGCCGTGGCACGAGCGCGGGTGGAGGAACGCGACCGGTCCCTCGGCTCCCTTCCGGGGGGCGCTGTCGATGAGCTCGATGCCGTCGAGGCCCAGCCGGGTGAGGGCGGCCGCCAGGTCCGGCACCTCGAAGCACACGTGGTGGAACCCCTCCCCCTTTGCGGCCAGGAACCGCGCGACACCGGTCGTGTCGTCGGTGGGCTGGACGAGCTCGACCTTCGACTCGCCCACCGGCAGAAACGCGATCGTCACGCGGTCCTGCTCGATCGGGAGCACGAGCTCGACGGGCAGGCCGAGGACGTCGCGCCAGAACACGAGCGAGCGGTCAAGATCGCTCACGACCACGGCGACGTGATGGATCCGACCGAGGGCGCGGATGTGGGCCGGAAGCCGGTCGGTCTGCGTGCGTGGCGACATCGCTACGTCAGGGTAGCCGCGGGCTGGAGGCCGTGACGCCTCGCGATCTCGAGCAGGCGATCGACCGCCGGGTACCCGGCTGCACCGAGCGCGGAGACCTCGCGGGCGAAGCCGGCGTACGGCGCGCCGATCGTCACGAACAGGAGCCGGGCGGAACCGCTGGGCACGCGAACCGAGTGCGGCACGCCCCGCGGGAGCATCTGGACGCTTCCCGCCGGAGCCCGGGTCCACGTCTCGCCCACGAGGAAGTCGACCGCTCCCTCGATGACGTACTCGATCTCGTCCCACGGGTGGGCGTGGGCCGGTGGCCCGTCGCGATCTTCCGACCGGTACTCGATCACCTCGACGTCCCCGGCATCGACGACCCGGAGCAGGACCTCATCGCCGAACAGCTCGTGTCGCTCAAAGGCCGCGCCATCGACCACACCGGCGCGCATCGCCAGTGGCGCCATCCGCTCCCTCCCTTCGCTCCTGCTAGACCGTGATCAGTTCGCGATGGACGCCCCACGCGGCCCGAAGCCGGTGCGAGATCTCGCCCACCGTCGCATACGCCTGCACGGCCTCGATCATCGGCGGCAGCAGGTTGCCATCGCCCCGCGCCTCCTCCTCGAGCCTCGCGAGGGCCGCGGCCCAGGCCGCGGGGTCCCGCTCCGCGCGGACCCGGCGCACGCCCTCGACCTGTCGCCGCTCCCCCTCCGGGTCGATGCGCTGGATCGCGGCCGGGGCCGTTGCGCCATCGTCGCGGTAGCGGTTCACCCCGACGACCACCCGGTCGCCACGCTCGACCTCCCTCGCGACCCGGTACGCAGAGTCCTGGATCCGTCGCTGCTGGTAGCCGGCCTCGATCGCCGCGAGCGTCCCGCCGAGCGCCTCGATCTCGTCGAGGTACCCCAGTGCCATCCCCTCCAGCTCGTCGGTCAGGGTCTCGACGAGGTACGAGCCCGCCAGGGGATCGGGCGTCTCGGTGACGCCCGCCTCGTGGGCGAGGATCTGCTGCGTCCGGAGCGCGAGCCGGGCGCTCTCGGCCGTGGGCAGCGCGAGCGCCTCGTCGCGCGCGTTCGTGTGCAGGCTCTGGGCGCCGCCGAGGACCGCGGCGAGTGCCTGGAGGGTCGTCCGCACGACGTTGTTGTCGATCGACTGGGCGGTCAGCGAGCTGCCCGCGGTCTGGACGTGGAACCGGCACATCATCGAACGGACGTTCGATGCCCCGAACCGGTCGCGCACGATGCGTGCCCACATCCGGCGGGCCGCCCGGAACTTCGCCACCTCTTCGAACAGCTCCGACCAGGCGGCGAAGAAGAAGGACAGCCGGGGGGCGAAGTCGTCGACGGCCAGCCCGCGCGCGATCGCCGCCTCGACGTACGCGATCCCGTCGGCGAGCGTGAACGCGAGCTCCTCGGCCGCTGTCGCCCCGGCCTCGCGCATGTGGTAGCCGCTGATGCTGATCGTGTTCCACTTCGGAAGCTCGCGGCTGCCGAACTCGAACACGTCGGTCACGAGGCGCATCGACGCCCGCGGCGGGTAGATCCAGGTCCCGCGGGCGATGTACTCCTTGAGGATGTCGTTCTGGACGGTGCCGCTGATCGCGGCCCGCTCCACGCCCTGCCGCGCGGCTGCGGCAACGTAGAGGGCGACGAGGATCGGCGCCGTGGCGTTGATCGTCATCGAGGTCGAGACGTCGCCCAGCGGGATGCCGTCGAACAGGGCCTCCATGTCAGCCAGGCTGGAAATGGGCACGCCCACCCGTCCGACCTCGCCCTCCGCCTCGGGATCGTCCGAGTCGTAGCCCATCTGGGTCGGCAGGTCGAACGCGACCGACAGGCCGGTCTGCCCCTGGGCGAGCAGGTAGCGGAAGCGCTCGTTCGTCTCTGCGGCGGTCGCGAAGCCGGCGTACTGGCGCATCGTCCACAGCCGGCTCCGGTACATCGTGGGCTGGACGCCGCGCGTGAACGGGAACTCGCCCGGGTAGCCCAGGTCGCGCGCCTCGTCGAGGCCCGTGAGGTCGGCCGACACGTACAGGTCGTGGATCGGGATGCCCGACGTCGTGCGGAACTCGGCGGCCCGCTCCGGCGCCGACACGATCGCCCGCGCCCGCGTCGTGGACCGCCAGCGCTCCCGGCCGGGATCTCGTTCGTCGCTCAGGATGGACTCCTTCAGGTGAGCACCAGCAGCAGGTCGCCGCGCTCGACGGTCGACCCGGCCGTCACGGCGATCTCGCCGATGGTGCCATCCCGCGGCGCTCGAAGCTCGTTCTGCATCTTCATCGCCTCGATGATCAGCATCGGCTCGCCTGCCGTGACGAGGTCGCCGGGTGCCACGGCGATGGCCACGACGCGGCCCGGGATCACCGCGCGGACGCGGAGCGGGCCCCCGCCGGCGGCACCCGCCTGCTCGCGGGTGGCGCGCTCACGGAGCGCCGCCCGCCCCGCGTCCGAGACGGCGAGCTCGAAGCGCCACCCGTCCACGACGACCTCGCGCAGGTGGCCGGCGCCCTCCGGGCGGGCCGGTCCCAGGAGCACCGTCCGGGGCGGTGACGACGGCTGCCGCAGGACGGCCTCGATGCGTCCGACCGGCGCGAGCTCGGCACCCTCGGGTATCGCGACGTCCACGGGCACCCCGCCGGCGACGTCCTCGATGCGCCAGGTAGTCATCGCGACCGGCCTGCGGCCACCCGCGCGCTCACCGAGGCCACCCGCGCGCTCACCGAGGCCACCGATCGATGGCCGCCCGCCTCCCGGCCAGCCGCCAGGGCGACGCACCGGGTCCGTCCCGCGGTGGGTTCGCAGCCGGGGTCCGGACGCCTTCGGCGGCAAGTGCGGCGACGAGCCGTGCGGCATCCGCAGCCGCATCGCGCGCGGCCGTAGCCGTCGCGGATGACCAGTGCTCGTCCACCCAGCCCGTGGACAGGTCGCCGGCGCGGAACGCTGCCGAGCCGGCCACGAAGCGGTGGAACGGCAGTGTGGTCTGCACCCCCGAGACCGCGACCTCCCCCAGGGCTCGCCCGAGCCGGTCGATCGCCGCGTCGCGATCCGACGCGTGCACGAGGATCTTCGCGATCAGGTTGTCGTAGTCGGGCGGGACCGGGTCGCCGGCCTCGATCGCCGTGTCCACCCGGACACCCGGCCCGGCCGGCATCCGCCACACGCCGACGGTGCCGGGCGTGGGAACGAACGCGTTGCCCGGATCCTCGGCTGACAGGCGAACCTCGATCGCGTGGCTGCCGGGATCCGCCGCCCGGCTCGCCGCGGCAACCGTCGCCTCCGCCATCGGCTCCCCGGCGGCAATCCGGAGCTGCTCGCGAACGATGTCGACACCCGACACGAGCTCGGTCACCCCGTGCTCCACCTGGAGGCGGGTGTTGACCTCGAGGAACCAGACCCTGCCCTCGGGGTCACGCAGGAACTCGCAGGTCGCGGCGTTCTCGAGGCCGGCCGCCTGCCCGAGCCGCACGGCCATCGCGTGGAGCTCGGTGCGCTCGGCCGGGGTAAGCCCGGGCGCCGGTGCCTCCTCGACGAGCTTCTGATGGCGTCGCTGGAGCGAGCAGTCGCGCTCACCCAGCGCCACGATCGTCCCGTGCGCGTCGCCCAGGAGCTGGACCTCGATGTGGCGGGCGGGTGTGATCTCGCGTTCCAGGTACACCGCGCCATCACCGAACGCGGACGCCGCTTCGGCCGACCCGGCGAGGAGCGCATCGGCCAGATCCTCGAGCGCGCGCACCCGCCGCATCCCCCGGCCGCCGCCGCCGGCCGCGGCCTTCACCAGCAGCGGGAACCCGATCTCCGCCGCGGTCGCCTCCAGCCCTGCAAGCTCCTGGCGATCCGACACGGGAGCCGGCTCGAGCGTGCCCGGGACGACCGGGACGCCGACGCCCCGGGCGAGCCGGCGGGCGCGCAGCTTGTCACCGAGGGATTCGATCGCCTCGGCGGAGGGCCCGACGAACCGGAGTCCGGCCGCGGCGACCGCGCGGGCGAACCCGGCGCGCTCGGCGAGGAATCCGTAGCCCGGATGGACGGCCTCCGCACCGGTCCGGACGGCCGCGTCGACGATCGCATCGATCCGCAGGTAGCTCTCGGTCGGCGGGGGCGGGCCGATGCGCACGACCTCGTCGGCTGCGCGGACGTGGCCGGCCGTCGCATCGGCGTCCGAGTAGACGGCGACTGTCGCGATGCCGAGCTCCCGGCAGGCGCGGATCACCCGCAGCGCGATCTCGCCGCGGTTGGCGACGAGGACCTTCGCGAACGGCGGGGATCCCCGAGTGTCTTTCCGCAAAGACGCCGGCACGGCCTGCGTCACAGCGGGATGTTCCCGTGCTTCCTGGGCGGGTTCGTGTCGCGCTTGTCCTCGAGCAGCGCCAGGGCGCGCGCCACGCGGCGCCGCGTCTCCCGCGGCAGGATGATCTCGTCCACGTAGCCGCGTGCGGCCGCTGCATACGGATTGCCGAACTCCGCCTCGTACGTGGCGACGAGCTCGGCGCGCGTCCGCACCGGATCGTCCGAGGCAGCGATCTCGTCGCGGAAGATGATGCTGACCGCGCCCTCTGCGCCCATGACCGCGATCTCCGCGGTGGGCCAGGCAAAGTTCATGTCGCCGCGGATGTGCTTGCTCGACATGACGTCGTAGGCGCCGCCGTAGGCCTTGCGCGTGATGACCGTCACCTTCGGCACCGTCGCCTCGCAGTATGCGTAGAGGAGCTTCGCGCCGTGCCGGATGATCCCGCCGTGCTCCTGACCCACACCCGGCAGGAAGCCCGGGACGTCGACGAACGTCAGCAGCGGCACGTTGAAGCAGTCGCAGGTCCGGACGAACCGGGCCGCCTTCACCGAGGCATCGATGTCGAGAGCGCCCGCGAGGATCGCGGGCTGCTGCGCGACGACCCCCACGCTTCGCCCGGCCACGCGAGCGAATCCGATCAGGATGTTCTGTGCCCAGCCCGGCTGCAGCTCGAGGAACGAGCCGTCGTCGACGACGCGCCGAATCACGTCGTGCATGTCGTACGGCTTCTGCGCGTCGTCGGGGATGACATCATCGAGGGACGGGTCGTCGGCGATCGACGCCGGCGCATCGCGGCGCGGCGGATCGCCCAGGTTGTTCTGCGGCAGGTACGACAGGATCGCGCGCGCGGCGTCGAGTGCCGAGGCCTCGTCCGGTGCGGCGAGATGCGCGACGCCGCTGATCGTCGTGTGCGTCGTCGCGCCGCCCAGCGTCTCGGCGGTCACGTCCTCGTGCGTCACGGTCTTCACGACATTCGGCCCCGTGACGAACATGTAGCTCGTGCCGTCCACCATGACCGTGAAGTCCGTCATCGCCGGCGAGTACACGGCTCCCCCCGCGCACGGCCCGAGGACGACGCTGATCTGGGGCACGACACCGGATGCCATGACGTTGCGCAGGAAGATGTCCGCGTAGCCGCCGAGCGAGACGACGCCTTCCTGGATCCGCGCGCCGCCGGAATCGTTGAGACCGATCACCGGCGCGCCGACCTTCATCGCGAGATCCATGACCTTGCAGATCTTCTCGGCGTACGCCTCGGACAGCGATCCACCGAAGACCGTGAAGTCCTGGCTGAACACGAAGACCCGGCGACCGTCGATGGCGCCGTAGCCGGTGACGACGCCGTCGCCGAGGATCTTCTGCTCCGCCAGCCCAAAGTCCGCGGACCGGTGGGTCACGAAGGCGTCCAGCTCGACAAACGAGTCCGGGTCGAGGAGAAGGGCAATCCGCTCGCGCGCGGTGAGCTTGCCCATCGAATGCTGGCGTTCGATGCGTGCCTCGCCGCCGCCCAGCAGCGCCTGCTGACGCATCGACTCAAGGCGCGCGATCCGCTCCGCACTCGTCGGCACTCGCAATTCCTCCTGTCGTTGCGCAAAGACGGATCATACGGAGGCGGACGCAACCACTGACGCCCTGACCCGGCACGCGGGCGAGGGCGGGATATCCACACAAACGGTGCACAACTTGCCGATCCTGTGGACAACCACGGCCGTTTCGGCAGTGGAGGGTGGGTTAGCATCGGCCCCAACGTTCCCCGTCACGGGCCCGGGCCGCGCGTCAGCCGCGTGCCGCGGGTCATGCTCCACGAGGTGATGCCACCTTGACCCGAGTGATCGCGATCGCCAATCAGAAGGGTGGCGTCGGCAAGACCACGACCACGATCAACCTTGCCGGTGCCCTCGCCGAGGAGGGCCTCCACGTCCTGTGCATCGACATGGACCCGCAGGCGAACCTCACCGCCGGCCTGGGCGTGAACCTCAACACCGTGCAGCGATCGATGGCCGACGTGCTCGCCGACGGCCGCGCGACGTTGCCGGAGATCATCATCGCGACCGAGACGCCGGGGATCGACATCGCACCCGCACACATCGACCTCGCGAGCACCGAGGGCGAGCTGTTCACCGCCCTGGGTCGTGAATCGATCCTGCGCGACGCGATCCGGGAGCACATCGGGCAGTACGACTACGTTCTCATCGACTGTCCACCCAACCTCGGACTGCTGACGGTCAACGGGCTGGTCGCCGCGGACAGCGTGATCATCCCGGTCCAGACGCAGTACTACGCGATGAAGGGTCTGAACAATCTCGTCAAGGTCATCGGCGCAATCCGGATGAAGCTCAACCGCGACCTGCGCATCCTCGGCCTTCTGCCGACGTTTTTCGACGGGCGCACGAATCTCGCCAAGGACATGCTCGACGAGCTGCGCGTCGTCGGCGACCATCACATCTTCAGCTCGATCATCCGCAATACCGTGAAGCTTGGTGAGGCGCCGCTCGTCGGGCGGCCGATCACCACGTACGCCGGCGGGTCCGAGGCCGCGCGCACGTATCGGGACCTCGCGCGGGAGGTGATCGAACTTGGCCAGGCCTGATTTCCGTGCGGCGGCTGCGCGCCGCCTGTCGGAGGAGCGCGAGCTCTCCCCCACCATCGTCAGCCTGCTGTCGAGCGATTCCGGTCGGCGATCGCACGGCGTTCGCGTCGTCCCCGTCGAGCGCATCGAGCCCAACCCGGAGCAGCCGCGCCTGGCCTTCGACGAAACGACGCTCGCGGAGCTGGCGGCGTCGATCCGCGAGCACGGCGTCCTGCAGCCAATCCTTGTGCGCCCCCTCGATGAAGGCCGGTACCAGCTCATCGCCGGAGAGCGGCGGTGGCGCGCCTCGAAGATGGCCGGGCAGGCCACGATCCCCGCGCTCGTCGAGGAGATCGACGACGACACCGCGCTCGAGATCTCGATCATCGAGAACCTCCAGCGCGAGGACATCTCGCCGCTCGACGAGGCAGCGATGTACGACCGGATGATTCGGGAGCACGGGTACAGCATCCGCAAGCTGGCCGACAAGCTCGGCAAGGACAAGGGCTACGTCGAGAACCGGCTGCGGCTCAGCGACGCCCCGGAGGACGTCCGGGCGCTCGTGTCTTTGCGCAAGGACACCCTGTCGCACGCCTACGAGCTGATGAAGGTCGAGGACCCGAAGAAGCGCCGGCGGCTCGCCGCGCAGGTGGCGAGCGGCGAGCTGTCGCTGGTCAAGCTGCGCCAGAGGATCGAGGGCCGTCGACCGCGGGTTGAGGACGAGGCCGGCGACGACACCGGCGACGAGACCACCGCGTCAGGGGCGACCGCCGAGTCCCAGAGCACCGACGACGGCTGGACCGGTCACGCGTCGGCACGCCCGGTCGCCGACGACAGCCTGATCGCCGCGAAGCAGCAGCTCGCCGACGCGGTCGAGGAGGTGCTCGGGGTCATCCGCTCCCGGGAGGTCCTCGACTCGATCGGCCAGGTCGACCGAGCGAACCTGGCCAAGTACCTCACGATCGCCAAGCTCCGGCTGGAGAACGCGATCGCGGTGCTCCGGACCGGGGACCACGCCGAGCGATGATCCCGGCCGGCCGTGCTGGAATCCCGGCGGGCCCTCGACGGAGCACCGGAAGCCTCGAGCGAAGCTCAGCAGCAGACATGACGAAGCCGGCGCCGAGGCGCCGGCTTCGTCGTTGCGGGCCGGGGATCAGCCGCCGGATGCGCCCTGGCGACGAGCCTCGCGAGCGGCCGCGCGCTCCGCCTTGGCGGTCGCCCGAGCGCTCGCCTGGGCGGCCCTGGCCGTCGCCTTCGCCGCCGCGGCTTCCGCCTCGAGCGCCTCGCACTGCTCGGGTGTCAGCGTCCCGAGCACCACCGGGGTCGCCGGCTGTCCGCCGCCCCATTGCCCGTGGTTCAGCTTCGCGACGCACGAGACGAACGCGCCGTGGTTGGGGAACCCGGACGGCGTGGGCATCTGGGCCGCGACGGAGACCAGGGACCCGTGATTGTCGCCGTCGAGCGTCAGGCTGGCCTCGGTGACGACGGGCGAGGGGCTCGGCGTGGGCGTCGGCGTCGGGCTGGGCGTGGCGGTCGGCGTCGCGGTCGGCGTTGCGGCCGGCGAGGCGGACGCGGCAGCGGCAACCTGCTGTCCCGCCCGGACGGGGACGGTCTTGCCCGCGGCGGCGCTCGCGGTAGCGAGGCCCGGTCCGGCCTGCAGCGGCAGCGAGCCGGCGGCGAAGACCGCGGTCGCGGAGATGCCGAGCACGACGATCGACACGAGCGGTCCACGGGCGTGGCGGATGAATCCGGTCAAGGCAGGGCTCCCTTCGGCGGGGTCGATGACAATCGGGGAAACGAACGACGCGCCGCCCGCGTTCGGGGTACGTCGGTCCCGATCGGACCCCGGACTTGCTTCCCGGGCTACGCCGCGCCCGAGGCGACCAACCCGCCGAGCCAGCTCACCACCAGCCCCGCCGCACCGGCCGCCTGAGCCGTCCATGCCGCCGATCGCGTTCGGGGAGCCGATCCGGCAGTGGCCGCGACGAGCGCACCGCCGACGACGACCGTGCCGGCGCCCAGGACGAGCACCAGCCACCCGGCAGGAAGGCCGGCCACCAGGGCCGCGGCCACGGCGACGGCGACCACCACCGCCTGCAGCGCCACGACGAGCGAGCCGGACGCTCCCCTCCCGAGCGCGGTCGCGATCGACGACACGCCGGCGGCCCGGTCGCGCTCCTCGTCCACGAGCGCGTTCGCGACCGCGAGCGCGGCGCCCTCGACCACCCCGGCCGGCACCAGCACGAGGAACGCCGGCGGCAGGGTCCCGACCGCGCCGAGCCAGCCGTACACCGGCAGGAGCGGGATCCCGACCGCGAACGGCAGCCACGACCACGCGGTCCCCTTGAGGGCCAGGTCGTACGCGTAGCCGATCCCGAGGACGAGCACCGCCAGCACGAGCACCGGCAGCCCGGACGCCGCCGCGAGCACGAGGCCGACGCTGGCGCTCAAGGCGGTCACGATCCGCGCGCCGCCGACCGACACCCGCCCCGCCGGGATCGGCTTGTCCGGCTTCGAGCGCGAGTCGGCATACCGGTCCCGGAGGTCGTTGAGCGCACCGATCGAGAACTGGAGCAGCGTCATCGAGGCGCCGAGGCGGAGACCGGCCGTCAGGCCTTCGGGCGTGGAGCCCGCACCTGCCGAGCCGGCGGCACCCCCGGCCAGCAGCGCCGACCCGAGGACGACGAGCCCGTCGAGCAGGGACGGGAAGGGATGGACGAGTCGCGCGAGCCCGAGCAGGCGCCTAGACGTAGACGAGCTCGTGGAAGTTCGCCACCAGATACTCGATCAGCCGGTCGCGGCCATCGGGGACCTGCGAGCGGATCCCGGGCACGAGCGCCCAGAGCGTGATCGCCGGGACCATGAGCCGGCCGCTGCCGTCGCGCCCGATCGACGCCGGCGGGCCGCCACCTGAAGCGAACACACGTTCGAATTCATGCTCGTCGAGCCGCGCCGCCCGACGGAAGTCCTCCACGACCCGGAGCACGCCGCGCCGGATCGCGACATCGCGCATCAGCTCGGCCGCCCACTGGTCGATCTGCGCGTCCGGCTGCTCGCCGAGGCGGCGACGGTACTCGGACTGGTCGGCGGACAGGCCTGTGGCGACCACGCATCCTCCCTGGCTGTACGTTCGACGAACCCCGCGATGATGCCACGCTCGGCCGCCCCACGGCCGGCCACCTCAGGACGGCGTCCCGCCGGGCAGGTCCGGACGCGCGCCCTCCGGCCAGTCGTTGAAACGCTCGGTCACCCGGCGCCAGAACCGGCCGGGCGGCGGCCGGTCGGAGAAGTCCGCCACGAGCTCGCGCAGGGCGTGGGCGGTGGCCGCCGTGAGCGCCTCGATCCGCTCGCGCGTGGGCCGGCCGTCGACGGGGATCGGCTCGCCGATCCGCACGCGAACCGTGCGGCCGAACCCCAGCCATCCGGTGCCGTTGATCGCGACCGGCACGATCGGCACGCCGGCGCGGAGCGCGAAGTACGCCGCTCCCTCGTTGAGTGGCAGCAGCTCGCGCTCCCCGACGTGGATCCTCCCCTCCCCCGCGATCGCCAGCGACCAGCCGGCGTCGAACACGGCCTGGACGCGCCGCGTCGTGTCGATGAGGTCGTTCTTCCCGGGCTTGTACGGGAGCGCAAGGCCCGTCCAGGTCATCAATCGATTCCGGCCGCCGGCGCCCATGTCCTCCTCCTTCGGCCCGAACAGGGCGAAGTCCGGACGCCAGGGCAAGCCGGCGAGCAGGATCATCGGGTCGACCCAGCTCTGGTGGCTGAAGCAGAGCAGCGCGGGCCCGGCCGGGAGGTGCTCGCGGCCCTCCAACCGGAGCCGGAGGATCGCCCGCACGGCCAGCCCGCAGAACAGGCGCGTGAGCACGATCCGGATCCGCCGCCGGATGCGCTCCACGCTGCTCGCGGGGCGCCACGCCGAGCCCTTCACGCGACGAGGTCGGAGAGGCGCTCGAGGACCAGGTCCGCGAGCGCGTCGGTGCCCGGTGCGGGCGGGATGCTGGCGTTGGGGACGAGCACGACGCGCATGCCGGCAGCCCGGGCGGCGAGCACCCCGTTGCGGGAGTCCTCGATCACGAGCGCCGCCGCGGGATCCACCTCCAGCCGCCGGGCCGCCTCGAGGTACACGTCCGGCTCGGGCTTGCCGTGGGCCACCTCGTCCGAGGACACGACGACGCGGAACGCGTCGTCGTGGAGCTGCAGCGCAGCGAGCGCGGCATCGATCACCTCTCGGTGGGCCGACGACGCGACACCGAGCCGGTACCGCCCCTCGAGCGCCCGGACGGTCTCGACCGCCCCCTCGATCTCCGGCGGGCCCTCCGCCGCGTACCGATGCACGACGCCGTTCACGATCGCGCGCTCGATCGCCGCCTCGTCGAGGTCGAGCGACAGGCGCGTCCGCATCGTCGCCGCCCACTGGCGCGAGTTCTGACCCATCACCGCCTCACGGTCCGCGACCGTCCACCGACGCCCCTGCTCGCGCGCGAACGCGTGCCGGACCTCGTCCCACCAGATCTCCGAATCGACCAGCACGCCGTCCAGATCGAAGATCACGGCGGCGACGCCGTCGAGGATGGTCGCACCGCGACCGGCCAGGGCCGGCGACCCCCCGTCCGTGGTGACGCCCGGCCTCGGCCGGCCGGTCATTCCGCGCTGCCGCCCGCCGGCTTCACGGCGACCAGCGCGGTCGAGGCTTTCGCGGCCGAGCGCTTCGGCGTCGAGCTTTTCGCCGCGGAACCTCGGGTCGTCGCGCCCGCCGGCGCACGGCGGCTCGCCGGCTCCGGGCGTCGCGCCGGGCGGCTCGCCGGTGGCTCCGGCAGCGGCCGTCCGTCGATGCCGTCGAAGACCGTCAGCGCGAATCGTCCGATCCCGTCCGCCTCCGCATCGGCACCGCGCATCACAACGTTCTCGACCTGGAACGTCACCAGCCGGTGGCCGCCCTGGGTCTCGACTGCGAGCTCGCCCACCTGGACGCGAGGCCAGCGGGTCAGCTTCGCGCTCGCGCGCGGTCCCTCGCCGGGCACGTTCACGCGGACGTGGCAGGTGACGAGCCCGGCGGGCGCGGCGGCGACCAGCGTCCAGCGGATGCCCGGATCGTCGCCCCACACGATCCAGCACTCCGGATCCCGCTCCAGCCCGAACGTGGCCAGGACCGGCTCGACGACCCCCAGGACCTTCGCGCTCGCGGTCTCACGACCGGGAGCCTGTGCGCGCCACTCACTGAGACGCATGACACCCCTCGTTGACCATCCCTGCCGACAAGGCTACCCCGCAGGTCGCACGACCGCTGGTGCGGGCCGGTCGAACGTCATGCAACTCCGGTCCATGGAGCACGCCTGTGACCCGGCTCCGTGCCGCAGAATGATGACGGGCCTCGTCACGGGCCGTGGAGGGTTGCCGTGTCCATCGATCGCGGGTTTCTCGGTTGGGGGGTGTTCCTCATCCTGCTCGGCGGAATCCCGCTGGCCGTCAACCAGGGCTGGCTCGACGCCTCGGTCGTCGAGGGCGCCTGGCAGCTGTGGCCGGTGATCATCATCGGTCTCGGGATCTCGCTGGCCGCCCGGCGCACGCCCCTCGAGCCGATCGGCGGGCTCGTCGTCGCGGCAACGTTCGGAATCATGCTCGGCAGCGTGTTCGTGGCGGGGTTCCGGATCCCCGCGCTCGGCGGCTGCGGGATCGGGGATGGCGGCGGCACGGCGTTTGCGGGCCGGGACGGCAGCCTCGGTGCGGCCGCCCGGGTGCAGGTCGAGCTCAACTGCGGCGAGCTGGTGCTTGCCACGGCGGCCGGAACCGGCTGGACCGTGACGGGGCGCGACGACGACGGCGTTGGCCCGGATGTCGAGGCGACCGCGAGCTCGCTCCGGGTGGCCTCGCGCGACCGGACGCCGTTCTTCGGCGATCACGACGAGTGGGAGGTCACGCTGCCGACGGACGCGATGCTCGACCTTGAGGTCTCGGTCAACGCCGGGTCGGGCCGAGTCGACCTTGGCGGCGCGAATACGAGCGCGGTGAGCCTGGACGTGAACGCAGGCGACATCGACGCGGACCTCGACGGGGCCGCGAGCGTCGAGTCGCTCACCGTGTCCGTGAATGCCGGCTCCGCCCAGCTGACGCTGCCCGATGCGTCGCTCCGCGGCTCGGTGTCAGCGAACGCGGGATCGGTGGAGCTGTGCCGAAGCGCGGAGACCGCGATCCGCATCACGACGTCCGAGAGCATCACGTCGTCGTACGACTTCCCGGGGCTCGTCCAGCGGGGCGACACGTACGAGAGCCCCGGGTTCGCCGACGCCGATGTGCGCATCGAGCTTGACGCGAGCGCGAACGCGGGATCGATCGCGCTCGATCCGGAGGGTGGCTGCCATGGTTGATCGGATCTACCGCTCCAGGCGCGATCGCGTGCTCGCGGGCGTCGCCGGCGGCCTCGCCGAGCGCTATGGCGCGGACGTGTCCGTCATCCGGGTCGCCTGGGTCATCCTCGCGTTCGTCTCGGGCGGCCTGTTCGCCCTCGTGTATCTCGTCATGGCCCTTGTCGTGCCGGAGGCGCCCGAGGGAATGCCCGCGACGCCGCCCACGGGCGGCGCCTGGCAGGGCCCAAGCGACTCGACCGGCGGAGCCTGGACGCCCGGCGCCGGCTCCTGGTCGCCGGCGCCGACGCCCCGCAGTCCCGACGCCGGCCGCAACACGAGCATCGCGATCGGCATCGGGCTGATCCTGCTCGGCGCGTGGTTCCTGCTCGACCGGTACCTCGCCATCCGGATCGACTGGGATCTCGTGTGGCCGGTGATCGTCATCGGGCTGGGGGCCGTCCTGATCGCGGCGGCCATCCGGCGCGGAGCCGGGAGCCGTCCGGGGTGATCCGCGCGCGACGACCCGTCCCGTCGTCGCCATGCCGCTGACGCCCGGGATTCTCCTCGCGGCATCGGGCATCGTGGCCGGTCTCGTGCTGCTCTTGCGCGGCCTCCAGGGGTACCGGATGGGCGCGCGCGTGGCGGACGTGGGGACGTCGCGGATCGCTTCGCTCGCCGCGGGCGAGGTGCGGGTCCACGGCGTCGTCGAGGCGGCCGAGGTCACGCTCGTCTCGCCGCTCACGAGCACGCCCTGTGTCTGGTATCGGGCCACGGTCGAGGACGTCACCGACGACGACCGCTCCGAGGCCGTCAGCGAGGAACGCGGCGTCGGCTTCCGGGTGCGCGACGAGACCGGCGCGATCCGGGTCTTCCCGCGGCGTGCCACGGTCGACGTCCCGCCACGGTTCGACGAGCGGAGCGGCCTGCTGGGCGACGCCCCGCCCGGGCTCCGGCTGCGGACCGGGGCGGCGTTCGGACCAGGCGGCGGGGCGTTCGATCCGGGTGTTCCCGGCTCGCCCGAGGCACGCGAGGCCGCGATCGCCGCGCTCCTCACGG
Organism: Candidatus Limnocylindrales bacterium; assembly: GCA_035699445.1. Lineage (GTDB taxonomy): Bacteria > Chloroflexota > Limnocylindria > Limnocylindrales > CSP1-4 > DASSPX01. Next base: position 21,528 of record DASSPX010000048.1, on the reverse strand, counting down.
TGCGAGCCCCCGAGCCGGGCGACCTCGCCGACTTCGGCCGCGACCGGTCGAGTGGGCGGCGGCACTACGTCGAGGCGCGCCTGGAGCCCGGCGACGAGGTCACGATCCTCGGGGCCGCGTTGCCGTTCGGCGAGCTGGCGGACCCGACCGGTGCCGACCTGCTCGCGAACGCATCGGGCGGGCACGGCCCGGTCGACGAGGAAACCGCCGCATCGATCGCCGAGGCCCGCGCCGCCGGGCTGCTCGTCTCGCCCGAGGAGGCGTGGGGCAACGCCGCGATCCCCGGCTTCGGCATCGGCAGGCCCGCCAGCGCGCCGGAGCTCGACCCCCGCGCGACGCCGCCCGCGCTCGCATCGCCCGCTGAGGTCGAGCGCCACGAGCGGTCGTTCGACCTCGCCCCGGACCTGCTCGTCCTCGCCGCCGGCGCCGACCACCCGCTCGTCGTCGCGGCCGGCAGCCCGGGCATCGTGCAGGAGCGCCAGCAGGAGCGCTTCCTCGTCGGGCTCCTGGGGGCCGTGCTCGCGATCGGCTCGGCGGTCGTGCTCGCGCTCCTGTGGTCGGGGGTGATCGCGGCATGAGCGAGCTGACCCTCGCGGCCCTGTTCGCGCTCGGCCTCGTCGCGTTCCTCGCGCTGTTCCTCGTCGTGGTCACGTACAACCGCGTCGTCGGCCTCCTCCAGCGCGTGGACAAGGCATGGGCGAACGTCGACGTCGCTCTCAAGCAGCGCCACGACGAGCTGCCGAACCTCGTGAACGCCGTACGCGGGCTCATGGCGTACGAGCGCGACGTCCTCGAGCGCGTGACCGCGCTCCGCGCGGCGTACGACGATCACGCCGCGATCCCGCGCCAGGCAGCGACGTCCGAGGCGACCTCGTCCGCGGTGCGCCAGCTGTTCGCGGTCGTCGAGCGATACCCGGAGATCCGGTCGGCCGGCAACGTCCGCGAGCTCCAGGACGAGATCGAGCGGCTGGAGGAGCTCATCGCCGACCGGCGCGAGCTCTACAACGACCAGGTGTTCCGGTACAACACCGCGATCGCCACGCTGCCGACCGTCCTCGTCACCGGCTGGTTCGGCTGGCGTCCGCGTCCGTTCTTCGACGCGGAGGAGGCCGCGCAGCGACGGCCCGAGGTCGATCTGCGAGCACCGTGACCCTTGCCCGCGCGCACCGGATGACGTCGCCCGAGCGGTGCGCCGAGACGGCGGTCTGCGACACTGGCGGCCCCGGAAGTCGTGGAGGACCGATGGCAGGAACGGAGGGCGCCCGCATGCGTCGGGCGGATCAGGAACCAGGTCCGCGAACGGGCGTGCGCGCGCGCCGCCTGGCGCTCGTGTGGATCGTCGGCCTGGCCCTGATCGGCGCGAGCGCGCCGGCAGCGGCGGCCGCGGGCAAGCCCGGCTACCCGGACAAGGTCACCTGGTCCGGTGCGATCTGGTCGATCAAGACGAGCCGCAGCGCGGTCGGCCCCGGGCCGTGCCGGTATGACAAGGCGAACGTCGGCGTCGACGGCCAGGGCAACCTGCGCTTGCGGATCCAGCAGGCGGGCTCCGCCTGGACGTGCGCCGAGGTGATCGGCCCAGCCAGCTTCGGCTACGGCACGTACACGTTCACGATCGAGTCGGACGTCAGCAACCTTGACCCGAACGTCGTCCTCGGCCTGTTCACGTGGAGCGACAAGGCACCCTACGCGCACCGCGAGATCGACATCGAGTTCGCCCGCTGGGGCAGCACCACCGACCCGACGAACGCGCAGTACGTCGTCCAGCCGTACGACACCCCGGGTCGCCTGAAGCGCTTCACCCAGCCGGCCGGCACCACGACGACCCATCGCTTCACCTGGCAGCCGGGCGTGATCACGTGGGAGAGCCGGACGGCCGCCGGCGCGCTCATCAACGACTTCACGTTCAGCGGCAGCGGCGTTCCGGTGCCGGGCGACGAGCGGGTGCGGCTCAACCTGTGGCTGTTCGGCGGCCGCGCGCCGCTCAACGGCCAGGCGGTGGAGGTGCTCGTCCGGTCGTTCGCGTTCACGCCGTAGGCAGGCGGGCCGCCTCGCACGATTTTGCGGCGCGCATACGATCTGCGCATGCAGTTCGTGTTCCGCCAGCCGCAGATGCCGCGCGCCGACGAGATCCTTCCCGGCCGCCCAGACCCGATCCTCCCCGACCCGGGCGTCCACCACGTCAGCGGTCGGCCACTCGCCGGCCCGTACCCGGACGGGATGCAGATCGCCGACTTCGCGATGGGCTGCTTCTGGGGCGCCGAGAAGGCGTTCTGGTCGCTGCCGGGCGTGTGGGTGACGCTCGTCGGCTACCAGGGCGGCGGCACGCCGAACCCCACCTATCGCGAGGCGTGCACCGGCGACACCGGCCACGCCGAGACGGTGCGCGTCGTGTTCGACCCCACCGTGATCTCGTACGAGCGGCTGCTCAGGGTGTTCTGGGAGCACCACGACCCGACGCAGGGCTTTCGCCAGGGCAACGACATCGGGACCCAGTACCGCTCGGCGATCTTCACGCACTCGCCCGAGCAGCTCGCGGCGGCGCTCGCGACGCGCGACGCCTACCAGCAGGAGCTCACGAAGGCGGGCTTCGGCGAGATCACGACCGAGATCCGCGAGGCGCCGGGGTTCTACCTCGCCGAGGCGTACCACCAGCAGTACCTCTCGAAGAACCCGGACGGCTACTGCCCGGACCATTCGACCGGCGTGAGCTGCCCGGTCGCGCTGGGAGTCAACGCGAGCTAGTCCCGGGCGCCGGATTCCACCCCTTGCCCGTGACGTGACGCGGGGCGATGATCCGTCGATGGCCGTTGTGGACGATCTGGCCGAGTTGCCCCCGTTCGCCCTGCTGGAGCGCGATCAGCTGGGGAGGCTGGCGAAATACGCCGAGGAGATCGACGTGCCGGCCGGAACCGAGCTGACGCATGAGGGTCGTCACGAGGGTTCGGTCTACGTCGTGGTCTCGGGCTCGATCGGCATCGAGCGAGGCGGGCGGATGGTTGACACGATCCATCGGGGTGACTTCTTCGGTGAGATCGCCGCGATCGATGGCGGCCCGCGGACGGCCACGGGTCGGGCCCTCGAGGACACGCGGGTCGTCGTCCTGTCGCCGCGGCAGCTCAACGAGGCGCTCGACGACTCGCCCGAGCTGCGCGCGATCGTGATGGCGGCGATGGAGGAACGCCTCGCGCGGATCGACGCCGGGACCTGAGCCCAACGTTCGAGGGCGGCGGGTGTTCCATCGCCTGGCAGCACGCTCACGGAACCCGGGCCCGGCTCAGTCCCGGACGTACGAGCCGATCACGCTGTAGAGCTCCACCTGCTCGTCGCGGACGAGGGATGACGGCCGTAGCGGAACCGCCTGAGCTTCCGGGGTTCCCGCCTCCGGCTCCGTGGACCACGCGGTGATGAACGCGATGCCGTGCTCGCCTTCCTCCACGCGCCGGCCGAACATCGCGGTCACAAGACCGGGACGAGCCCGGATGAGCGGCCACGCCTCGCGGCGGATGAACTCGTAATACTCGGTGGCGTCCGCCTCGGCGATCCTGCCGGAGTAGATCCGCAGGAGCCTGGGTGCACCCGTGCCGGTGTTGGCCGGGTCGAGCTCCATCGCCTCGAAATGTTCGGCCTGCGCCTCCTGGAGGCGCTCACGCCACTCACCGAGGAACTGCGCGTACAGCAGATCGCTCCCGATGACGCGAACCATCGCGTCGAAGCCGGTGAAGCGGCTGACGATCGCATACCGCTGGGGGTCCGTCGCGTCGCTCCGGCCCGCGACCACCGCCAGCGCTCCACCATCGGCCATGCGCCGGATGCCGACCTCGCGCGCGAACGTCTCGAACGCGGGCTGCTCCATCCGCACGCCGAACCGGATGACCCGAAGCACCCCTGCACCCTCCCAACGCGCCGCAGGAATGTACCTGACGGCGGGGACGCACAGCATTGCAGGGGACCGCCGATGAGATCCGTGACCGGCGGCGGTCTACGCATCGAATCCACGACGCCTGTGAGGACCACCCGTGCCAGCTCCCGCGCCGGTGACGGCGACCGAGCGATGACGCCGTTCGAGTCCTGGGTGCTGGAGCTCGGGGCCGGCGAGCGCTGTCGCATCGATTCCGGACGGTACGTGGGTGCGCTCCTCGTCGTGCTTCACGGCACGCTCTGGATCCACACTCGCGCTGAAGCCTGTGGCGCCTTCGGCGCGGGATCGTTCATCACACCCTGCTGGGTCGACGCGGTGGCGTTCGAGAACCCCGGTCCGGACGCGCTGCGACTCCTCGGCATTGCAAGGCGGACTACCATCGCCCGAGCCGATGACTGACCTGCGTCCCGTCGATATCGCGCCGGATCGTGCCGTGGAACTCGAGGCCCACCGGACCCAGCTGATCGCTCACTGCTACCGCATGCTCGGATCCGCGTTCGAGGCCGAGGATGCCGTCCAGGAGACGATGCTCCGCGCCTGGCGCGCGCTCGACCGCTTCGAGGGACGATCCCAGCTGCGCTCGTGGCTGTACCGGATCGCGACGAACGTGTGCCTCGACATGCTCTCGAGCCGCGAGCGACGGGTGCGCCCGATGGACCTGCGTGGCCCGGGCCGGGGCGACGATGCCTTGCCCGCGCCGCTCGACGAGGCGACGTGGCTCGGGCCGATCCCGGACGAGTTCGTCGTGCCGGCAGGTGGCGATCCCGCGGAGGTCGCGCTCGCCCGCGAGACCGTCCGGCTCGCGTTCATGGCCGCAATCCAGCACCTGCCGCCTCGCCAACGGGCGGTGCTCCTCCTCCGTGACGTGCTCCGCTGGCAGGCCTCCGAGGTCGCGGATCTGCTCGACACATCCGTCGCCGCGGTGAACAGCGCCCTCCAGCGTGCGCGGGAGACCCTGTCCGCACGCCGTGTCACCACCGACGCGCCCGCACCCGACCTCGACGCCGCCTCGTCCGAGCTCGTCGGCAGGTACGTCGACGCCTTCGAGCGGTACGACATGGACGCGCTCACGGCGGTGCTCGCCGAGGACGCGACGTGGAACATGCCGCCGTTCGACCTCTGGCTCGCGACCCACGACGACATCACGGCGTTCTGCCTCGGCACCGGTAGCGCGTGCCGCGGCTCGAGGCTGGTTCCGGTCGCGGCCAACGGGTCGCCCGCGTTCGGCCAGTACAAGCCGGCCGCAGATGATCGCGGCTACGAGCCCTGGTCGCTCCAGGTGCTCGAGCTGGACGGCGAGCGGATCGTGGGGATCACGTTCTTCCTCGACACCGCGCGCCTGTTCCCGCTGTTCGGCCTGCCGCCTCGCCTGGAGGGGTCTCCCCGACTCCCGAACCCTGGCTACGGCCTAGCCTGAAGGGCCTTCGGCAGGAACATCAAGAGGTTCCAGCCGGCCACCCCGACGACGAGGGTGAGCCGGATGACGAGCGGCCAGCTCGTCTCCCAGATCCACAGCCCGACCATCACGGGCAGGAACAGCACCCACACGACGAGCTGGGCGAGCAGCGGCAGGCCGTGGATCGTCCGCCACGTCTCGTCGACGCTGCCCTGGCTGACCACGAGCGCGCCGGCGAACGCCGCCCAGAGAACCCCGAACACCGCGAACAGGACGCCGCTCTCGGCCATCCAGCCCACCCCGCTGCCCATGCTCCTGGCAAGCGTCTCGATGACCTGCTCCATCGTCCCGTTCCTCCGAGCCGCATCGGCTGACCCGACGCCCTGCTGATTGCTCCCCGGCGTGGTCGCCATCGCTCACCTCCTGAAGCGCGATCGGCCTGACCCGCGCGGGCGGCGTGCCGCGCCCGCGCGCGATGCGTCAGGCATCGTGGGTCACGTCGCAGCCGTCAGCCGGCCCCAGGCGAGCACGACCACGACGACGTCGATCGCCACCGCAAGCAGGTACAGCGGATGGAAGTAGAGACCGATCGCGACGAGACCCACGAGCCCGCCGACGATCAGCAGCGGCTGCCAGACGTCGCGAACCCCGGCCACCCCCAGCCAGCCGAGCCCGCCGGCCAGAAGCGCCACACCGGCCACGAGCCAGATGGCGCCGCCGGCCATCGAGGCCCCGGAGCCCAGGCCGAGGCCGTCGATCAGCCAGGACCGACCGAGCGGACCCGGCCACCACGGCAGCCAGCCCGGCAGCGTCATCGCCGGGCCGGTCGGGTTGGTGACCGTGCCCAGGCCGATCATCGCGGTGATCACGCCATGCACGACGAGGAAGCCACCGACGATTCCCGGATTCATGTCCTTCCCTTCCCTGTGATGGGTGTGGCCGAGACGTCACGCATCCGTGCTCGGTCTCGCACCGCCGGCGCAACCACGCGGGGCCGGTCGCGGACGGCGGGCAGCGCGACGGCCGCCAGGTACAGCCGGATGCCGCGGCGGGCGAAGAGGCCGAGACCGGCGGCGACTGCCGCGAGAGCAGCGACCGCCGCGCGCTGGAGCGCCATCCGCCCGCCCTGCCGGCTGGTCATCGTGTGTCGCTCCCCCCGCTGTGTGGCGTTGGTGGCCGGGCGGTCAGGGGCCGGATGCCTGGTGCCACGGCCCTGCCCGGCAAGCAAACGCGCCGCGCCGTGCCGAGCGGCAGAGCCATTCGTCCTCGGACTTCGGGTCACCTGGCAAGCGGGACCGGCTAGCCCGGCTCGCCGCGATCATCGGAGGCTCTGGGGTGCTGTCCGTCCGAGTGTGGCCGACCCGGATCGCGCCCGCCGGCAAGCGGGCAGGCCCTATGCTCGCGGCGGCTCCGCGACGAGACACTATTGCCACCCCGAGTGTCAGAGCAACGATGAGGACCACACGTGCAGGACGATCAGACCGGGATCGACGAGCAGTCCGGCTGGACGGACGCGGAGCGCGCCGCCATGCGCGAGCGCGCCCGGGAGCTGAAGGCCGCGCGCGGCAAGAAGGGCAAGGCGGACGGCGAGGCGGACGTGCTCGCGAAGTTCGCGGAGATGCCCGAGTCCGAGCGCGCGATGGCCGAGCGCATCCACGCGATCGTCAAGGCGGTCGCCCCGAGCCTCTCCCCGAGGACCTGGTACGGGATGCCGGCGTACGCGAACGCCGAGGGCAAGGTCGTCTGCTACTTCACGCCGGCCTCGAAGTTCAAGGAGCGCTATTCCACGTTCGGCTTCAACGCTCCCGCCCAGCTCGACGAGGGCTCGATGTGGCCGACCTCGTGGGCGCTCACGGGGCTGGGGCCCGCGGACGAGGAGCGGCTCGCGGGCCTCGTGCGCAGGGCGGTCGGCGAGGGCTGAGGGAGCCGGGGGCCTCTCTCCTCCGGCTCCACGTGCCTCCAGGACCCGGTTTCGAGCGACAGCGGACCGGGCGCGCCGGCGCGGCGAACTGGTACGTTTGCCGGAGGGATCGTTCGCTCATCGACGACTATCGTCCTGCGTATGGTCGCATCAGCGCGCAGGACCACCGCGGCGCGAGGGGTCGCTGCCAGCAGCCCCGATTCCGGACGGCTGCTGGATGACCTGGCCACCCTCGCGGGGGCCGTCGCCTCGGCTCCGGACCTGCGCGCGATCTACCGGGCGCTGTTCACCTTTACCCAGGCGATCAGCCCCACGCACGGAATCTTCGTCTCGCTGTACGACCCGGCCAGACGCCTCCGCACATGCGTCTTCAGCGGCCGGGCGGACGGGGAGGACGACGTCTCCGATCTGCCGCCGATGCCGATGAGCGGCAGTCCGCAGAGCGTCGCGATCGAGACCGGTCGTCCGGTCGTGATCGACGACCTCGACGCCGCGATCGCGGGTCTGCCCGTGGTGAACGTCGGCATCGACGTTGACCCACGGCTGCCCAAGTCCGCCATCGCCGTGCCCATGGCCGTGCTCGGCAGGATGATCGGCGCCTTTGAGGCACAGAGCCTGGAGCCGGCCGCGTACACCGAGGAGCACGTCGTGGCGATGCGTATGGCCGCCAACCTGGCCGCGCTGGCCACGGAACGCGTGCTGATGACGGATCCAGCCGGTCGGGACCCGAAGGCCGGCGAGGACATCAGGGCGATCATCGCCGACCGTGCGTTCTGCACCGTGTTCCAGCCGATCGTCGAGCTCGAGAGCGGAGCCATCATCGGGTACGAGGCGCTGACCCGGTTCGCCGACGGAAGCTCTCCGGGCGACCGGTTCCCCCAGGCGACCGCTGTTGGACTCGGGCTCGAGCTCGAAGCGGTCACGCTCGAAGCCGCGTTTCGGGCCGCGGAGTCGCTGCCCGCGAACGCGCTGCTGAACCTGAATGTCTCCCCGGAGCTCGTCCTCGCCCGGGAGCCGCTCGGATCGCTGATGCGGCACTGGGGCTGGCAGACCATCCTCGAGCTCACGGAGCACACCGCCGTCCACGACTACGAGGCGCTTCGCGCGGCCATCCGGGAGCTCGGCCCCAACGTGCGGCTGGCGGTCGATGATGCGGGCGCGGGGTTCGCCAGCTTCCGCCACATCCTCGAGCTCCGGCCCGACTTCGTGAAGCTCGACCGGGCGATCGTCGCCGGACTCGACGCCGATCTGGCCCGCCAGGCGCTCGTGGCCGGCATGCGCCACTTCGCGGTGACTACCGGTTGCAGCATCATCGCCGAGGGGATCGAGACGGAGGCGGAGCTCGCCGCCCTGCGCTCGCTGGGCGTGACCCTCGGCCAGGGGTTCCACCTCGGCCCGCCCGCGCCACCGCGGCCGATCGCCGCGGCCGCGGTGTCCCTCGCCCAGCCGTTCTAGGGATCCGCCCTCAGGCGGCGGCGACCATGTTCCGGCCCGCCCGCTTGGCCATCGCCAGCGCGACGTCCGCGGCCGGCAGCAGTGCGGACAGCGACGCTTCCCCCGCCTCGACCTCGGCTACGCCGGCGCTCACCGTGCACCGGATCGGCAGGCCGTCGTCGCCGTCCACGACGATCTGCTCGAACGCGCTGCGGACCTCGTCCGCGATGCGGACGGCGTCCTCGCGCCGGGTGCCGAGGAGGATGGCCACGAACTCCTCCCCGCCATAGCGGGCCACGACGTCGGCGCGTCGCAGGCTGGTCGCCAGGAGCTCACCGAACCGGGCCAGGAGACGATCGCCCGTGGCGTGGCCGCGCTCCTTGTTGACCGCGCCGAAGTGGTCGAGGTCGAACAGGACCACCGACACGACGTCCCTTGACGCCGCCACCTGGCGGGACCGCTGCGCCGCCATCCGGTCGAAGGATGTCGCGAAGTAGCGCCGGTTGGGCAGCCCCGTCAGCTCGTCGCGGATCGACAGCTCCTGCGCACGCGCGTAGAGGATGGCATTCCGGAGTGCCAGCGAGGCAAGGTCCGCCATCAGCTCCAGCGCCCGCGCCTCGCTCGTCGTGAACGGCGACGCGAGATCCAGGCGCCCCACACCGAGGGTCGCGGTCACGGCGCCATCGGTCAGGATCGGGACACACGCCATCGCCAGGGTCCGGTCCGCGAAGACGTCCTGCGTGGAGGTGGCACGCTCCCCCGGCTCCGCGCGGTCCATGAGGATGGTCGTGCCGTCGCGGATGACCGCCCCGATGCAGCCATCCCCCGGCTCGACGGTCCGCCCGATGAGCGAGGGAGCCCCGGCGGCACCGACGATCCGGTGTGCCTCGCGGTCGCCGTGACTCGCGCTGAGCACCACCACGTCCGCCGACACGGCGTCACCGGCGGCGCGAACGATCTCCCCGAACGTCGCCTCGGGCTCGAGCGTCCTGGCGACCGCGCGCGCGAACGCGGTGATCCGCTCGTTCGTCGCGGCGCGCTCGGCGAGCTTCGCCGCGGCCGCGCGTCGCTCCGAGATCGTGGCCGCGGTGACGAATGCGATCAGGAAGGTCGTGGCCACGAGCACCTGCACCTGCCCGATCTGCACGGCCGGTGACGGGTTGAGACGGGCCAGCGGGCCATAGCCCGCGATCGTGCCGGCGGTGGCGATGACCGCCACGGCGAGGGTGGCGAGCGTCGCCCCGACCACTCGGAACCGCACGGCGGTCACGACGAGCAGGAGGAAGATCGGCGACGCGGCGAGCTGGAAGCCGAGTGGCACGGGCAGGAACGCAGTGCAGGTCAGTCCCGTGACCAGGGTGCCGATCGCAACGGCCTCGAGGCCGGTTCGCCAGTCGAGACGGACGCGTTCGCGATGGCGAGCCAGCAGGATGGCGGGGGCCACCGCCAGCACACCCCCGGCGTCGCTCAGCAGCCACGAGACGTACGTCGGGACGAACGGCGCATTCGCGGCCCAGGCCGCGAAGGTCGCACCGATGAGCGCGCCAACCGCTGGAGCCGCGAGCGCCCCGTAGCCCAGGAGCTGCCCGACGCCGCGGAGCGTCGCGAGCGAGGTGAAGCCGACGCGGCGCAGCGCCCACGCGGCGAGCACCGGCTCGACGGTGTTGGCGACGACGAAGCCGGCCGTCGGGAGCGCGGGGACGCCGGCGATGAGGTTGGCCGCCGCAACCGCGATGGCCACGCCCGTCGCGATCGCCGGCCAGGCGCCCGGGCCGGCGACGAGCAGCATGCCGAGGGCGATGCCCGCCGGCGGCCAGATGCCGGCGACGTGCTGTGGCTCGAGCACGAACAGCAGGCTGATCCGGGCCACGAGGGCGTACACGACGGCCGCCGCGATGACGTGGGCAACGACGCGCGCGGCGGACACCACGTGGTCCGGGATCGCGCTCCGCGTCCAGCGGACACGACGTCGCGTACCCCGGGCACCATCCATGCGTGCTGGTCGAAGCTCGTGCATCTGCACTCCGGCGAGGTATTTCGGCGCACTGTCGGTGCCGAGGTCACACGGCGGCGACCCATCGAGGGGCGCACCGCGACGCATCCATGGTCCGGAACATTTGTTACGCGCGGGCGTCCGCCGTCGCGGCCGCGTGCTTCGCAGCTACCGCTGCGACAGGGCTTCGCGCAGGACGGCCCGGTACGTCACGTCGACGACGATCGCAAGCACCACCATCCTCGGCGCCGAGTGCACGGGAACGAGCGTCACCTCGGCGGGGAACAACGATCCGTCGGCTCGCCGGCCGTGCAGTGTCCTCCCGAGCCCGATCGGACCCGGACGCACATCGGCCATGAACTCGGACAGCGTGCCGCCCAACTGGCCCGGGAGCAGGCGCTCGACGGGCTGACCGACCAGGTCCTGGGCGTCCCAGCGGAACGTGCGTGCCGCCCGGGCGTTCGCGTACACGATCGTGCCCTGTCGGTCGATCCCGACCACCGCGTGGTCCAGGTCGTCGAACGCCCGGCGATCGGCTGACACGAGGCCGGTCGACAGGAGGCGGGAGCTGGTCCACCAGGAGCCGGCGGCCTCCACCAGCCCGTCGATGTCGACGATGTCGATCGCGCCCGGCCGTGTGGCCACGAGGTGCCGCGACTTCAGCGAGCGGAGTCCGCGTGCCACGGCCTCGCGTACGGTTCCCAGCCCGTCGGCGAGGCCCTGCTGCGTGACGGTCGCGGTGAGCCCGCCACCCGGCGACGGCTCGGCGAGCTCGAGCACGTGGAATGCGATGCGCTCCGTCAGGCTGCCGAATGCGGTCGCCGCGAGCACCCGGTAGACGTCCTGAAGGCGGCGCGTCGTCTCGGCGAACAACGCCCGGTCGAGGCGCGGGTCGCCGGTGACCGATCTGACCTCGAGCTCTGCCAGCAGACAATCGCCGACGGCTTCCGGCAGCAGGGGCAGACCGTCGGTCCAGCCGGTGGTGCTTGCGACGAGCGACCCTGCGTGGAGGTAGCGGGCCGTGATCCGGCGTCCACGGCTGCCGAGGAGGTTTACGCGGACGGTGCCCTGAAGGAGCACGGCGAGTCGCGGGCTGGCTGACTGCCCACCGAACACGAGCCCTCCGCGGGAGACCTCGAGGACGGTCGCTCCGGAGAGCACCGCCGCGCGGGCCTCCGGGTCCAGGTCGCCGAGGAACGTGCCCGCGAGGCCGGACAGGTCGAGCTCGGCAAGCTCCTGGAGTGGTGTCCCAACCATGCGATCACTCCCGGGCTGCGCTCGACAGATGAGGGACGACGTCGCCGAGGACGCTGGACGCGGGTCGCCTTGCCGTCGTCCTGCCGCGGGGTTTCCCTGGCTCGAGGTGACACTACCCGCAGCGGCCGAGGTCCGTTCGACGGTCCCGTCCCCAACGGCCGGGCACTACGCTCAGCCGCCGGTGCTGCCGAGCCTGACCGACACCACCTCGGTGTCGACGGCCTTGCCTTTCAGGGTGACGGTCCGGCGCTCCAGCCCGGGCGGCAGGTCGGACGCCGATGCGGCGTCCGCGGAGACGAGCACCTCGCCGGCCTCGGCGAGCGACGCGAGCCGTGCCGCGACGTTGACCGGATCGCCCACCGCGGTCAGCTCGACGTGGCTCGCGTCGCCAACGACGCCGAACCATGCACGCCCCGCGTGGACCCCGGCGCCAACCGGGACCCACGGTCCCTCCTTCGTCCCGTGACCGGTCTCGCGCAGCAGGTCCTGCGCGGCCGCCACCGCCCGGGCCACGAAGCGGTCTCCAGTGAGCAGCGGGAAGAACAGCGCGACGAGCTCGTCACCGACGAACTTGTCGATGAAGCCGTCATGGCGGAACACGACGCTCGTCGCGGTGGCGAAGTACCGATTCAGCAGCGTGTTGAACTCGCCTGACGACATCCGCTCCGCGAGCGACGTCGAGCCCCGGATGTCCGCGAACAGCATCGCGGCATCGATCTCGGCGCCACCGCGATGCTTCGCCATGAAGTCGAAGCAGGTCGTACACCAGTTCGGGTTCGCGCCCGAGGGGCGCTTTCCGATGAGCCGCATGATCGGCGCGCCCGGCCCGGCGAACGGCGAAGCGCACATCCGGCAACGCGGGTCGGCGGGGATCCGCTTCAGGACACGACGGCCGAGCCCCTGCCACGAATCGCCACCCTGCTCGAGGAAACGGCGCCAGAACGCCTCGTCCATGCCCGACGGCGAGGACGTGCCCGGTGTCGGCTCGCGCGGTTCGTGGGACACCTCGTCGCCCGTTCGGCCTCCGCCAGCTGACGTTCGACCCGACGATGATACGGACCCCGGGGCGTCAGCGATCGGGCACCTCCTGTCCCGCAGCCGGGAGCCAGAAGCCGAACTCCGCGCCGGACGAGGCCGGCGCCGGCGCCGGCGCTGCCCAGATCCTGCCGCCCATGGCGTGCACCAGCTCGCGACAGACGAACAGGCCGATTCCCGCGCCGCCAGTGCGCCGCTTCGCGTCGGCCGTGCGATAGAACAGCTCGAACAACCGGTCAGGCGGCGTGTCGCCGAACCCGAAGCCGCCGTCTGTCACCCGGACCGCCACGCCGGCGCCGTCCCCGACCACCTGCACCTTCACCGGTGTCCCGGGCGGGCTGTACTTGACGGCGTTGCTCAACAGGTTGCGGAGCACCTGCTCGATGAACGGCTCGTCGCCCAGGACCACCGGCAGCGGGTCGCGGACCTCGAGCGACAGGACACGATCCGGCTCCGCCGATGCGACGCTGTCCACGACGCGACCGGCCAGCCGACCGATGAGGACCGGATCGAGGGACAGGTCCAGCTTGCCACCTTCGGCACGGCTAAGGACGAGCAGGTTCTCCGTCAGGCGCCGCAGCCGGTCCGCCTCGGCCGCCACGTCGTCCAGGTACTGGCCGCGAGTCACGTCGTCGAGGCCCGCATGGTGCCCGCGCAGGAACTCGCTCATCCCGTAGATCGTGGTAATCGGCGTCCGCAGCTCGTGGCTGACGATGCCGATGAACGCCTCGCGGAACGCGTCGAGCCTTCGCTTCTCCGCCGCCGACCGCTCGAGATCACGCGCCAGCCGTTCGCTGGCGGCCTTCTCCGCTGCCAGCGCGCGCGTGCTCGCGAGCAGGTCGGCTTCCCAGCGGGCGCGGGCGAGGATGCGGACAAAGAGCAATTCGTACGCGGGCTGCCCCGGCGAGTCGCGACGAACGGCGTTGAGCAGGATCGGGATCGACTCCTGATCCGGGCCCCGAAGCGCGAGGAACACCTCGGCCACACGCCCATCCGCACGTAGCGCCGGAAACACGTGGGTCTGAAACAGGATCGCGGAGGCCGCTGTCAGCAGCGATTCGAAGGGTCGGCCGATCAGCGAATCGGGGGCACACCCGGCGATGACCGCCGACTCGGCGTTGGCGCCCGTGATCCGTAGATCCGGCGCGAGGAACAGCACCCCACCCGGCACGCGCTCCAGGGCCCGATCATCCCGCCGCGACGTTGGACACGCCCTCTCGGTCCCGCAGATACGCGCGGATGGTCGCGATCGTCTCTGCCGGATGACTCACGTGCGGACAGTGGCCGGTCGCCTCGATGTGGCGAAGCTCGCTGTCACGAAGTCGAGCGTGCAGGTAGTCGCCCACGAACCTCGGGGCCACGACGTCGTCCGTGCACTGGATGATCAACGACGGCGTCGTGACATCGGCGAGGTCCGCCCGGTTGTCGGCGAGGAAGGTCACCTGCGCGAACTGGCGGGCCATCGCCGGGTCGATGGAGCAGAAGGTTGCTTCGAGGTCCCGGCTCAACTCCGGGCGGCCCGGATTGCCCATGACCACGGGCGCGAGGTAGGCGGCCCAGCCCACGGCGTTGAGGTCCATCATCTGGAGCAGGCCGTCGATGTCGCTCGGGCTGAACCCCCCGCGATAGCCGGGCGGATCGTCGAGGTAGCGGGGGGATGGCGTGACCAGGATGAGCTCGGCGAACCGCTCCGGCTCCCGGATCGAGGCCAGCATCGCGATCGTGGCGCTCACCGAGTGTCCCACGAGGACGACGTCACGCAGGTCCAGCGCCCGGCAGATGTCCAGGATGTCCGATGCGTACCCGTCGAGGCTCGCGTAGCGGTCGGGATCGTAGGCGCTCCGGTCGGAGGCGCCGGCGCCCACGTAGTCGAACGTGATCACCCGGTGATCCACCTCGAACGCCGGAGCGACGAAGCGCCAGAGCGTCTGGTCGCACCCGAACCCGTGGGCGAAGACCATCGGGCGACCGTCGCTGACACCGCGTTCGGTGACGGCGTGCCGGCGGAGAATGTCGGTCATCGCCAGAGCATAAGCGGGCCCACGCTCGGATTCGTCCGCTCACCGATCGGGCGTGATAAGGTGGGAGTTCGCCGCACTCCGTGGCGAACGCTCCGCGTGGTCGACCCCCTTCTCGAACGGACCGTGCGTTCTCGCCATCCCTGTTCGGGAAGTGTTGGAGGTCCTCATGACCACCGGTACCATCAAGAAGGTCGTCGCCGACCGCGGCTTCGGCTTCATTGTCGCCGAGGACGCGAAGGAGTACTTCTTCCACCGCGGCGGCCTCGACGGCTCGCTCGACTTCGACCGCCTCTCCGGCGGCGAGCGCGTCGAGTTCGAGATCGAGTCGAGCCCCAAGGGCCCGCGCGCGACCCAGGTGCGGTCCGCCTAGCCCGTCCGCCGGCCCGGCCAGGGCCGGGCCGGCTTCCCCACCTGCGGGGCCATCACCACATCGCATGCCTCTCGGGCTGCCCGCGCTCAGCGGTTGCCTTGGAGCGCCGCCGACGCCGTGGCGGGCAGTCCCAAGCGGAATCCGACCCGAGAGGAGCCCGTCATCGCACGCGCCGCATTCGTCTCCACCTATCCGCCACGTCACTGCGGGATCGCGTCGTTCACCCACGACCTCTCGTCGGCGACCGGCGATCGCGAGATCGTCGCGCTCCACCCCGGCGACCAGCCACTGCCGTACGGACTCGAGGTCCACCATCGGATCCGCCGCGACGAGCAGTCCGACTACGCGCCCATCGCGCGCTCACTGTCGCGATGCGTCGAGGTGGCGTCGATCCAGCACGAGTTCGGGATCTGGGGGGGTCCGAACGGGGCGTACGTGCTCGATTTCGTCGAGGCGTTGAGCGTCCCTGCGGTCACCACCCTCCACACCGTCCTGCGAGAGCCGAGCCCGGAACAGCGCGCCATCCTGTCGGAGCTGATCGCACGGAGCGACGCGACCGTCGTCATGTCACAGTCGGCGGCCAGGCTCCTTGCCACGGCGTACGGCGTCGACGACCGCACGCTGGACGTCATCCCGCACGGCGTGCCCGACCTGCCGCTCGTCGATCCCACGCCGGTGAAGGCCGGGCTGGGCGTCGAGGGCCGCGAGGTCATCCTGACCTTCGGCCTGCTGGGTCCCGGCAAGGGCCTGGAGTTGGCCCTCGAGGCCCTCCCGGCCGTCGTCGCCGAGCATCCGACCGCGTGCTACGTCATCGTCGGCGCGACGCATCCGGATCTCGTGCGAAGCGAGGGCGAGGCCTACCGCCAACGCCTCCTCGCGCAGGTCGCGGCGGCGGGGATGGAGGATCACGTCCGGTTCGTGGACCGGTTCGTCGGCCGGGTCGAGCTGACCCGCTGGCTCGAGGCGGCGGACGTGTTCGTGACCCCCTATCCGAGGCTCGACCAGATCGTGTCCGGGACCTTGTCGTATGCGATGGGCGCGGGGCGGGCGATCGTCTCGACGCCGTACTCGTACGCCGCCGAAGTCCTGGCCGACGGCCGTGGGGTGCTGATCCCGCCCGCATCGCCGGCCGCCCTGGCCGCTGCCCTGATCGAGATCCTCGGCGACGACGAGCTCCGGGCGAGCCTCGGGCGCCGGGCGCACGCGTACAGCCGGCGGATGGTCTGGTGGGCCGTCGCGGGCGGGTATCGGGCCGTGTTCGATCGCCTGGCGGCGAAGCCAGCCGCCGTTCAACCGAAGCGGTCGCTGGCCGTGGTCGGGGCCTGACGTGCTGCCGCTGTATCCGGTGAACCGGGGGCATCTCGACGTCCTGAGCGATGCCATCGGGGTCATGCAGCATGCGAACGGGTCCCGCCCCGACCCCGTCCACGGCTACTGCACGGACGACGTCGCCCGTGCGCTGCAGGTCGACCTGCTCCATCAGCGAGTGCTCGGCTGGCCGGCCGTGTCCGAGAGCGCGTGGCGGAACGTCCGGTTCCTGGCCAACGCGCTCGACCACCCGACCCGCCGGTTCCGCAACTTCCGCGGCGCTGACGGCACCTGGCTCGATTCGGCCGGCTCGGAGGACTCCCAGGGCAGGGCGATGCTCGCCCTCGCCGAGACGATGGCCCACGCGCCCGACGACCGGCTCGCGGCGTCAGCCCAGCGGCTGTTCTTCGAGGCCCTGCCGGCGGCGCTGGGGCTCGGGGCCCTGCGGGCCCGGTCCTCGGTGCTGCTGGCGTGCGACGTCGCACAGCGGGCCGTAGCGAGCCGCGAAACGACACTCGCCGCCCGCGTCCTGGCCGGGCGACTTCGATCGACGTTCGGCTCTCGCCCATCAGCCGACTGGCCCTGGCCCGAGGATCGGCTGACATACGAGAACGCCCTGCCTGCGCGTGCGCTGCTCGTCGCCGGCCGCTGCCTCGCTTCGCGTCAGACGATCGAGGCCGGACTGAACCTCGTCGACTGGCTCATCGACGCGCAGACCGCACCCGCCGGTCACCTCTCCCCCATCGGCAACGGCTGGTGGACGCACGGCGGGTCCAGGTCGCAGTTCGACCAGCAGCCGATCGAAGCGACCGCGTTGCTGCTGGCCGCCGAAACGGCGCTCGAGCTCACGGACGATTCGGCCTATGGCGTCGCGATGGAGCGGGCCTATGGGTGGTTCCTCGGCGCGAACGACCTTGGCCTTGCCGTCGCCGCACCGGAACGCGGCGCGGGCCATGACGGCCTGACGCCCACCGGCGTCAACGCCAACCAGGGCGCCGAGTCCACCCTCATGTGGCTGACCGCCCTCGAGCACGTTCGTTCCCATCGCGCGGCACCGCCCGCGCCGCCGAGCCCGTCGCCGCGCGTCCTGGCGGCCGCCGGACGATGACGCGACAGGGGGACGTGCCGCTCTTCACGCGCTCGCAGGCCAACCCGATCCTGACCGCAGCCGACGTCCCCTACCCCGCGAACTCCGTCTTCAACCCGGGCGCCGCTCGCGTCGGCGACGAGACGGTCCTCCTGGTCCGCGTCGAGGACCTGCGCGGTATCTCCCAGCTGCACGTGGCCAGGAGCACCGACGGGGTCACGGACTGGCGGTTCGATCCGCAGCCGCTCCTGCGCTCCGACGTCGACCGCGATCCCGAGGAGACCTGGGGGTGCGAGGACCCCCGGCTGACCTGGCTGCCCGAGCAGGAAGCGTGGGCGATTGCCTACACCGCCTACAGCCGCCGCGGGCCGCTCGTCTCGCTCGCGCTGAGCCCGGACTTCAGGTCGGTGCACCGACTTGGCCCGGCACTGCCGCCCGAGAACAAGGACGCCGCCCTGTTCCCGCGCCGGTTCGACGGTCGCTGGGCAATGATCCACCGGCCCTCCCCACTTCGGGGCGGCGCCCACATGTGGATCTCGTTCTCACCCGACCTGCGCCACTGGGGCGATCACAGCCTGCTCCTCGAGGCGCGCGATGGGGCATGGTGGGATGCCGGCAAGATCGGCCTTGGTCCGCCACCGCTCGAGACGGCGGACGGCTGGCTCGTGCTCTACCACGGCGTCCACCAGACCTCGGACGGCCCGCTCTACCGGGTGGGGCTGGCGCTGCTCGACCTCGAGGACCCGCGCAGGGTGGTGCGCCGAACCGACGAGTGGGTGTTCGGACCGGCCGCGCCCTACGAGCTGACGGGTGATGTCGGGCGCGTCGTCTTCCCGTGCGGCTGGGTCGTCGATGCCGCTGCAGACCGGCTGCAGCTGTACTACGGGGCAGCCGACACCGTCGTGGCCGTGGCGACGGCCCGACTCAGCGAGGTCCTGGGGCGCGTCCAGGCCTCGCCTGCCGTTCGGGGAGCCGCGACGCCCTGAGGTAGTCGGCACGCGCGGAACGGTCCCGTCGAGTCCACCAGCCCGTCCGAGCAGCGTGCGCGGCGAGCCGCTCAGGGGGGCGCGAGTCCGAGCGGAGGACTGAAGTCGCCCCGAGGCACACCCGCCGCGCGACCCGCCCGTTCGCCTCCGGCGCTCAGCCTGCCGTCGCGGGCAGGATCCGGAGGAACCCGCCGAGGGTCGTGCCCCCCAGTCGGACAGCCTGCGCGTGCACCGTCGCTCCCACGAGCTGCACACCGTTCCAGGCGCCGTCGGTGACGACGCCCCGGAGGACGGTCAGGTTCGGATCGCGATCGAGGATCAGATGCCTTCGAGATCCACGGTCGCCGAACCGGTCGCAGAGGCGAGTTTCTCGGAACGCTGGGCAGTCCTTGACGAATTCGATCACGATCGGGGCGCTCGACCCGACCGCTGACGGCGTCCCGGGCCCGGCGCTGCGAGCCGCACGCCGAGCCCACGAGTGGGTCAGACCGGTCGCGCCGGGCCTCGCCAGCCGTTCGGGGAGCCGCGACTTCGTCAGGAAGTCGGCACGCGCGGAGTGGTCCAGTCCCCCCAGGAACGGTCCACTCCGCGGCAAGTGCCTGCCCAGAGTCTCCGACGCCACCGGTGGGAGGTCATGACAACGCGTCATCGCTCGAAACGGCCAACCTCGGGCCGGGTCGGGCGACGGAACCGGTCGGGATCGTGCGTTCCGATGAGCCGCCCGCGTCCCAGCCGGCGTTGGAGAACGTCGGGATGAACCGGTAGCCCTGCCCGGGGACCGTGGCGATGAAGCGGGGGTGGCGGTAGTCGTTCTGGAGCTTGATCCGCAGCGTCCGGACGTGCCGATCGACGATGTTGCTCTCGGCGACGAAGTCCGTTCCCCAGATCGCGTCCAGGATCTCGTCCCGCGTGAGCACGCGTCCGGCCCGGCTGGCGAGCAGGTAGAGCAGGCTCTGCTCGATCCCGCTGAGGTGAACGACGGAGGTGCCGGCGCGGACCTGGCGGTTGACGATGTCGATCTCCATCTCGCCGATCGTGATGGTCGGCACGATCGGACGATCCGTCCCCGTGGCACGCCTCGCGAGGACGACGCACCGGGCCAGCAGCTCCTCGGGCGAGAACGGCACGGTGAGGATGTCGTCGACGCCGAGGTCGAACGCCCGGAGCTTCGTCTGCAGATCGCCGCGCCTGGTCAGGCCGAGGACGGGCATGACGCTGCGGGAGAGCGCCTGTGCCTCCTCGAGATGGTCCAGGAGCGCGGCGCTGGCATCGTGCTCCATGTCGACGACGCCGATGTGCGGGCGCCATCCGTCCAGGATCGCCTCGGCGTCGGCGAGATCACGCGCAGCCCGGACGACGAACAGCCCATGGTTGAGGGTCAGCTCGATGAGATCGACGAGCAGGGCGTGACCGTGCAGCACCAGCGCTCGACGAGGACCGCCCGCGACGGCGTCTTCGCGCTTCGGTCGCCGTGTCGGGGCTGGCGATCTGACCACAGCCGAATACTACGAGGCGGCACCCACTGCCGCGGGAGCAACGGTGGGTGTGTGGCTCATCGCCCGAGCACCATGCGCTCCCTGGGCGCGCGCCAGCGGGCGAACGAGCGATCGAGCGCTGCGAACTCCAGCTCGGCGTAGTACGTCGCCGCCCGGGCGGCCTCCCAGTGGTATGCCGCCTGCGCGTGACGGACATCCTCGTCCGCATCCAGCCATGCCTGGCTGCCGCGCGGCGTGGCGTCGCGTCGCCGCACTGCCCTGCGCCAGTCCTCGAGCCGGCTGGCGATCGACGACATGGGCTCCTCCTCGCGGACGCCCCGGCCCCCGATCGAGTGGGGTCATCCAGGCCGCCACGATGTCCCGGCCGAGCCCATCCGTCATGACGGGCCGTCATGCGGATGAACACAACGCCATCAGCCCACCGGCACGCAGGCGTGGCGCGATGACACCGCAGGTGGGGAAGCCCTCGCCGTGGGCACGAGAACAAGCGGACCGGCTCCTCCGCATCCATCGCACTTTCGAACGGAGCTTCGTGGCGCTGACCCGACGATCCCTCGGACGCGCTTCTGGCGATCAGCATCATCATCGTCGCCGCCGCCTTGACGCCGATCCGCAAGGGCCTCGAAGCCGGTGGTCGGGCGCTGGATTCTGGAGCCCCGACCTTCGACCTGCCGGCAGGCTCATCACGTGAGGGGCGTGCCGCCAGGACACGCAGCGCCCTCGTTCGGTTGTCCTGTATGGCTGTCGTCCTCATGCCGATGCCACGGCGCTGCTTCCTAGAACAGGCTGCAGATCGCCTCGTCGTATCGATCGAAGACCGTCGGGTCGTCAAAGGCGAGGGTGCTCGCGGACTGGAACACGGTGCTCCCATCGCCCGGGTCCATCACGAGTACGCCGACGTCGAGCAGCACAGCGCCATTGCCCCGGTCGCGTACGAACAGACCCTGCCCTCGGAAGACCAGGTTGTCCGGGTTGCCCTCCACGATCTGGCGCGTCCTGTAGGAGGCGGTTTCGCCAGTGACCGGATCCGTGAACGTGGCCTCGTACGAGAAGCGGATGATGTCCTTCAGCCAGCTCCCATCCGCCGCGAAGTACGCAGTGCCATCGATCGTGGCCACCGTGTCCTCGACGACGCCACACGTGAACACGTTCTCGATGTCGTGGGTGTCGGTCCAGCGATCGGTCTCGTTCGCCGCAGCCGGCGCTGCGAGCGCGAGAACCGCGAGCGCCGAAGCTGCGATCACCATCGAACGTCGCATGTCGAGCCTCCTGTCATCGCACGGCGGGACCATCGCCCGCGTCGCA
>DASSPX010000047.1:0-12034 GCA_035699445.1 Candidatus Limnocylindrales bacterium | reverse complement strand
CATCCGGGCGCGGCTCTTGCCGAACGACAGGGCCTGGTTGTTCGTGCCCTGGGCCTGGCGCATCATGAAGAAGATGAAGCCGCCGATCACGAGCAGCGGCAGCAGCCCGGTGAGGAGCAGGCCGACCCACGAGGTGTCCGGCGTGGGCCGCGCCGAGTAGATGTCGTCGGGAAGCTCCTGGTCGCCCGCGACCCGCTGGATGTCCTCGTACACGTTGATGAGGACGTTGGGCACGGTGACGGTGTAGGCGGCACCCGCGGGCTCGGGCTGGACCGTCAGGATCTCCCCCTGCTGGACCACGCTCTTGACCTGGCCCGCGGCCACGTTGTCGAGGAACTTGGAATACCCGACGGTCTGCTGCGGGTTGCTCTGGCTGAGCCAGGTCCACAGCAGCGCAACGGTGCCCGCGACCAGCACGAGCATCACGATGCCGTTGCGGAAGAACTTTGCGTTCAAACAGGGAGCCTCCGGATCCGACGTGTCGACACGAGCCGACCCTGGCGAGTATAGGCGCGGGCGGATTACAGCCCGGTACGAGGAGCGGCTTCGAACTCTTTATCGACGTGAGAGTGCGCGCCGCTGGCAGAAGGTCCGGAGCGCAGGCGACGAGGGTCCGGGGGGACCTCCGTCGGGGACCTCGATCGAGGAGTGGTAGCTGGGACAGGATTCGAACCTGTGACCTAGCGATTATGAGCCGCTTGCTCTGCCACTGAGCTACCCAGCCACGGTGCGAGAGTCTAGCGCAGGCTCGCGGGACGGCCAGCGATCGCGCGGGCTGCCGGCGCCGGTCAGGCGACCTCGCGAAGACGACCCGTCTCGACCTCGTAGACGAGGCCGTGGACCGGCACGCGCCGGAGCGCCGGATGCTCGCGCAGGATCATCACCTGCTCGCGGACCATCGCGTCGAGATCCTCGAACGCCCCGAACACCAGCTCGGTCGCAGTGCCGGTCGTCTGGAGGACGCGGGCTCGGATGTCGTCCTCGTCTGCCCCGTCGAGCCCGCACCGCGTGTGGGCGATCAGCAGGATCTCGTTCGTCCCGAGCAGCTGCTGGCTGACGACCAGCGACCGGACGGCGTCCTCGGTCGCGAGGCCCCCGGCATTGCGGATGATGTGCGCGTCACCGACCCGCAACCCAAGGGCGTCCTCGACGTCGATCCGGGCATCCATGCAGGCGAGGATCGCGAGCCCGCGCTGGGGCGCGGCGGTGAGCTTCGAGCGATCGAAGACCGCGACATAGCGCTCGTTCTCCTCGATCGCGCGCCGGTATTCGTCCGTCCGCTCGGGCTCCGTGGGCGGTTCCGTCATGGGCGCCTCCGCCACCGGTCGTCGGTCACGCCTGCGCGCCCGGACCGCCGGAGCCGCGCCAGCGCTCGTAGCCCTCGAGCAGCGACCCGATCGTCATCTCGCCGTAGCGCGCATCGAGCGTGGGGCGGGCGAGCTGCCACAGTGTTCGGAGCGCGCGCGGGCCGCTCCGCTCGAGATCCGCGAGGCGCGTGCCGCCGAAGCGCTCGATGCCCGGGATCACGCGCAACTCCTCCGCGAGCCGGACGGCGGCCTCGTTCATCGTCGTCTCCCGGTCGAAGCCGAGCGCCTCGAGCCTGGCCTCGGTATCCACGGCACGTGCCCGTCCCCCTGACCCGCCGCGCACCGGGCGGGCGGCCCGTTCCTCCGCGGCATGGCGCGTGCGCTCCTCGCGCTCCTCCGCCCGCTGCTCGAGCCGCTGTGCCGCGGTCTGCGTTGACGCGTCGGACGCCAGGACGTCGGATACGGGTGGGTGCGGGGGCAACGGCGACGTGAGCCCGGCGGGGATCGCCGCATCGCCGAGCGCAGCCGCCGTCGTGCGGGCCGCCTCCTGCATCGCCCGGCCCGCCTCCGCGAACCGATCCTCCGGAGTGCGGCCGCGGGCGACCGAGGCAGCGGCGGCCTGGGGACCGCCGCCGGACACCGGGGCGTGCGTCTGCCCGGAGCCGCTTCCGGGCGCCGCCGTCGGCGGTGTGGACGGCGATGCCGGCCGCGACCGGCGCCCACCGCCGCCGCCGCCGTCGCCCGCGGGCCCGCTCCCGCCGCGCGGCCCGCCGCCCGTGCCCCCGTCGTCGCCGCCGTGCGGCCCGCCGTCCGCCGCTGGACCCTGGCGTGCCACGCCCAGCGCGCTCGCGAGCAGGTTCGGCACGTCGATCCCCGTCAGGCCCTTCACCGCGGTCGAGGCCTCGGCCACCGTCCGGGTCGCGTTCCGAACGACGTCGCTCGCCCCGTCGGCGGACAGGACCGTGAGATTGTCGATGTGGCTCATCGGCTCGGCGGCGGCGCGGACGATCTCGGGCAGGTGCTGGAGGACCGTGGTGATCACGGCGGCCTCGTTGAACTGACGGTACGCCTCGGCGCGAAGCGCGAGCGCCTTCGCCTCGGCCTCGCCCTTGCTGAGCACGATCCCGGCCTCGGCGTTGCCCTCAAGCGTGGTCTGCTTCGCGGTTGCCTCGGCGTTCACCTCCACGACCCGTGCCTGGGCCTCGCCCTTCGTGATCTGGACCGCGGCCTCCGCCTGACCGGCGAGCTTCACCCGCTCCGCCTCTGCCTGGGCCTGGGCGATCCGAGCCTGCTTGTCGCCCTCGGCGCGCCGGATCTGTGCCTCCGCCTCGGCCTCCGCGGGGCGGACCGTGGTCGCCACGAGCTCCTGCTGCTTGCGGGCGGCCTCGAGCCCGGCCAGCTCGGTCTGCTTGCGGGTGACCTCCTGCTGCGCCTCGGCCTGCGCGAGCGGCCCCGCCTGGGCAGCGCGCGCCTCGGCGGCCGCGATCTGCTGCTCCGTCTCGGCGCGCCGGATCGCCACGTCGCGCTCGGCGTTGATCTTGATCTGGTTCGCCTCCGCCTCCCGGACCGCGGCCTCCTGGTCCGCCTGGGCCTTCGCCATCCGGGCGTCGCGCTCGCGTCGGGCCGTCTCCTGCTGCCCGATGAGGTCCATGTAGCCGACCTCGTCGCGGATCGCCTGGATGGTGAAGTTGTCGATCGTGAGCCCGGAGGTCGCGAGGTCGCCCTTGGCGGCGTCCTGCACGGCCTGCTGGAACTTCTGGCGGTCGAGGTTGAGCTCCTCCACGGTGAGCGTGCCGACGATCGAGCGGAGCGAGCCCTCGAGCACGTTCTTCACGATCGCGTCGATCTGGTCCTCGCGGTCGACGAACCGCTCCGCGGCGTTGAGGATCGATTCCTCGTCACCGCCGATCTTCACCGTGGCCACGCCCTGGACGGAGACCTTGATGCCCTGGCGGCTCACCGCGTCGGACAGCCCGACGTTGATCTGGCGGGCGGTCAGGTGCAGCCGGCTCACGCGGTTCACCAGCGGGTAGACGATCGTGCCGCCGCCCCGGACGACCTTGAGCCGTCGCTCGCCGGTTTCGCCCTTCGTCTGGCGGCCGCTGATGATCAGCGCCTCGTTGACGTTCGCCACCTTGTAGCGGGAGCCGAGGTAGGCGACGAGCAGCACGATGATCACGATCAGCGCGAACACCGGCAGCACCGCCACGCCGTCGAAGTTCAGGAAGTCGAACATCGGAACCCCTCCAGCCTCACGGCTGCTCACTCGGCGCCGGGCTGGCGACGACTGGTGCGACGACGAGGCCCGTGCCTGCCGTCCCGGTGATCGTGACGGCCGCCCCGGACGGGACGTCGATGGGCGCGGTTGCGGAGAACTCGCGGGTCATGCCCTCTGCGCGGACGAGGACGCTGCCGAACCGCCCGGCCGGGATCGACACGGACACGGAGGCCTGGCGGCCGACCAGGTCGCCCAGCGTGAACGGCGCCGGCCCCTCCGAGCGACGGAACACGCTGAACAGCGCGTACACGAGCGCGAACCCGAGCGCGCCGGACACCGCGCCCACCGCCGCCGCCTGGCTGCCATGGACGTCGAGCACCTGCGATGCGAACAGGCCGCCCGCCCCGAACATCGACACGAAGCCGAGCATCAACGGCATGAGCGAGACGCCGCCGATGTCGAACCCGATGTGGAAAGCGTCGAGGATGCCGCCGAGGATGTCGTCGACGAGGACCGTCACGAGCAGAAGCCCGCCGCCCACGAGCAGGCAGACGATGAACACCCAGTCCTCGACGGGGATCGTGATCATCGGCCCATTCCCCTGCTCCCGGTGTCCCGGGCCCCACCCCGGGCGGCCGCGATCCCGTGAAACGGATCGCCGGGTCAGAGCATAGATGCCGGGACGGCGATGTAGATCGACCGGCCGTCAGATCCCCGGGCCGAACAGCAGGTCGAGCCAGGCGTCCAGGGGGCTGGGTCGATCAACGACGGCACCCACGCGCACGCTCGCGGATCCCGGCGCGTCATCCGGGAGCGGCGGGGCATCAGGGGCGAGCTGGAACGGGATCTCGCGACCGTTGCCCATCCGGTGGGCGCGGGCCTGCTGGCTGATGTACGCGGGATCCTGGATCCGGACGAGCTCCTGCTCGAGCGCCTCGACATGGGCCGCGAGCACGGCATTCGCGTCCGCGAGCTCCGCAGCACGCGCGCTCGCTGCCGAGGCCTCGCCCACCTGGCGGGCGAACACGACGATCACCCAGGCGGCCACGACCGCGACGAGGGCGAATCCCACCCGTCGACGGGAGAAGCCGAGCACCGGCAGGTCCCGGAAGTCCGCGCGCGGCAGCGCCGCGAGCGCATCGCCGCCGGCTCCGACGCGTGCGCCCTCGGGCGGCGGGGCGCCGTCGGTTCGGTCGTCGGGCTCGGGAGGAGCGGCGTCGGACGAGCGGTCCGGCCGAGACATCCCCGGCAGGGTAGCTGCGCGCAGCTGACCCTGTCAACCTCGGAACGCCGCGCGGGGACCCGGCCGCGGCGGGACTTGGCGGTCCGCCCGATCGGCGCGTGACAGCCAAGGTGTCACACGCCGGCTCCACCGTGCCGCTACACTCCGCACAAATCGAACTGATGTTCCATATCGGGAGCCGGCCGGATGCGAACGTACGCCCCCGCGCCAACCGCGACCGTGCTTGAGCGGTGCCTCGAGGAGCCGTCGCTCGCCCGGGGCGTACTCCACCACGAGGTCATGCCTGCCCGGGAGGCCGTCCACGGCGACTGGCCGGACTGGCTCCACGCAGGAATCCGGGATGGGCTCGCGGGCCGCGGGATCGCCCGGCCGTATGTGCACCAGGTGGACGCGCTGCACGCGGTCCACCGCGGCGAGGACGTGGCTGTCGTCACGCCCACGGCCTCGGGCAAGAGCCTGTGCTACACGGTGCCCATCCTCCAGGCCATCGCCGAGGACCCCGCGGCGCGGGCGCTGTGCCTGTTCCCCACGAAGGCTCTTGGGCAGGACCAGGTCGCGGAGATCGCCACGCTCGCGCGCCTCGCGGGGCTGGGCGTGTCCACGGCGGCGTACGACGGCGACACGCCGGCGCCCATCCGGTCGGCCATCCGGAAGGCCGGCCAGATCGTGGTCACGAACCCGGACATGCTCCACTCGGCGATGCTCCCCCACCACACGAAGTGGTTCCAGCTGTTCGAACAGCTCCGGGTGATCGTCATCGACGAGCTCCACATGTACCGGGGCGTGTTCGGCAGCCACGTCGCGAACGTCATCCGCCGGCTGCTTCGGCTGTGCGCCCACTACGGCTCGAAGCCGGTGATCGTGTGCTGCTCGGCGACGATCGGGAATCCCGCGGAGCTTGCCCGGACCCTGACCGGCCGTCCGGCCGTGCTCGTCGACCGGAACGGCGCGCCGTCGGGCGAGAAGCACATCCTGCTCGTGGACCCGCCCATCCTCGATGCGGCGACCGGCGCGCGCGGCTCGGCGCTCACGCTCGCCCAGCGCTGGGCGCTGCCGTTCCTCCGCGCGGGCCGCCAGACGGTCGTGTTCGGACGCTCGCGGACGAACGTCGAGATCATGCTCTCGAACCTCCGCGAGGCCCTGCGCGAGGACCTCGGACCGCGCTCGCGGCTGCGCGGGTACCGCGGCGGCTACCTGCCCACGGAGCGACGGGCGATCGAGCGTGGGCTGCGCGAGGGCGAGATCCTGGGCGTGGTGTCCACGAACGCGCTCGAGCTGGGGGTGGACATCGGCCGGCTGGACGTGGCGGTCCTCGCCGGCTACCCGGGCTCGATCGCCGCCACCTGGCAGCAGATGGGGCGGGCCGGGCGGCGCGGCGACGTCAGCGTGGCGATCGTCGTCGCCTCCCCGTCGCCCGTCGACCGGTATGTCATCCACCACCCGGAGTTCCTGCTCGCGTCGCCGCCGGAGGAGGCCCGGCTCGATCCGGACAACCTCCATGTCCTGCTCTCGCACCTGCGCTGCGCCACGTTCGAGCGGCCGTTCGAACCAGGTGAGCGCTTCGGGCCGGCCCCCGCGGATGACCTGCTCGCGTTCATCGCGGAGTCCGGGCACGTCCGCCAGTCGGGCGACGGCCGCTGGTACTGGAGCTCGGAGAACTTCCCGGCGTCCGAGATCTCGCTTCGGACTGGGGCGCCCGAGAACGTCGTGATCATCGACACCACGCCGGACCGTCCGCGCGTGCTGGGCGAGGTGGACCTGTTCAGTGCCCAGGTGCTCGTGCACGAGCGGGCGATCTACATGCACGAATCGGTCCAGTACTACGTGGATCGACTCGAGTGGGGCGAGAAGAAGGCGTACGTCCACCGCGTGGACGTCGACCACTACACGTACGCGAATCGCGCCGTCACGCTCAAGCCGCTCGACGTGTTCGCCGAGGCGCCCGTCGCCGGCGGCCGGCGGGTCCACGGCGAGGTGATGGTGGCCAGCCTCGTCACGCTGTTCAAGAAGCTGAAGTTCGGGACGGACGAGAACGTCGGCTGGGGACCGATCGACCTGCCGGAGCTTGAGCTCCAGACGACCGCGTACTGGCTGACCGCGGAGCAGCTCGCCACGCGCTGGCGACGCGACGACCTCGACGTCGCGCTCCTCGGCGCCGGGCGGGCGGTCCAGGCGGTGGCGGCCGTGCTCCTGATGGTGGACCCACGGGACCTCGGGCTCGTCACCCAGGTCCGCTCGCCCCACCAGGAGGCACCCACGATCTACCTGTACGAATCGGTGCCCGGCGGGGTCGGGCTCTCGGAGCGATTGTGGGAACGCCACGACGCGCTGCTCTCGGGTGCGGCCGAGCTGATCGCCGCCTGCGGCTGCGAGGCCGGCTGCCCCGCCTGCACGGGGCCGCGCCTCGAGCCGGACGTGGACTCGAAGGCGCTCGCCCTCCGGCTGCTCCGCGAGTTGGGGGCTCTGCATGCGGGAGCGCAGTCGCCGGAGGCCGCGCACGAGCAGGTCGAGGCGGTCGCGGGATGATCGACCCACCCGCCCGCGCGCCCGCCGGACCGGAGATCACGCTCCAGCGCCGGCTCGCGAACCTTCGGGCAACGCTGCGGGCACCGGCGCTCGGGCCAGACGAGCGCCCGCCCGCCGGGCCGGGTCCGGCCGCGGCCGTCGCCGCGAGAAGCCGCCGGCTCGCGACGACCGTCGCCGATCTCCTGGGGGCGACCGTCGTGATCTCCGATGCGGGAAGCGTCGTCCGCCTGGACGTGCCGTCGGCGGTCATGCCGCTCGATCGGGCGCGACTCGCGGAGCTGCCGGGGCAGCCCCCGGCGGGCGCGCCGCTCGTCTGCCTCGACACGGAGACGACCGGGCTCGCCACCGCTGCCGGAACCGTCGCGTTCCTCGTCGGGCTCGGGTGGTGGATCGGCGACCGCTTCCGCCAGACGCATCTCCTGCTGCCGGATCACGCCGACGAGCGGGCGCTGCTGGCCGAGGTTTCTGCGCGCATCCCGCCCGATGCCTGGCTCGTGACCTACAACGGACGCGGGTTCGACTGGCCGCTCATCGAGACCCGGTTCCGGATGGCCGGGCTGGACGCACCGGCACACGCAGGCCACCTCGATCTCCTGCCGCTGGTGCGGCGGGTGTTCCGGCACCGGCTCGAGGACGCGCGACTCGGGAGCGTCGAAGCCGGCGTCCTGGGCGCCGCGCGCGGCCTCGACGTCGCGGGCTGGGAGATCCCGGCGATCTACCTCGACGCGCTCCAGGGCGGACCGGTGGAACCGCTCGCCGCGGTGGTCCGCCACAACGAGCACGATGTCCGGTCCCTGGCGCGACTGCTGGCCCACGTCACCGACCGGTACGGCACGCGGGCTGCCCGGCGGGGAGCGCCGCGGGGCGATCTCGCGGGCTTCGCCCGGTCGTATGCCCGGGAGCGACGGCACGAGGAGGCGCTCGAGTGCCTCGACGACGCGCTCGAGTCGCCGGCGCCGATCCGTGACCCGTTCGGTCGGACGCCGCTCCCGGCCACCGTCGGTCCGGCGTCCGCGAAGCCACGCCCGAGCTGGGACGACGACGCCTGGTGGGCGCGCGGGTCGCGACCGGACTTCGGCGGCCGACGGCCGCGCGGCGGCTGGCGCGGCGAGCGCGGGGAAGGGCTCGGGCCCGCGGGTCCGCGGGTCGGAGCGCCGGTATGGGACGTGGGACGGGCGTTCACGGACGAGCGACTCGCGGCGGAGCGGGCACGGCTGCTCCGGCGGCTGGGCCGGCACGCGGAGGCCGTGGAGGCGTGGCGGGTCGCGGCGGCGGCCGGGGGTTCGCTGGGCGTGATCGCGTGGATCGAGATCGCGAAGCTGCGCGAGCACCGGCTCGACGATCCGCGTGGGGCGATGGAGGCCACCCGGGCCGGCTGGCAGGCCGCGGAGCGATCACGGGTGCTCGGGCGTCCCCTCCCCCGCCTCGAGCAGGACCTCATCCGCCGTGGCACCCGCCTCCGGGCGCGGCTCGACCGGCGGGAGGACGACCGTCCGCCCGGACGTCAACCGCCGGGGTAGGCGCCGCGAGCCCGGGCCAGGAGTCCTTCCTGCATCCGCCTCCGGACGGCGTCGCGATCGGGCACGCCCAGCAGGCCCGGACCTTCGAGCACGAGCGACGCTGCCGCGGCCGCGAGCAGGAGGTCGAAGCCGGCCGCGATCCGCCCGGCCACGAGCCGGGGCTCGGTCCGCGCCGCCGCGAGGGCGGCGAGGAACACGTCGCCGGCACCGGTCGGGTCGACGACGGCATGGCTCCGCACGGCCGGGTAGTGCCGCAGGTGGTGGACACCGTCGGGGGATGCCTCCATCACGAGCCCGCCTCGGTCCCCCTGGGTGACGACAAGGGTCGCCCCGGGGCGAAGCAGCCGGCAGAGGTCGGCCAGCTCGATCGACCGATCGACGTCGTCGCGCGACAGGCCCACGAGGTCGGCCCGGTCGAGGACGCGCAGGCGTGACGGGACGAGATGCTCGACCGCTTCGTCCGGCCGCAGGACGCGCAGGAGCCCCTGCCAGCCGACGGCCACGGTCGCCTCGGGAAGCGGGACGTCGGCCCAGTCGTCGGGCAGCTCGGCCGCAACCGGCGCGAGGACCCACCCGGGCGCACGCTCCCAGCCCGCCGGGACCGCGCCCACCGGCACCGGATCCGACGGACCGCCGGAGAGCTGCAGCCTGCCTTCCGGCCGCTCGATGTTCTCGAACACCGGCCCCGTCGCCAGGGGTACGACCCGCACGTCCACGCCCGCGTCACGCAGCAGGTCGAGCTCATGCGCCGTTGCGGCCTGGGCGTCCACGCCGACGATCGCGCCCGTGGGCACCCCCAGCCGGCCCGTCGTGAGCGCCGAGTACGCCACCCCGCCACCGAGCCGCCAGCCGCGCGGGTCGTCCGGTGCGATGTCGCGCGCCGCAGCCCCGACGACGACGATCCGCGGGATCGCGTCGCTCAACGCCGGGCCTCGCGGGGCGCCGGGCCGGGGCGGCGTGCCTGCCTATACTCGCAACCCTGCCCTGCGGCACCGCCGGCAACCCGGCGGGACTGCACCACGAGGAAGCGATCGTGCACTTCTACGAGCTCCACGAGGGCGACGACGACATCTTCTCCAACATCCTGCTGGCGCGCGACGAGGAGATGGATCCCGAGGAGTTCTTCGAGATCGTGCAGGGAATCCGGAGGCGGGTCCTGGACTCGTTCGAGCACGATACGTTGATCGAGGCGATCGCGGAGGAGCTCGAGCGCGACCACGGCTTCATCACCATCAGCGACGATCGCCTGACCGCGGCCGTGAACGTGAGCAAGGACGACGACGACAACTTCCTCGCCGACCTGGACGACCTGCCGGAGGAGACGGTCGACTACGGCACGATCCTCGCGGACTTCGACCCGGCGACCGGTCGCCAGAACTGAGCCACGCGGCGCGGCAACCCGGCAGCGGGCGGGGGCGGCGGGCGTGACCCCGGCGGGCGGCGGGCGTGACGCCGCGGGTAGGCGTTACCCCGGCGCGGGCGTGACCCCGGCGGGCGGGCGCAACGCGGCGCCGCTCCGGTTGACCGGCCCATCCCCGCAGACACGCCGCGAATCCCGATGAACCGCGCGCGTCGCGACATCGCGGTGCTGTTCGCGATGCGGATCCTGCGCATGGCCGCGTACGGCGGGCTTGCCGTCGTGCTCGTCCTCTACCTCGTCGAGCGCGGGCTGACACCCGAGGAGATCGGGCTCCTGCTCGCCCTCACTCTCGCCGGCGACGCGGTCGTGTCGCTCGTCCTGACGACGCGCGCGGATCGCTTCGGCCGCCGGGCGACGCTCGTCATCGGCGCGGGGCTCATGGTGCTCGGCGGGGTGGTGTTCATCCTCACCGGCGAGTTCCTCGTGCTCCTCGCAGCGGCGATCGTCGCCGTGCTCAGCCCGAGCGGCAACGAGGTCGGGCCGTTCCTGCCCGTCGAGCAGGCCGCACTCAGCGAGGTGACCGACCCTTCGCGCCGGACCACGCTGTTCGCCTGGTACAACCTCGCCGGCTCGCTCGCCACGGCGGCGGGCTCGCTCGCAGCGGGTGTCGCCGTGCAGGCGATGAGCGGTCAGGGCATGGGCCTGCTCGACGCCTACCGGTTGGTCATCGTCGCGTACGCGGGTCTCGGCGTGGCGATCGGGGTCCTGGCGGCATCGCTCCGGCCGTCGGTCGAGGCCACGCGGCCGGCCGACGACGACATCCGCCGGCGGCTGGGTCTCCATCGTTCCGGCCGCATCGTGGCGCAGCTCTCGACGCTGTTCGCCCTCGACGCATTTGCGGGCGGGTTCGTGATCCAGAGCATCGTCGCGCTCTGGTTCGCAGTCCGCTGGTCCGTCGAGCCGGCGGTCCTGGGCGGCATCTTCTTCGGAGCGAACGCGCTTGCCGGGCTGTCCGGACTCGTCGCGGCGCGGCTGGCAGCCCGGTTCGGGCTGATCACCACGATGGTCGCGACGCACATCCCGTCGAACGTGCTGCTGATCCTCGTGCCGCTGATGCCCACGCTCGAGCTCACGGTCGCGGTGCTCCTCGTGCGGTTCTCGATCAGCCAGATGGACGTGCCAACCCGTCAGTCCTACACGATGGCGGTGGTCGAGCCCGACGAGCGGTCAGCCGCCGCGGGGCTAACCGGGATGGCACGCAGCACCGGCAGCGCGGTCGCCCCGATCCTCGCCACGCCGCTCGTGACGGCGCCGATCCTCGCCGGTGGCCTGCCGTTCGTGATCGCGGGCGTCCTGAAGATCGCCTACGACCTTGCGTTGTGGCGGCGGTTCGGGGGCGTGAAGAACGGACCGGGGTCCGGCTGACACCGCGACCGGGCCAGGCCTGTGTGCGCGTCCGGCACTGTCTGTCGCGCGATCCGTCGGGCCGTGCCCCCGGAGCACCACCCGACGCGTGCCCGGTCAGGGCGTGACGCCAGGGACACAGAATCTGCAGATTCGGGCCGATTGCGAGCGTGCACGCGTCGGACTGTGCTGGGACAGCACGCGCGGGCGCGCAGGCCCACGCGCGGGCGCGCAGGCCACGGGCAGGCCACGGGCGGGCGCAGGCCACCGGCGGGCGCGCAGGCCACGCGCGACCGGAGGCACCCCGGCCGAACCCCGGCCGCGCCCCGGCGCTATCGGCTGAACAGCACCTCGATGACGTCACCGTCGCGGACGACGTACGTCTTCCCCTCGGAGCGCACCTTGCCATGCTTCTTCGCCTCGGCCATCGACCCGAGGGCGAGCAGGTCCTCGTAC
>DASSPX010000046.1:0-2778 GCA_035699445.1 Candidatus Limnocylindrales bacterium | reverse complement strand
CGATGCTGATCGGCGGCATCGCGATCGGGCTGATCGCCGGCCTCGTGCTCGGCGGCCGGTTCGAGAACCTCGCCGACGTGCACCTGAAGCGGCTGCCGCTGCTGTTCGCGGCAGTGCTGCTCCGGTTCGGGACGGAGTTCGCGCTCGCCCAGGGCGTCGAGCTTGCGGACACGCTCCGTCTACCGCTGTTCGCGGCGGCGTACGGCCTCCTGCTTGTCGGGCTGTGGGCCAACCGCTCTCACCCGGGGCTCGGTCTCGCCTTCGTCGGCATCCTCGGCAACGCCATCGCGATCGCGATCAACGGCGGACGGATGCCGGTCTGGGAGCCGAGCCTCATCGCCGCCGGGTTCAACCCGGACGAGGTCGGGCCGGTCTTCCACACGATCTACTCGGGCGGCCTCACGGCCGACTTCCTGCTCCATGCGGGACCGCTGGGCGACGTGCTCCCGATCCCGGTCCCGTTCATCCAGAACGTCGCCTCGGTGGGCGACCTGTTCCTGACCATCGGCCTCGGGTTCTTCCTGTTCTCGATCGTCATGCGGCAGGCACCCGCCGACCTCGACGCGGCGGCGGATCGCCAGCGGCTCGGCGGCCTGGTCGGTACGGCACGCCTGCCGCGCACGCTCGACACCGCGCTCCAGGGCGTGCGTCCGGAGACCGGGCTCGCCGGCGGCCTGATGGAGACCGCCGCGCTCGAGCGCCCGATCTTCCTGGGCACCCCCGGGGCGGGCCTTGCGAGCCCGGCCCTCGCACCACTCCCGGGCACGGCCGAGCTTGTCCCGACCGGCACGTACACGCCGTCGGTCGTCGGGGCACCTCCGGTCGTCGTCGCGCGACCCTCCGCGCTCCAGCGGGCGCGTCGACATCCCTACGTCCGGCTCGCGCTCAACGGCTCATTCTCGGCGCTGTGGGCCGGGCAGCTCATCAGCCTCGCGGGCGACCGGGTCCACTCGATCGCTCTCTCCTTCCTCGTCCTGGGGATCACCGACTCCGTGCTCGCGAGCGGTCTCGTCTTCGTAGCCGCGACGCTGCCGAACCTGCTCCTCTCCCCGATCGCCGGCGCGTTCGTCGACCGATGGGATCACCAGGAGGTGATGGTCGTCTCGGACCTGCTCCGGGCGGCACTCGTCCTCATCATCCCGGTCGTCGCGTTCGTGAACATCTGGCTCGTCTACCCGCTCGCGTTCCTGATCACGACGATCTCGATCTTCTTCCGGCCGGCGCGGGTCGCGATCCTGCCGCGCATCGTCCGCGAGGACGAGCTCCTCGCCGCGAACTCCGCGCTGTGGGTGGGCGAGACGCTGGCGGACGTGCTCGTCTTCCCGCTCGCCGGCCTGTTCGTCGTGTTCCTCGGCGACGCGCTGCCCCTGGCGTTCTACCTCGACGCCGTGAGCTACCTCGCCTCCGCGGTGCTGCTGGGCTCGATCCTCGTGCCGCCGCTCCAGCGTGCGCCCGGTGAGAGCCCACCCCCGCTGTCGATCGCCGCGATCCTCGACGACCTGCGCGCCGGTTGGCAATTCCTGCGCAGCGAGACGGTCCTGCTCGTGAACTCGATCCAGGGCGGCATCGGTCAGGTCGGCGTCGGCGTGCTGACGGCACTCACGGCCGCCTACGCCAGCCAGCTGTTCGGCGACCTGGAGGGTCGGAGCGCGTTCGCGTTCATGGAGACGGCGATCGGGGTCGGGAACCTGCTCGGCGGCTTCGCGCTGGGTGCGTTCGCGTCTCGGCTGCGACGGGGCAGCCTCGTCACGCTCGGCTATGCGGCGTTCGGGGCGTGCCTCGTGGGGCTGGGGTTCGTGAACTCG
This sequence comes from Candidatus Limnocylindrales bacterium, assembly GCA_035699445.1. Taxonomy (GTDB): domain Bacteria; phylum Chloroflexota; class Limnocylindria; order Limnocylindrales; family CSP1-4; genus DASSPX01. The sequence goes on along the minus strand of DASSPX010000046.1, from coordinate 973 downwards.
CTGCCGCTCATCCTCGGACTGCTCGCGGGCGCCGGGATCGCGAACATGGTCTACATCATCCCCAGCCAGACGCTGTTCCAGGAGCGCACCCCGGCCGAGCTCATCGGGCGGGTCATCGGGTTCCGGTTCGCACTCGTCTTCGGCTCGATGACGCTCGCGATGGGCGTCGCGTCCGTGTTTGGCGAGCTGTTCGGGCCCGCGATCGTGATCGCGGCTGCCGGCCTGTTCCCGATCGCGGCGGCGGCGGTCGGCTGGCTCGTGCCGGCGAGCCGCCAGGCGTGACCCCGGTGGCCGCAGAGGGCTCCGGTACACTGGCGCGGCGCTCCGGGTCGTGCGATCGGGAGCGTTGCCATGTATTTCGGAGACAGCACAGCGCATGACCGACGATCAGCGCGACGAGGCGGCCACCGGGACGGGTGCCGCGACCGAAGGCGACGCAACCGATGAGACGCTCCCGGCGGCGGCCGCCGACACGGACGAGGACGTCGTCGACGAGGACGAGGCCGACGAGGAGCTCGAGGCGCAGACCGCCGAGGCGGTCGACGAGGCGGTCGACGAGGCGACCCCCGCCACCGGGACCCCTGCCCCGTCAACAGCCGCGACGACCGGCACGCGGCCGACCACCGGCGCCGCACCGGGCGCACGCGTGCGCACGCCCGCGCGATCGGCAGTCGCTCCCGCCCCGACGCCTTCGGAGCTCGCCGTCCACATAGACGACCGGATCTCGGCGGCGTTTGTCGTCGTCTCGATCGTCGTGTTCGTGCTCATCCTGCTCAACGGGTTGCTGCTGGGCGCGGGCGGCACGATCACAACGATCCCGACGCCCGAGCCGTCGCCCAGCGCCACGGCCTCGCCGAGCGCCCCCGCGAGCCCCGTCGCAAGCTGACAGATTCGCGCCAGCCGAGCGTTAGCCGGCAGCCGGGCGGGGCTTCGTGACAACGTTGGCGCCAGTCGGGAGCGCCGGCAGGAAGGG
>DASSPX010000045.1:0-19307 GCA_035699445.1 Candidatus Limnocylindrales bacterium | reverse complement strand
CTGGTGGACCTCGGCGAGCCCCAGCTCCCACGGCGCCCCGACGTGCTTGATCGAGCTGAGCGGCGACGCGCCCGTGCCCCCGCTGTGCCCGCTCAGGTGGACGTAGTCGGCGCCCGCCTTCGCGACCCCTGCCGCGATCGTGCCCACGCCGCGCGTCGCGACGAGCTTCACCCCGATCCGGGCGCGGGGGTTGATCGCCCGGAGATCCGCGATCAGCTGCGCGAGGTCCTCGATCGAGTAGATGTCGTGGTGCGGCGGCGGCGAGATGAGCGACTGGCCCGGCTGCGCGCGGCGGAGCGACGCGATGTACGCGGTCGCCTTGCGACCCGGCAGCTGGCCGCCCTCGCCGGGCTTCGAGCCCTGGGCGATCTTGATCTCGAGCTGCTCCGCGCGGGCGAGGTACTGGGCGCTCACGCCGAAGCGCGCCGACGCGACCTGCTTGATCTTCGCGTCGTGCGCCCGCCCGTCGGGGCCCGGTGCGTACCACGCGGGATCCTCGCCGCCCTCGCCGGTGTTCGCGGACCCGCCGATCGACTGGATGCCGAGCGTCAGCGCGCGATGGGCCTCGGGCGACAGGGCGCCGACGCTCATCGCCGAGACGACGAACCGGCGCGTGATCGAGAGCGCGGGCTCGACCAGCGCGGTGGGGATCGGGTGGGCGTCCCGCGGGGTCACGACGCGCCAGCCGTCGCGGATGACGGCCGGATCGCGCCGGAGGGCCTCGCGGTACCGGGCGAGCGCGGCCCGGGGGTCGTCGCCGCCGTTCGCGAGCGCCTGGATCTCCATCGCCGCCGGGCGGTTGAACACGTGGAATTCGCCATCGGCGCGGTAGCGGGTGAGGCCCGGGTCGGGGAGCCGGTCCGGTCGCGTCGTGTCGGGGATCGCGAGCGCGGCCTCGAGGCGCCGGAGCTGGATGCGGGCGAGGTCGGCGGCCTCGATCCGCCCGGGCCACGCCGCCGCTGCCGGGAAGCAGCGGGCGACGATCGCCGGCCCGAGCTCGAGCGTCTCGAACAGCTGGCCGCCGATGTATGAGGCCATCGTGCTGATGCCCATCCGGGCGAGAATCTTGCGCAGCCCGGCGTCGATGGCCGCGAGCAGGTTGTCGATCGCCCCGGCGGGCGCGAGCTCCTCGGCGCCGCGCGATCCCGCCTGCTCGATCGCGAGCTCGACGAGCAGCCGCGGGTGGACCGCGGTCGCGCCGCAGGCGAGCGTCATCGCCACCCCGTGGACGTCGAGCAGCTCGGCGGCGTCGACCACGATGTCCAGCCGGCCGCGGTAGCCCGCGTTCGTGAGCGCGGTGTGGACGGCACCGGCGGCGAGCACGGCCGGCACCGGGAGGCGGCGAGCCGCGGGTGAGGCGGCACGGTCGGACAGGACGAGGAGCTGCGTCCGGTGGCGGCTGGCCGCCTCGAGCGACTCCGTCGCGAGCCGCGACAGCGCGCGGTCGAGCGCGCCGGGGCCGTCGTCCGCGGACCACGTCGCGTCGAGGGTGAGCACGAGCTCGTCCGTCGGGGTGTCGGGTCTGCCGGCGGCGATGACTGTCGGCGCATCACCCGGCTGGAGGCTGCCGCTCGCTGCCCCCCGCGACCGGAAGGCCTCGAGCAGCGCGTCCAGGTCCGCGATCACCGGCCGCGCGAGGCGCAGCGTCGACGGCCCCGCCGGCAGCCCGCCGAGCAGCGCCGGCCGCCGCCCGAGCTCCACCCGCAGGTCGAGGACGACCTTCTCGCGCTCGGGGTCGATCGGCGGGTTCGTCACCTGGGCGAACGCCTGGCGGAGGTGGTCGGACGCGGGTCGGTCGACCCGCGCGCGGCCGGTGAGCGGCGTGTCGTCGCCCATCGACCACAGCGGCTCGTGTGCCTCGACGGTCATCGTCCGGACGTCCTGGCGGAGCTTCTCGGCGTCCACACCGAACAGGAACCGGTGGCCCACCGGCGTCGGCGGCTCGGGAGCGGCGATCGCGTCGGTCCGGTCGTCGTACGCGATCCGCGGCTCGTCGTGGACAGGCAGGTGCCGGAGAACGAACGCCTTCGCCTCGGCGTCCTCGTACACGCGGCGCGCGCCCGGGTCCACGAGCAGCAGCTCGCCCGGGGCGAGCCGGCCGGCGCGCACGATCTCGCCCGGATCGAGCGGAACCGCGCCCGCCTCGGACGCCGCCGCGACGAGCCGGTCCCGCGTGATCGCGAACGCGAGGGGCCGCAGGCCGTTGCGATCGAGGAGCGCGCCCACCCGTCGCCCGTCGGCGAACACGAGCGCGGCCGGGCCGTCCCACGGGGCGAGGAACCCCGCCGTCCGCCGCCCGAACGAGGCGACGAGCGGATGCGGGGCGCGGCGCAGGGCCTGGGCCTCCGGGACGAGGGCGAGGAGCGCGGCCTCGAGTGACCAGCCGGTCCCGACGAGCAGCTCGAGCGCCTCGTCGAGCGAGCGCGAATCCGAGCCACCGGGGGAGAGGAGCGGTCCCGCGGCGAGCAGGCGGCGCGCGGCCGCGGAACGGTGACCCGGCACGCCCCGATCCGACGCGCGGCCGCGAACGGCTTCGCGACCGCCTCGGACGGTGTCGATCTCGCCGTTGTGTGCGATTCGGGCGAACGGCTGGGCGAGCGCCCACACGGGGTGCGTGTTCGTCGCGTAGCGCTGGTGGAACACGACGAACGGCAGGGACAGCTCCGCGCGCAGGTCGGGGAACAGGTCGGGCAGGCGTCCGCCCGACACGAGACCCTTGTACACGACCGTCCGCGGCGAGGCCGACGAGATCGAGAACGCGGCGAGACCCTCCGCGCGCGTCGCGCCCTCGGCCCGGCGGCGGGCACAGATGAGCGCGAGCTCGAACGCCTCGTCGGACAGACCGGTCGGCCGGGCGACGAGCGCCTGGACGACGCCCGGTGCCGTCGCCCGAGCCTCGGTGCCCAGCGCGTCGAGGCGCGTCGGCACCGTCCGCCACAGGCCGACGGCGAGCCCCTCGACGGCGAGCGCCGCCTCGAGCAGCTCGCGGCCGCGGATCGCGGCGAGGCGCCCGCGGGGGAGGAACGCGGAGACGACGCCCGGACGATCGCCCGCCACGCCCTTCGGGTCGAGGAGACGAACCACCGACGGATCGAGCGGCAGCAGGACGCCGGCCCCGTCGGACGACTCGCCGTCGGCGGCGAACGCCCCGCGATGCCCGAGCGCAGCCAGCCCCGCGAGCGCCAGCGGCAGCACCCGGGCGCGCGACCGCCCACCTCCATCGGCGACGAACCCGACCCCGCAGGCGTCGTGCTCGTATCGCTCGTCGTACAGGGGCGGGTTCTTCGTGCGCTGTGGGGCCGGCTGGGCGGAGGCTCGCTCGGTCACGGGTCGCTCCCTCGGTGACGGTTCGACCCCGGAGCGACGTTTCGGAGGAGGCCGTCACGTCGCGCCGGGGTCGTTCCGGGTGCCGGGCGGGTCGCGCGCCGCCCGGCGGTGGGGGGTCAGCTCTGGTAGGCCACCTCGCCGTGGAGGCCGAGATCGAGTCCGACCTCCTCGACCTCGGGCTTCACCCGGATGCCGAGCAGGAAGTCGACGACCTTGACGATGACGAACGTGGCGACGACGGAGTAGGCGACCGTCGCGACGACCGCGACCGCCTGGGTCGCGAGCTGGTTCGCGTTGCCCTCGATCAGGCCGGGGAACGTGTTGACGGCGGTGGTCGCGAACACGCCGGTGGCGAGCGCGCCGAACAGGCCGCCGACGCCGTGGACCGCGAACACGTCGAGTGCGTCGTCGATCCGGAGGCGGCTCTTCAGCAGCGTCGCGCTGTAGCACAGGCTGCCGGCGAGGAGGCCGATGGCGAGCGCGCCGCCCGCGGTGACGAAGCCGGAGGCCGGCGTGACCGCGACGAGGCCGGCCACGGCGCCGCACGCGGCGCCGATGACGCTCACCTTGCGCTTGTGGACGTAGCTCGCGAGCACCCAGGTGATCGTCCCGGCCGCGGCGGCGGTGTTCGTGACGAGCAGGGCATTCGCCGCGAGGCCGTTCGCGCCGAGCGCGGAGCCCGCGTTGAACCCGAACCAGCCGAACCACAGCAGGCCCGCGCCGAGCACGGTCATCGGCACGTCGTGCGGCTCGAGCGGCTCACCGCTGATCGTGCGGTGCCCGATGAGCAGCGCCACGACGAGCGCCGACACGCCGCTCGAGATGTGGACGACCGTGCCACCCGCGAAGTCGAGCGCGCCCAGCTGGAACAGCCAGCCGTCGGCCGCCCACACCCAGTGGGCGAGCGGGGAGTACACGAGGATCGACCACGCGATCGTGAACAGCACGAAAGCGCCGAAGCGCTTCCGCTCGGCGAACGCACCGGTGATGAGCGCCGGCGTGATCGCGGCGAACATCAGCTGGAAGGCCGCGAACAGGACGAACGGGATCGTGCTGCCCTCGGCCGGCTCCAGCCCGACGTTCATGAACGCGAGGAAGTCGAGGCCGCCGAACAGGCCCAGTCCGGTCGCATCGGGAGCGAACGCGATCGAGAACCCGACCAGCACCCACACGACGCTCACCAGGGCGAGCCCGAAGAAGCTGTGCATGATCGTCGAGAGGACGTTCTTGCGGCGGACGAGCCCGCCGTAGAACAGCGCCAGCCCCGGCAGCATGACCATGACCAGGGCCGTCGCGACGAGCACCCAGGCGGTGTTGCCCGTGTCGATCATCCGTCCCTCCACCTTCCGTCCGTCGTCGGCCACGGCCTGCGCGCGGCGCAGCGCGGCGTGCTGGGCGGAACGTTCGGGGCTCGATGCGACGGGGTGGAGGGGCGCCGGCGAGCCGCGAAGGATGCGGTTTGGTGACGCGCGGCCGGCTGGCGTGCCCGGACGTTGCGGCCGGGTGGCGAGCCGGGGTCAGCACGGACGCGGCCGCGAACTCAGGCGATGCCGCGCCGCTTCTCGAGCACGATCTGCAAGTCCTGGGTGAGTCCGGTCGCGAAGCCCGCCTCGCTCAGGGCCAGGTAGTACTCCCACATCCGGATGAAGCGCTCGTCGAAGCCCAGCGCCCGAACCTCGTCGCGCCGCGCGACGAACCGCTCGCGCCAGGCGCGCAGCGTGAGCACGTACGAATCGGCGATGTCCGTCACGCTCCGGATGAGCAGCCGGGTGTCATGGGTGGCACGCTCGATCACCGCGAGCGACGGGCACAGGCCACCGGGGAAGATGTACGTCTGGATCCAGTTCGCGCCGCGGCGCTGCCGCTCGTAGGCGACGTCCGGGAACGTGATCGTCTGGAGGCTCAGCCGGCCGCCGGGTCGAAGTGCTCGATCGCAGGTCTCGAAGAACGCGGGGAACCACTCGTGCCCGACCGCCTCGAGCATCTCGATCGAGACCACGGCGTCGAACGTCCCCTCCACGTCGCGGTAGTCGCGCAGCTGGACGTCGACCAGGTCGCCCAGCCCGGCCTCCCGGACGCGCTCCCGGGCGAGCTCGAACTGCTCGCTCGAGATCGTGATGGTCGTGACCCGGCACCCGAGCTCGCCCGCCGCATACAGCGCGAAGCCGCCCCAGCCCGTGCCGATCTCGAGCACATGCTGCCCGGCGCGCAGGCTCGCGTTCTCGGCGATCGCGCGGTACTTGTTCCGCTGGGCATCGCCGAGTGCCTGGTCGGGCGTCGCGAAGAGGGCGCTCGAGTAGGTCAGGCTGTCGTCGAGGAACAGTCGGTAGAAGTCGTTGCCCAGGTCGTAGTGGGCGGCGATGTTTCGGCGCGCGTTCGCCTTCGTATTGCGCCGGCGGCGGTGGGCGAGCGTCTTCGCGAGCTGGGCGGGAACGCGAAACCAGCCGGCCGACAGGGCAAGGGGCTCGCGGTTGAGCGCGGCCAGGCGCAGCAGGCCGGCGAGGTCGGGGCTGGTCCACAGGCCGTCCATGTACGCCTCGCCCGCACCGGTCTCGCCGCCGACGAGCATGCGGACCAGGGCCTCGCCGTCGAGGACGTGAATCTCCGCCGTCAGCGTGGACGCGGGATCCCCGTACGTCCGACGGGAGCCGTCCGGCAGGACGACCGTCAACCGGCCGACGCGGATCCGGCGCGCGGCGGCGAGGCCGACCCGGAGGGCGCCGCGCTCGAGCGCTGTCCGGAGCATCACGAGGCGTCCGGCGCCAGCCGCGACGCATCGCGGTGGCGATGGAACCGGGCGCCGCGCAGCCACAACCGCAGCGCATGCCAGTGGATGAGTCCCGTCGTCCGGTGGGTCACGAGCGGGTGGCGCACGAACATCCGCAGCAGCGTCCGATCGGTCAGCGGGCGGCGCGCGAGGTCGAGGCTGGCGTGCAGCAGCAGCCCGTCCGGCATCTCCTGGTTGATCGTCACCCGCAGGCGTGACGGCTCGTCGCGGACGCGGACGGTGTAGCCCCCTCGGGTCTCGATGAACGGGGAGACATAGAACGCCTTCGCCATCCGTCCGACGAACCCGCCCTGGCCGGCCGAGCCGCCGGGCGGATGGAGCGTGTACAGGTGGCGCTCGCCGTGGGTGTTGTGGACCTCGACCACGACCACGCGCAGCACGCCTTCACGGTCGCGGCACAGGTAGAAGCTCGCCGGGTTGAAGACGTAGCCCAGGACGCGCAGATTCGTGACGAGCGTGATCCTCCACCCAGCCGGATCGAGGCCCTGCGCGCGGAGGTGCGCAAGGAAACGCTCGCGCAGGTCGTCCGCCGGGGGCTCGAGGTGGTCCTCGTCGCGCAGGGCGAACAGGTTCGGCCGGTTCCGGCTCACGAGGCGCAGGGATCCGACGGTCTCGTCCAGCTCGTCGAGGTCCAGGGCGACGTAGTACACGTCGTGCTGCAGCCCGTAGCCGAACGGTCGGGTCCGCCGATGGCGGACGACCCCCTCGAGGAGGTGTGACCTCATGCCGCCACCTCCTGCCGCGCGTCGCGAGCGACCAGCTCGGCGGCCTCGAACCCCGACCGGCAGCCGTCCTCGTGGAAGCCGTAGGAGAGGTGTGCGCCGGCGTAGTACGTGCGGCGCCAGCCCTGGAGGGCGCGCAGCGCCGCCTGTCCGTCGAGCGTCCGCGAGCTGTACATCGGATGACGCATCTCGCGATCCACCAGGATCGAGTCGGGGTCGAGGCTCGTGCCCGGGTTGACCGAGACACAGTATTGCTCGCCACCGGGGAGCGACTGGAGCCGGTTCATGTGATACGTCATCGTGAGCGCCGACGTCGGCTGGCGGCAGTCCTCCTGCTCGACGTTCCACGACGCCCACGCGGCGCGCCGGCGTGGCAGCACGCGGGTGTCCGTGTGGAGGACGACCCGGTTGGCGGAATACTCGAACGCACCGAGCGCCGCTCGTTCGCGAGGATCCGCGTCGCCCACGAGGCGCAGCGCGTCGTCGGCGTGTGTCGCCATCACGACCGCGTCGAAGGCGTCGCGCGTCCCGCTCGCTGTCCGCACGAGGACCGCGGGACCGCTGCGATCGACGTCCACCACGGGATCACCGGCGCGCACGGCCTCCGGCCCGAGGCGGTCGACGATGCGCCGGACGTAGGTCATCGACCCCCCGGTGATCGTCCGCCACTGGAGCGCCCGTCCGACGCCGATCAGGCCGTGGTGATCGAGGAACCGCAGCAGGTAGTCCACCGGAAACTCGCCGGCGCGCCCGGACCCGGTCGACCAAACCGCCGACGTGATCGGCGTCAGGAAGTGGTCGCGGAAGTCCCGGCCGAAGCCGCCCGCATCGAGGTACGCCGCGAGCGTCGTCCGGCTGTCGGCTCCCGCATCCAGCCGCCGCCGGGCGTCGCGGTAGAAGCGCAGGATGTCGTGAAACATCCGCCAGTGGCCCGGTCTCGCGGCCGCCGACGGCCGCGCGAACCAGCCGCCCACGCCGCGCGACCCGAACTCGACGTGACATGCCCGGCAGGCCGATGAGAGCGACATGTCGCTGGGCTGGCTGGCGACCCCGAGGTCGGCGAGCAGCCGGACGAACGTCGGGTACGTCGTCTCGTTGAACACGATGAACCCGGTGTCGACGGGAACGGGGCCGTCCGGGGTGTCGACCGCGACGGTCTTCACATGACCCCCGACCGGCGCCTCGGCGTCGTACAGCACAACCTCATGCTCGTCACGCATGGCGTACGCGGCGCTCAGCCCGCTGATTCCGCCGCCGATGACCGCCACTCTCATGGCCGCACCGGCGCCGTCCGAGCCGCAGCGCGCTCCGCGAGCGCCCGGCGCATGCCGTTGGCCGCCTCGCGGCCGATTCGCCGAAACGCGCTGCCGAGGAATGGCTGCACGAGCCGGCGCAGGCCGCGGAGCCGGATGTCGGCCGTGTAGTCGACGACGGTGCCGTCAGGCGTCGCCTCGAAACGGATGTCGTCGACGGCGTCGACGCCCGATCCCGTCCCGGCGAGGACCACGCGGTGCGGCCGCTCGAACGCGCTGATGCGATAGGCCATCGGGGCGACGCGACCGCCCATCCGCACGTCGAGCTCGTACCTCGAGCCCACCGCGAGGGGTCCCTCGTCGAGGCGTCGCGCGCCCGCCACACCCGGGTCCCAATGCCGGGCGTTGGCGAAGTCGGCGATGTAGTCGAACGTTTCGTCGAGCGGCAGCGTCGTCTCGACGCGCTCGTGCAGCCTGGTCATCGAGTCCTCCGGAGGGTGCGGTTGGGGTGATCGACCGCCTCATGGGCGATCACCGTCGACGGGTCGGGGGTCGGGGTCGGGGGTCGGGGTCGGGGGTCGGGGTCGGGGTCGGGCACGGGGTCGGCGAGACCGCTGAGCGCGACCACGCGAGCCCACAGGAGCTGCCGGTCAGCCGGGGAGAGGCGGGTGGAGGGGAGCCGGTCGAACAGTCGCGGCCGCCGGTCGAGGTAGAGGCGGCCGGTCGCGACCTCCCGCGATGGAGCCGTTGCCAGCCAGACGATGGTGTCCGCGCCCTCCGCCGGGGTCCGCAGGATGGGCCGCATGAGGCGGGCGAAGCCGGGCAGCGATGCGCTGACGCCGGGCGTGTCCGCCCAGCCCGGATGCATGGCCATGACGGTGACGCCCCATGGCGCCAGGCGACGCGCCCACTCGCGCATGAGGGCAACCTGCACCCGCTTCGCGCGGGCGTACGCGCGGACCCCGTGGTACGGCTCCGTCCGCCACTCCAGGTCGTCGAGACGGAGCCCCTGCGTGTACATGCCACCTGACGTCACGGCGATCACGCGGGAGCCGGCGGTCCGACGCAGGAGGGGCAGGAGCCCGCCGACGAGCGCGAACGGGCCGACCGCCAGCGTGGCCAGGGTCGCTTCGATGCCGTCCGGCGTCTCGGTGCGCTCCGCGACGATCGCGCCCGCGTTATCCACGAGCACGTCCAGGCGCCCCTCCGTGGCCAGGACCGTATCGACGGCCGCCCGGACCGAGGCGAGCTGCGCGAGGTCCGCCACGACGATCGGAAAGCGGTCCTCGCCGTGAACGGCAACCAGCTCGTCACGAACCGAACCAAGCCGCTGGGCGCTCCGCCCGACGAGAACGACCCGGGCGCCGAGGGCGGCGAATGCGTCGACGGCTGCACGGCCAAGTCCCGAGGTGGGACCGGTCAGCAGGACCGTCCGCCCGGCGAGGACGGACGGTCCGGGGCGTTCCCAGTCGAAGAGGCGGCGACGGACCGCGTACCCGATGCGCGAGAAGCTCGGGAGCACGGCCGCCTCGAGGGTCTCGTCAACGAGCTGTGAGAACGCCATGAGCGTTGGGCTCGACGTCAGTCGCGCCCGCGCCGGACAGGCGCGGACCGGAGGCTGGCGGCGATCAGGACGACTCCACCGAGCGCGGCCAGGGCCGCGAACGGCAGACCGGGTCCCGTCGCTGACGGCTCGCTGCCCGAGGGCACGCCAGTCGTCGGCGCGCTGTCGGTTGGCGGCGGGGTCGTCCCCGCACCCTGGGCAGCCTCGACCGTCGCGTCGACGGCGAGGACGACCTGCAGCGCATTGCCGCCCACGGCCGGTGTGGCAGCCGATCCGACCGCGAACACGCTGTAGCTCGTGCACGCGGCCAGGGCGACGTCCGGGATGGCAAGCGCGACGGTCGTCGTGCCCGCCAGTCGGACGTCGAGGTCGTACGAGCCCGCCGGAAGCGTGAGATAGCCGGTGGGGTCGGGATACTCGAGCGACTTCACGACCGCGTCCGCCGGAGCGGCGCCGGCCGTGGCGACGTCGACTGCGGGTGCGTCCGCGCTGAGATGGACGACGCGCACCTGCGCACCGTCACAGCTCGCAGCGGGCGCATCGACGATGACCTGCGCCTCGATCGAGGCGAGCGCGTTGGTCGCGGCCACGGTGTACATCGCGCCGGCCGCGAGGGTGACGTCGGCGTCGATCACCGGGGTCGTCGTGTCGCCGGTCGCGTACACCTTGACGTTGTGGGCGCCCGCCGGGACCTCGAGGTAGCCGGAGACCGTCCCGAACGGGACGTTGGTGAGTGCCTGGACCGGGGTGTCGTCGAGGTACACGTCGACCGCCGGCGCGTCCGGCGACGCATGCAGGACGCGGACCATCGCGTGGTTGGAGGCGCTGGCGGTTCCGACCACGGAGAGGGTCAGCACGCCCGCGGCCAGCAGCCGGGCAAGTCGAGAGGGATGGCGGACCACCGATCGTTTCTCCTCGTGCGAGTCTGTTCACCCTTTGTTCAGGGTTCGGACACGGACTATAGGAGCGGCTGGACCGTCTTGTCAAACGTCTGTCCCGTGATATCTTGGACAAACTATGTACACGATCAAGCAGGCCGCGCAGCGAAGCGGGCTGCCGGTTGCGACCGTTCGCGCCTGGGAGCGCCGCTACGGCGTCGTCGAGCCCGCCCGCACCGCCGCGGGCTATCGCCTGTACGACGACCAGGCGATCGCGCGCCTCACCGCGATGCGCCACCTCGTGGAGCGGCGGGGGCTACGACCCGGCCAGGCCGCGGTTGAGCTGCGCTCCGGGATCGACATCACGGGACTGGTTGGCGGGTTCCTGCCCTACCCGGACGTGGCAGGTTCGGCTTCGGAGGTCGACGGCCCGTTGGACCCGTCCGCATTCGTCGATGCAGCCAGTCGCCTGGACCTGCCCGCCATGGAGCGCATGCTCGACGAGTGGTTCGCGGCCGAGCGCTTCGAGGCCGCCGTCGAGCACGCGGTGTTCCCGGCCTTGCGGGCGATCGGAGCGGCGTGGACGACGGGGCAGCTCGATCCGGGCATGGAACATGCGGCGAGCGAGACGATCCGGCGCCGCATTGCCCACTTCTTCGACGCCGCCGCCGTGACGGGCGGCCAGGGCCCGATCGTGGTCGGCCTGCCCCCCGGCGCGCAGCACGACATCGGGGCGCTCGCCTTTGCGACGGCGGCACGGCGAGCCGGCATCAGCGTCGTCTACCTCGGGCCGAACGTGCCGCTCGAGTCGTGGCTGACGGCGGTCCGGACGACCGGCGCGCGCGTCGCCGTCGTGGGTGCGATCGGGGCCTCCGACGTTGCGCCGGCCACGGGGGTCGTGGCGGCGCTGGGCCGGATGGATGAGCCTCCCTCGGTCGTCCTCGGCGGGCCGCACGCGCCCGAGGTCACGGACGGCAGGGGAGCCGTGCTGCTGCCGCCGGCGCTCGAAGACGCTGTCGCCGTCGTCCGCGGCCTCGCGGGCCGGACCGCTTGACGGAGAGCGTTCGCCAGGTCGTCTGGTTCAGGCGCGACCTGCGCGTGCACGACCACCCTGCGCTGGCAGGAGCCCTCGCACGGGGAGCCGTCGCGCCGTTGTTCGTGCTCGATCCGTCGCTGCTGCGGGGGCGGTTCGCTTCGTCGAACCGGGTGTGGTTCCTGCTTCGCGCGGTGGACGCACTCGCGGCCACGCTCCGGGAGCGCGGCGCCACGCTCCACCTCGGCGTCGGCTCCCCAGCGGAGGTGGTGCCCGCCTTTGCCCGTGACGTCGGCGCGTCCGACGTGTGGGTCAGCCGAGATCTCGCCCCGTACGGTCGCCGGCGCGATCTGGCGGTTGCCGAGGCCCTGGGTGCGGCCGGGGTCGGGTTCCATGCCCGGGCCGGCCTCGTCGTGCATGAGCCGGAGGTGCTGGATCGTGCCGGTGGCGGGACACCCGCGGTGTTCACGCCGTTCCTCCGGCGATGGGAGCGCGAGGCGGTGCGGGTCGTGCTGCCGGCACCGGACAGAATCCCGGCCGTGATGACCGGCTCCGGGGCCGCCGCGCAGGCCGTCGATCCCCTGGCCGGCGGCGTGCTGGCGATCCCGGCGGTGGCCCGTCTGCGCCTCGAACCGCCGACCGCGGATCCGTCGCGCCTGCCCGAGCCCGGTGAGGGGGCAGCCCGGACTCGCCTGACCCACTGGCTCGATTCGGGTCTCGCTGCGTACGACGAGCGACGCAACGAGCTCGGCGATCCGTCGGGCACGTCGCGGCTCGGCGTCGACCTGCGCTTCGGACTGCTCTCGCCGGCCGAGGTCGTGCAGCAGGTCCGGATGCGCGGGGAGTCGCGCGGCGCGCTGCGCTTTCTCTCGCAGCTGGCATGGCGTGACTTCTACGCGCACCTCCTCTGGCATCGGCCGGAGGCGGCTCGGGCGGCAGCCCGGACCCGGTTCGCCGGTGCGAGGTGGCCGGGCGGACAGCTGGGGGACTCGGCCGTCGCGCCGGGTTTCGACGGGCCGGCCGAGGCCTGGCGGCAGGGGAGGACCGGCTACCCGATCGTCGATGCCGGCATGCGCCAGCTGGCGGCCACCGGCTGGATGCACAACCGGGCCCGGATGGTCGTCGCGAGCTTCCTCGCGAAGGACCTGCTCATCGACTGGCGCGTGGGCGAAGCCCACTTCATGCGCCACCTGCTCGACGGCGACCCGGCCTCGAACCTGGGTGGGTGGCAGTGGGCCGCCTCGACCGGCGTTGACGCGCAGCCGTGGTTCCGTGTGTTCAACCCCGTGACCCAGGGTCGGCGCTTCGACGCCGACGGCGGTTACGTTCGGCGCTGGGTGCCGGAGCTCGCGATGGTTCCCTCCGCGCGGGTGCATGCTCCCTGGACGATGACGGGCGAGGAGCAGGCCGAGGCTCGGTGCCGGATCGGGATCGACTACCCGGCACCGATCGTCGATCACGCCGCGGCGCGCGAGCGCGCGCTGGCGTGGTTCGGATCCCTCCGACCCGACGCCTGACCCGCGCACGGCTACCCTCCCGCTCAACGATCGGAGGACGGGATGGACCTTGGACTGACGGGACGTCGCGCGCTGGTCGGCGGCGGTGGTTCCGGGCTGGGCGGCGGGATCGCACGGGCGCTCGTCGCCGAGGGCGCGCGGGTCGCGCTCATCGGTCGGACGACCGAGCGTGTCGAAGCCGAAGCCGAGCAGCTCGGCGGACTGCCAGTCGTCGTGGACCTGGCGACCGTGGACGGACCTGCCGCGGCGGTCGAGGCGGCGGTGGGGGCGTTCGGCGGGCTGGATCTGCTCGTGATCAACTCCGGCGGGCCGCCCAGCGGCGAGTTCGAGGCCGTCGGGGAGGCCGAGTGGGAGATCGCCATCTCCGGCACGCTCCTGTCCGCGCTCCGACTCCTGCGCACGGCGCTCCCGCACCTCCGGGACGGCGAGGGTCCCGCCGTGCTGATCGTCCTGTCATCGTCCGTTCGCGAGCCGATCCCGGCCCTGACCACCTCGAACGTGCTCCGACCCGGGCTGGCGGGGCTGATCAAGTCGGTGGTCGCGGAGATCGCCCCCGTGCGGATCAACGGGATCGCGCCCGGGCGGGTCGCGACCGACCGGATCCGATGGCTCGACGCGGACCGTGCCCGGCGCGCGGGCACGAGCGTGGAGGAGATCGAGCGGGCGACCCGGGCGCGGATTCCCCTCGGCCGGTATGGCGATCCCGACGAGGTCGGGCGCGTGGGGGCGTTCCTGCTGTCGCCCGCGGCGAGCTACGTCACGGGGGCGATCGTGCCAGTCGACGGAGGGATGATCCGGGCGCTGCCGTAGCTCGGCTGGCTGCCGCTCTTCCGCCGCTCCCGCCGCCTCCCGCGCATACCTGACAGGTTTACCCGAGCGGGATTCCGGCACTGACCTCGCACAATCGCGGCCCTGACCCCGGCAGAACGGCCGCTGCCGGCGTCGCGATACCTCCTGGGTATGCGCGTGAGGGCCACGGGCCACCGCGGCGCCACGCGGCCTGCGCAACGTACCCGCCTAGTCCTCTCAGGTATACCCGGGCACCCCGTAGTTTCCTCTCCGGCCGACGCGGCGAAGGCTCCCTACGCAGGCCTGCCGCGCGCTCCCTCCTCGAGCGCGGCGAGGATCTCGTCGACGAGCTGTCTCATCTCCGGCTCGCTCGCCCGTTCCCGGGCATCCAGGAGCGCCGCCCGGCCCTCCTCCATTTCGCCCAGGTCCAGAAGCGCGATGCCACGGAACAGCTGCACACGCACGTCCGCATCGTTGATGCTGCGCGCCGCGTCGAGCTGATCCAGCCCGGCCCGCAGATCGGTCTCGCTGGCCTCCTCTTCACCCCGCGTGACCAGGAGGCGCCCCAGCTGGAGCCGGCCGTCGAAGAGCGCGTCGTCCAGCTCGACCGCCCGTTCGAGCGCCTCGATTGCGAGATCCAGCTCTCCCTGCTGCTCGAGCACGAGTCCGAGGACGAGGTGCGCATACGCCCAGTCCGGCTCGAGCTCGACACCCCGTGATGCGTCGGCGAACGCGCCCGATACATCTCCGAGCTCGAGCCGCCCACTCGCCCGGTTCGAGTACGCACGGGGATAGACGGGGTCAAGCTCGATCGCCCGGTCGAGATCCTCGATCGCCTCGTCCGGCCTGCCCTGCGACAGCAGGGCAACCGCTCGCTCGCGCAGGGCGAACGCCGAGTCGGGCTCGATCTCGAGCGCACGTTCGTAGTCGGCCATGGCCAGCTCGACGTCTCCAGCCCGATCGCTGGCGTTTCCGCGGTTGACGAGGGCATCCACCGCCTCCGGCGCAATCTCGAGCGCGCGGTCGTATGCCTCGATCGCCCGCTCCCAGTCGCCCTGCGCAGCGCGGAGGTTGCCCATCGAGACGTACGCGGTGGACGCGGAGGGATCCAGCTCCAGTGCGCGGGTCAGGTCGCGCTCCGCCTCGTCGAGCCGTCCGAACCGGACCAGGATCTCGCCACGGAAGGCGAGCGCCTCGACGTCGTCCGGCTGCGCCATCAGATAGCGCTCGAAGTCGGCGAGCGCACCGTCGTAGTCGTAGATCTCGTATCGAGCGGCCGCACGGCCTCCGTACGCGTCGACGAGCTCGGGGTCCGCCGCCAGCGCCGCGTCGAACTCGCGAACCGCTGCCGACGCATCCCCCTGATCGAGCAGCTCCTGACCGCGTGCAACGCGCGTGGCGGCCTCGCTTTGGCATCCGGCGATCGCGACCGCCGCGGCAGCAACAAACGCCATCGAGGTAAAGAAGGCTGGCAGTCTCACGTTCCCCTCCGCAACGCATGACGCCCGAAGGGCCCGTGTGTTACGCCCCCGGCTTGACCAGCCGCCCCCAGCCCGGCTCGCCGACGATCCCGTCCACGGCATCCCACACCTGGCGCCCGCGCACCCACGTGCCGAGGACGCGCGCCCGCACCTCGCGGCCGTCCCAGATTGCGGCGGTGCCGCGCGACCGGGTGAGCCACGTCGAGGTGTCGATCCGCCACGGCCCGCCGAGCTGGACGAGGGCGACGTCGGCGTCGGCGCCCACGGCGAGCGATCCCTTCGCGCCCAGGTCGAAGATCCGAGCGGCGTTCGCCGCGGTCAGCCGAACCACCTGCTCGAGCGACAACCGCCCCTCGACGGCCGCGGTCAGCATCAGCGGCAGCAGCGCCTCGAGGCCGGGGGCGCCGGGCATCGCCCGCCACATGTCGTCGGCGAAGGGGGCCTTCTCCTCGACGAGGAACGGGGAGTGGTCGCTCCCGATCACGTCGACCTCGCCGCCGATCACCCGCTCCCACAGAAGCCCGACCGCCTCCGGGCTCCGCAGCGGCGGGTTGATCTTCGCGAACGGCCCGTGCCGATCGAGCGCGGTCTCGTCGAGGAACAGGTAGTGGGGGCAGGTCTCGACGGTCGCCCGGACGCCGTCGGCCCGAGCGCGAGTGACCAGATCGACGACGTGGGCATCCGATGCGTGGGCGATCTGGACGCGGGCCCCGGCAGCCGCCGCCAGCTCGAGCGATTGCGCGACCGACGCCCGCTCGACCACCGGCGGGCGCCATCGCAGGTGGGATCGCGGGCCGGCCACGCCACCGCCGCGAAGCATCAGCTCCCGCGCCGCGAGCAGCTGCGTGTCCTCCGCGTGCACCGCGCCGACCAGCCCGGTCTCCGCGACGGCGCGCATCGCCGTGAAGTAGTCGGCCGCATCGGTGGCGACGAGCCCGATGAACTCCCGCTCGCGGCCGGCCGGGCGTGGCGTGCGGAACGTCTTGAAGCCGACGGCACCCGCGGCTGCCAGGCCCGCGATCGACTCGACGTTGTCCGCCGCCGCGCCGCCGTACAGCCCGAAGTCCACGAACGCCTTCGGCCCGACGATCGACGCCCGCTGTCGCAGCACGGTCGCGGCGTGGACCGACGGCGTGGAGATCGGCATCTCGAGGATCGTCGTGATCCCGCCCGCGGCCGCCGCGGCCGTCGCGGACCCGAAGTCCTCGCGCTCGGCGACGGAGGGATCGCGGGCATGCGTGTGCGTGTCGATTACGCCGGGCAGGACGTGGAGGTGGGTCGCGTCGACCACCCGTGCGGCGACGGGCTCCAGGTCGCCCACCGGGACGATCGCGACGATCCGTCCGCCGTCGATCGCGATCGCTGCCCGCGTCGACCCGTCGGCGGTGACGACGGTGCCGCCGCGGATCAGCAGCTCGACGTCCACGCGAGCCCGCTCAGGCTGGGGAGGCGGCGAGCGACTCGAGCGATGACAGCGACGCCGGCAGGTCGAGACGGCGGAGCAGCCAGTCGAGGTCGGCGAGCGTGCCCTCGTCGGGCGGCCCACCGGGCGCCCGCACGGTCGGATGCGCGATCGCGCCGCGCCGGGCGTAGATCGCCTTCCGGATGCCGAGATTCACGAGCGGCTGGTTCTCGAAGCGGATGAGCGAGGCGAACCGGTCGAAGATCGCCGCCGCGCCCGCCTCGTCGCCGTCACGCCACCGGCGCACGATCGCGACGAGGACCTCCGGGAACCCGAACCCCGTCATCGTCCCGTGGCTGCCGCGGCGCAGCTCCTCGATGAGCATCCCGCCGCCCAGCCCCCCGACGACGCGCAGCCCCGGCGCGGCGGCCACGAGCCGCCCGACCTTCGGCGGCGACGGCTCCTCCTCGAGCTTCACCACGGCACACGCGGGCGCCTCCGCGAACAGCGAAGCCAGGAACTCCACGGACATCAGGACGCCCGAGCTCGCGGGGTGGTCCTGGACGACGATCGGGATCGAGATCGCCTCCGCGACCGAGAGGTAGTGGCGGCGGAGCGCGGCCTCGTTCGGGCGGGGGAGCGGCGGCGGGGCGAGCATCACCGAGTGGGCACCCGCGGCCTCGGCCTCCCGGGCGAACGCCACGGCCCCCGCTGTCGACGCGTGCGAGACCCCGACGCACACCGGGATCGACTTCCCGGCCGCCTGGTGGATCCCCGCGATGACGCGGGATCGTTCCGAGTCGGTGAGGCGCGCCGCCTCCCCCAGCACGCCCAGGATCGTCAGCCCGTCGACCCCCGTCCCGCGCACGAACTCGACCAGTCGCGGGAGCGACGCCTCGTCGAGCGAGCCGTCGGGGAGGAACGGCGTGGGGACGATGTTCCAGACGCCCTCGAGGACCGCCGCAGCCGCCGGTGCCCTCATCCGCCCGATCCGCCGGACGCGGGATCCTCCGCCGCGAGATCCGCCACCCGCTGCGCGGCCACCCGCCCGAGATCGACGAGATGCGCGTCCGTCTCGGCCTCGAGCGCGTCCTCCAGCTCGAGCACGACGTCCGGCGGATGGCCCACGAAGTCGAGCACGACGGCATCGACCTCCGACTCCGCCGCCGCCTCGACGACCGGCTCGACCCCCTCCGCCAGCCGCGCCACGAGCACCTCCACCGACGCCCCCGTCGCCGACCACTTCGCCCGCGCGGCCTCGACCTGGTCGCCCGCCGGCACGACGACGAGCAGCCGCCGCGCCCCGAGCCGCGCGACGTGCTCGCGCGCGACCTCGAACGGCCGGACGAGCGGCATCGTCGAGCGCACCGACGCGAAGGGCGCGGCACACAGGATCACGCCCAGCCCGGCGCCCTCGGTGTGCGCCCGATCCACCGCGCTCTGGAGGTACGGCGTGATCCAGCGCTCATCGACGATGACCGGGGTCGTGTCCTCGAGCTGGGTCGTGAGCGGGTAGGCGGCATCCGGGGCGAGCGGCGGGATCTGCTCCGGCTCCACCGGGTCGAGCGCGCCCACCTGGCGCAACTCCACGTCCTCGGGCAGCAGCGCGGCGAGCTCCTCGACGAGGTCCTCGCGCGGCGACTGGCCGATGAAGATCGCGGCCACGACTCGGACGGGCATCGCTCCATGGTACGGCGGCGACGGTGCCGGCTCCGAGGCCTCACCCATCCGCGCGGCGCGGTCCGTCGAACGGAACGCCGAACCCGAGACGAACCCCAATCCCGGAGGAACCACCCATGCGCCGCATCGTTCCCGCGCTCCTCGCCGGAGCCCTCGCCACCGGCCTCGTCGCCGGCCCCGTGCTCGCGAAGCAGCCCGATCCGTCGGGCTCGACGATCGTCGACATCGCCGTCAGCCTCGCGGGCGACCTCGCCAACCCGAACGACGGCGAGTTCGAGACGCTCGTGGCCGCAGTCCTCGAGGCCGACGCCGCCGGGCTCCTGTCCGCCCGCGGCAAGCTCACCGTCTTCGCGCCCACCGATGCCGCGTTCGCGGAGATCGGCGTCACGCCCGCCAACGTCGGGACGCTCGACGACGCGTTCCTGCTCGACGTGCTCCTGTTCCACGTCGCGCGCGGCGAGCGCTGGTCCGGCGACGTCGTGGCGAGCGACCAGATCCGGATGCTCAACGGCGATGTCGCCGAGGTGAACATCCCGTACATCGCGAACGCGCAGCTCGAGCTCTCGATGCTCGACATCGCCGCCTCGAACGGCGTCATCCACGTCGTCAACGACGTCCTCCTCCCGCCCGCCGACTGACCCTCCTCCCGCCGACGGACTGACCCTCCGTCGCCTCGCGCCGGCCCGGTCGCACCCTCCGATCGGGCCGGCGCACCTCCACGGCACCGCCACCTCCACCGTGACCCCAGCACCGCACACTTCTCCCGAAGACCGGAGCCGACCCGAGCCATGACCTCCGACCGAATTCGCCAGGCCCTCGTCGTCGCCACGTTCGCGTGGTCGATCGCGCTCAACGGCGCCGCGAACTCACTGC
>DASSPX010000044.1:0-4364 GCA_035699445.1 Candidatus Limnocylindrales bacterium | reverse complement strand
GCAGAGCAACGGGAGGTGTCCGATGCGCGCGCTCGATTGTGTCCATCCCGCCCATGAGGACATGCATGCGACGGCCGAGAATGACGAGCAGCTGATCGAGAAGGTTCGTCAGCACATCGTCGAGGTCCACCCCGACATGAGCCCGGATCAGGCGACGCAGATCGTGCGCGAGGGCGCGTACGACGAATAGGCGGGCCGCCCGGGCTGGCGGCAGCCGCCGGGAGCACGCGACCAGGAGCGACGCCGCCCGTTACTGAGCGGCGTCTACCGGCCGGATCGAGCGCGCTGGACCGTCGCGACGATCGCGGCCCCGGCGCCCAGAACGACGGGCACGGCGAACGCAAGCGGTGCGACCCGTCGCGCGATGCCGCCAGCCGGAACCGGTGACCCCGCCGCGGCGTTCGTGGCCGTCGCGGCGCGCCGGGTTCCCGCCCGGGATGTGGACGTGGTCGACCGGGTGCGACGCACGAATCGCCCGCTGGCATCCCGCGGCTGCGCGCGCTTCTTCGATCGTGTGGTCGTGGGCATGTTCGGCAACCTCCCGGCAGCCACCGTGCCCGATCCGGAGTCGCACGGGCTCGTTCGAAGCGCGCCGAGCCGTTGAAACCACGTTTCGGGGCGCCCGCGACGCCCGATGGGGTCGCGCGACCCTCGCTCGGTCGCGGGCGTCGACCTCAGTCCGCGGGCTCCGTCAGGCGCTCGCGGAGGGCATCCAGATCCGCGGCACCGATGCCGTGGCGGTCGAGCAGGGCGGCCGCCCCGCCGTGCCGACGCTCGAGATGCTCGAGCGCGTCGGCCATGTACTCCGGCGGGCACTCCACGATGACCGGCGCCGCGCGCCAACCGTCGAGGCCCTCGACGTCGACGGGACCGGCGTAGATCGGCGCGGACAGCGCGTAGTCCGCGACGATGACATCCCTCGGCACGCCGACGGCGTCGAGCACGAGTGCGATCGCGACGCCGGTCCGGTCCTTGCCCGCCGCACAGCCGATGACCGCCGGCGTTCCGTCCTCGCGGAGGAGCTCGCGCACGACCTCGGCGAGCTGGGCGCCCCGCTCATCGAAGATGTGCCGGTACGTTCCCGCCAGCCCGATGCGCGGCGTGGGATCGTCCTCCAGCAGCGGGATGCTCCGGTAGCGCACCCGGGCATCCGAGCGAAAGACGTTCGGCGCCTCATCGAGCTCGTGCGGCCAGCGCAGATCGATGACGGTGCGCAGGCCGAGATCGATGAGGTGGGTCTGTGAGGCGACCGGGAGCAGGTCGAAGGCGTCGGTCCGGAACAGCGTCCGCCAGCGGACCCGGCGGCCACCCGCCGCGGGGTAGCCGCCGACGTCTCGGAGGTTTCGCACGCCCGGGAGGCGGAGCAGGCGATCGGGAGCGTCGAGCATGACCGCAGCGTATCGGCGACTCCGGCTGGCGGCGCTGAACGAGGATTCGCGGCACCGGCGAGTCCCTGCGAACGTCTCCGGGCTGGCTGTTCATTCTCCGGGAGCTCGACGCATGCGATCCGTCACCCTCGTCGCCGCCCTTGCGGTCGCCCTGGCCGCCTGCACCGGCAGCGGTGACGCCGGTCCATCGTCGCCGCCCGCGGCCGCCTTCGAGCTCCGCGCGTGGACGACCCAGGCCCTGCCGCCCGACGCCTCGTTCGCGGGCGGTCCGATGCTGGCGATCACGGACGGGCAGGCGATCACCCCGGGTGCCGTCCCGGCCATCTATCCGGGCCCGCTCGTCACGCCGCTCATCGCCCGCCCGATCACGGAAGCCGGCATGGCCCGCATCGTGGCCGAGATGGAGGCCGCGGGGCTGCTCGGGGAGCGGACCGACTTCACGGAGCGCATGCCGCCCGGCGCTCCCCTCGCGCACATCCTCGTGTCCCTCGACGGCGCCTCGCGCGAGGTCACGGGCGACCCGTCGCGCGTCATCCAGTGCATCGCGCCGCCGTGCGTGCCGCCGCCGGGAACGCCCGAGGCATTCGCCACGATCTGGAACGCCTTGTTCGACCTCGGCGGATGGCTGGGCTCCGCGGTCGGCACCGAACAGCCGTACGTCGCCCGGCGAGCGGCCATCCTCGTGACGGAGCCGACGATCGATCCGGCCTTTGCGGGCCAGGTGGTCGCATGGCCGCTCGACGGGACGTTTGCGGAGACCGGTATCGCCTTCCCGGGCGTCGGCGGGGCACGCTGCGTCATCGTCGAGGGTGAGACGCTCGAGGCCATCCGCCCGTCGCTCGAGGCCGCGAATCAGCTGACCCGCTTCCGCGATCGGACGGGCGTGGAGCGCGGGCTGATCGTCCGCTGGCTCGTGCCGAACGAGCCTGACCCGTGCAGCGTGTGACCCGGGGCCGGCGAGAGCGCGCGGGCTAGACTCGACCCCTCTCCCCCGCACGAACGAGGTCCCGGTGAGCTTCCTCCGTCGCGTGCTCGGGCTCGACCGCCCCGAGTCGCCAGATCTGCCCGTGACCCCGACGGCGCCGCTGCCGGCCGTCGATCCCGGCGAGACGGTCAGCGTCCGGCGCATCGCCGGGCGGCTCCAGAGCCTGCCGCCGGTGGACGCGCGCAGGATCGCCGCGGAGGCCTACCTGCTCGGGCGGGCGGCGAACGCCGACCTGTCGATCACCGAGGCCGAGGCGGACGTGATGCGTCGGCTGGTGCAGGACATCGGCGGCCTCGACGCGGATTCGGCGGCGATCGTCGTCGAGCTCGCGCGCCTGCAGACCACGCACGAGGGCGCGACGGAGGACTGGCTCGTCGCCCGGGAGTTCAAGGCGATCTCGACGCCGGAGCAGCGCCTCGCCCTGCTCCGGTGCTGCTTCATCGTCGCGGCCGCCAACGACGAGATCAACGCCGACGAGGCGTGGCTCGTGAACCGGCTCGCGGACGAGCTCGACATCGCGCGACCCGACCTCAACGCCGTGCGCGAGGCATTCCACGATCAGCTGTCCGCGGTCCGGGCCGTGCGTGCGGCGGCCGGCAGGGCCGGCTGACCGGCCGCCACCGGCACCGCCGCTACTGGAGCGCGAGCTCCACCACGCCCTCGCCCAGGCGCCGCCGGACCTCTGCGAGCAGCTCCGTGTCATACGCGACGCCGCGGAGCTCCATCGGCAATGCCGATCCGCCGGGCGCCGGCACGTGCACGACCACCCGCGTGGAACCGGGCCGCTCGCGCAGCAGCGCGCGGAAGGACTGCATCGCCGACACGACGCGGTCCTGGCCGGCGCCGCGCGCGAACCGCACGTGCAGCACCTGGCCGGGGGAGGCTTCGAGCGGCCGGCTGGGCTCCTGTGCAGCAGTGACCGCACGCGCCCGCGCCTCGTCAGGGAGCGGCGGCTCCTCGTGCTCGTCGGCGTGGAGCGCGCTTGCGCCCGGCGGCTCGACGTACGTGGGGACCGGCTCGCCGGGCGCGAGCGGCGGCAGGCTCGCTCCGTCCGATCCGCGGACGGGGACGTCGAGTGACCCGTCGGGAGCTCGCAGGGGCGTGACGTTGCCGCTCGGCGGCATGGCCGGCCCGGGAGCCGCGCCCGGTCCGACCGCAATCCCGATGGCCGCGGCCGGTGCGGGCGCCTGGCGCCGGTCGAACCCGTTCCGACCGCCGCCCTCCCGGCCTGCGCCGCCGGACCCACCCGGCGGCCCCGATCGCCGGCGCCGGTCGAGCTGTCCGACCTCGCGCGCGAACGCCTCCGGGCCACGCGCCGCGGCCTCGTCCCAGTCCCACACGCTGTCCGCGAGGATCGACGCCTCCTCGCCCCGGTGGTCGACGCGCCCCGCGACGAGCAGGATCGAGCCCTCGCGCCAGATGCCGGCCGTCTGCTCGTACGTCTTCGGGAAGACGACCACCTCGATCGTGCCCTGGAGATCCTCGAGCGTGGCAACGGCCATCGTGGACTTCGAGCGGGTGATGACCGAGCGGACGCCGGTGACGATCCCGCCGACGACGACGCGCTGCCCGTCGAGGGTCTCGTCCTTGAGGTCGCCCGAGTACGCGTTCACGTAGCCGACCACCTGCTCCGCCACCTCGCCCATCGGGTGGGCCGACAGGTACAGCCCGAGCAGCTCCTTCTCCCAGCGCAGCCGCTCGCGCACCGGCGTCTCGGGCGTGACCGGCAGCGGCCGCTCGAGCACCTGGCCCTCGTCGGCGCCCATGTCGAACAGCGACGTCTGGCCGGTGACGCGATCGCGCTGCGAGGCCTGGCCCGCGGCGAGCGCATCGTCGAGCCCGAGGAGGATCTGGGCGGGGTGGCCGAACGCGTTGAGCGCCCCCACGCGCGCCAGCGACTCGAGCACCTTCCGGTTCGCGAGCCGGAGGTCGATCCGCGAGCAGAAGTCGGCGAGCGAGCGGAACGGGCCGCCGCTCTCGCGCGCGGCGAC
>DASSPX010000043.1:0-2089 GCA_035699445.1 Candidatus Limnocylindrales bacterium | reverse complement strand
GCGGGGGAGAGCGCCGTTCGCGCGACGACGTCGGCGAGGATCAGGAACCCGCCGCCGACGACGAACGAGAGCGGCAGCAGGCCGCGGTAGGACGTGCCCACGACCAGCCGGATGGCGTGCGGGACGATGATCCCGACGAATGCGATCAGCCCGCAGACGGCCACCGCCGCCGCGGTGCCGATCGTCGCGGCGGCGATCAGCACGAGCCGCGTGCGTCGCACGTCCACCCCGAGGGCCGCCGCCTCGAGGTCACCGAGGCTCAGCACGTCGACGACGCGGCGCATGGCGACGATCACGGCCGTGGCGGCGAGGACGTACGGCGCGAGCGCGACGACGTCGCTCCACCCGGTGTTGGGAAGGCTTCCGAGGATCCACGAGGTGACCTCCTGCAGCGTCTCGGTGTTCTGCTGCTGGACGAATGTCTGGAGCGCCGTGAAGAAGCTCGCCACCGTCACGCCCGCGAGGACGAGCGTCGCGGAGTCTCGCTCGCGACCCGCCGCACGCCCGATCCCGTAGGCGAGCACGACCGCGACTGCCGCGCCCGCGAACGCCGCGAACGGCAGCACCTCTCGGCCCGCGAGGGCATCCGGGAGGTACGCGATGGCGAGCGTTGCGCCGAGCCCTGCTCCCGCAGCGACGCCGAGCAGGTACGGGTCGGCGAGCGGGTTGTGGAACACCCCCTGGTACGTCGCACCGGCGACCGCGAGCATCCCGCCGACGAGCGCCGCGAGCAGGACGCGCGGCACACGGAGATCCCACAGGATCGTCTCCTGCGTCGCGTCCAGCGACGAGGTGACACCGGGGATCCCGAGCTTCTCGCCGAGCGAGCGCAGCACCGCGGCGATCCCGATGTCGACCGGGCCGGCGACGACGCCGACCGCGATCGCGACCACGAGGAAGCCGAGCGCCGCGAGCGCCCAGCGGGGCGTCACCCCGCGGACGCGGATCGCACGCGCGGGTGCGGCGGCTGCCTCCACCGCCCCTACTGCCGACCGAGGCGGTCGAGCGCCGTCCCGACCGCCCGGACGAGGTTGACGAGGCGCGGCCCCCAGCGCGAGGCGATCGAGTCGTCGATCCGGAGCACCGAGCCCGTCCGCACGGCCGAGATGCGGGCCCAGCCCGGTCGTCCGGCGACCGTCTGCGCACTCTGGCCGCAGCACACGGTGTCCGCGAGCACGATCAGGCCCGGGTCGGCAGCGACCACGTACTCGGGCGAGAGCTGCGGGTACTCCGTGCCGCCCCTCGCCGCGTCGGCGATGTTCCGCAGGCCGAACATGGCGTAGACGCGGCCGACGAACGTGTTCGACGTGAGGGTGTAGAGCGTCGGGTCGAGCTCGTGGTACACCGTCGCGCCGGTGACCTTCGGGCGGTTCTTGGCGACGATCGCGCCGATCCGCTGCTTCATCCGAAGCACCAGCCGCGCGGCCTCCGCTCCATGCCCGGTGACCTTGCCGAGCTGCCGGATCTGCTGGTAGGCGCCGGCCAGCGTCGCCGCCGCGTCCTGGTGCACGACGGGGATCCCGAGACTGCGGAGCGCCTCCGAGAGCCCCTTGGGGTCGTACGAGATCACGACGAGGTCCGGCCTGTAGCCCGCGATCGCCTCGACGTTCGGCGTGAAGCCGGAGAGCGTGGTGCGCGGGGCGGCCTTCGGGTAGTCCGAGCGCTCGTCGACCGCGACCACCTGCCTGCCGGCGCCGATCGCGAACAGCGTCTCGGTCGCGGTCGCGGACAGCGAGACGATCCGGGCCGGTCGCTTGGAGACCGTCACCTTGCCGTTCGAGACGGTGATCGTGGCCGGGAACGGCGCCGCGGCCGTGCGGCCCGGGGTCGCGAGGGCGGTCGACGGCAGCGTGACCGCGAGGACGCTCAGGAGCGCCGCGAGGGCGAAACGTCGTGCCATGGGTGCATCTCCTTCTCCCTTCCGCGAGGGCGTCGAGGCGTTGTGAGAGCGGCAGGTCTTCTGACTCGGGGCGCCCCTCTCCCACCGCCTTCCCGGCCGCGCGGGCCAGTGGCGTCGTGGCGGGAGAGGCATCTCCCCTCACAGCGGCGGGACCGTCCCGGACTTGCACCGGGTTCCCTCACCGCGCTC
>DASSPX010000042.1:0-28808 GCA_035699445.1 Candidatus Limnocylindrales bacterium | reverse complement strand
GCGCAGCTCAGGCAGCGGCCGTCATGCTCGTTCCAGCAGTTGCTGCACGTGTACTGCCGGCAGGACATGCAGAAGTTGAACGTCTTGTGGAAGGCGTCCAGCTGCTGCGCGCTCGCCTCGCGCTCCTCATCGATCCGGGCGTCCGCCATCGCCTCCGCGAACGACGTCTCGTCGGAGAGCACGAAGTTGCGCAGGCCCTTCGACAACGTCCGCACACGCCCCAGCGGCCGACGCTTCGGCGCGGCGGATTCGAAGGTGTAGCGGGTACCGCACCGTTCGCAGAACGACTCGGTGAGGATTTCGGGCATATGGCCCCCGGCGACGCGATGGACAGGCTCGGGCGCGCGCTGCGCGAGCGAGGCGAGAGTATATCCCCGGGGTCCTGGGACCCCCGGAACTGAGGTACATGCCTCATTGCGCAGAAGGTCACCCCAGGCTGCCCGCCGGCCGCCGCAGGTGCGGGCGGGCAGGCATCCGGAATCGCTCTGGTAGACTCCCGGCCCCCGATGTCCGCGCTCGCCGAGCTCGAACGGTTTCTCGAACGTCTCTTCGAGCGTACGACCGCCCGCGTCTTCCGCACCCGCGTGCGCCCGGTGCAGCTCCAGCGTCGGATCGAGCGCGCCATGGAGCTTGGGCGAGTCCCGGGCGCGGACCGGCCGGTCGTGCCCGACCGGTACCGGCTTCGCCTGCATCCCGACGACGTCGCCGGGCTCGCGGCCGACGGCGGGCCCGCCGGCGTGGCGGCACGGCTCGCGGACAGCACGCTTGCGTTCGCGCGGGCGCATGCCTTCCAGGTCCTCGACCGCCCGTCGGTGACGATCGCCGCGGATCCTTCGGTCGAGCTCGGCTCGATCGAGGTCGAGACCGGCTTCGCGCGGGCGCGCTCGGGCGCCGCGGGCGTGGCGGGCGCGCTGCCGGACCGACAGCCCGGGGCCGAGCGGTCCGATCCGGCTGCTTCCGGTTCGCCGCTCGCGCCGGGATCGCCGGCCGTGGCGGACGGCGTCGAGGGCCAGGACGTCGAGGATCCGAACGATCGCGGCGGCGACCTCGCGCGCACGATGGTCTACCGGCGCCCGATCGTCCCCGGGCCGCTGGCCGTACTCCGCGTCGTCGATCGGGCCGGCGCGGAGCGGACGATCGAAATCGACGGCTCGCCGCTCACCATCGGGCGTTCGCACGACAACGCACTCGTCGTCGACGACGTGCGCGTCTCCCGCCACCACGCGCGGCTCCAGGCGCGCCGGGGCTCCCTCGTGTTCACGGACCTCGGCAGCACGAACGGCTCGCGGGTGAACGGGCTGGCGGTCGACGAGATCGTGCTCGGCCTGGGGGACCGCATCGAGCTGGGTGACACGACGCTCGTCGTCGAGTCGCTGCCGGGCTGAGCTGGCGCGTGGACGGCTTCGTCCTCACGATCTGGCTCGTCCGGATCGCGTTCCTCGTTCTGCTGTACCTGGTGCTGTTCGCGGTCGTGCGGGTGCTCCTGCGCGACCTGCGCGCCGCGGCGCGCGACCATGTCGCGCTGGGGCGCCTGGTGGTCGTGGCCTCGCCCGCCGGTGAGCCGCCCGCCGGCATGTCGTTCGACCTCGACGCCGTGACCACGCTCGGTCGCGACGTCAACAACACGATCGTGATCGACGACCCGTTCGCATCCGCGGAGCATGCGTCGCTCACATACCGCGGGCGAAGCTGGTTCGTCGAGGACCTCGGGAGCACCAACGGGACATACGTGAACGGCGCGCCGATCGATGGGGTGTCGCCGATCGGCTTCGGGGACGAGATCCAGGTGGGCGAGGTCCGGCTGCGGCTCGACCGGGGCCGGCCGTGACGGCGGCGGCGTCCGCGGCGCGAGGGCTTCCCGCCATCCTCGCGGCAATCCGTCCGCGGCCGCGCGGTCGCGAGCTGATGCTGCTCGGCGCCGTCGCCGCGGCGCTCCTCGTGGGCAGCCTGTCGCTGGGCACGACGCTCGCGGCGCGGCCCGTCCTCGACACCGGCTCGGTGCCCGAGACGGTGGAGCCTGCCCTGGCAGACGGTCGCGCGCTCGCGACGTACCTCGTGGCGCTCCTGGCGGTCCACCTGGCGTTCGTCGTCACCGGGCGGCGCACCGACGAGGTGCTGCTGCCCGTGGTCGGGCTGCTCGGCGGCCTCGGCCTGCTGCTGATGCAGCGGCTGCCGCAGGGACTCGTCACCCAGTCGTTCGCGGGTCTGGAGCTGGGCCTCGGCCAGGTGCAGCTGGTCTGGCTGCTGCTCGCCCTGGGCGTCGTCGGGACGCTCGGGATCGTCGTCCGCTCCGACCGCTGGCTCCGGCTCTACAAGTACACATGGGCAGCGGCGGGCATCGCGCTGCTTCTGCTGACGTTCGTCTTCGGGCGCGAGGTCAACGGCCAGCGCCTGACGCTCGAGTTCGGGCCGGTCGCCGGGCAGCCGTCCGAGCTGCTCAAGGTGATCCTCGTCGTGTTCCTCGCCGGGTACCTGTCCGAGAACCGCTCGCTCCTGACCGAGGAGAGCACCCGGCTGGGACCCATCCGGCTGCCGCCGCTGCCGTACCTCGCGCCGATGGCCGCGATGTGGGCGATCGCCCTCGGCATCGTCGTCGTCCAGCGCGACCTGGGGGCGGCGCTGCTGTTCTTCGCCGTGTTCCTGGCGCTGCTGTACGTGGCCACAGGGCGGCTGTCGTACGTGCTGATCGGCGTGGCGCTGTTCCTCGCTGGCTCGGCGATCCTCTACCAGCTGTTCGGCCATGTCCGCGACCGGGTCGACATCTGGCTCGATCCGTTCGTCGATCCGCTCGGGGCGGGCTACCAGGTGATCCAGGCGCTGTACGCGTTCGGTCGCGGCGGCCTGCTGGGGACGGGCCTCGGCGCCGGGCTGCCGACGGTCGGCGGTCGGATGCCGATCCCGGCGATCCACACCGACTTCCCGCTTGCCGCCCTGGGCGAGGAGCTGGGGCTCGTGGGGCTGCTCGCGATCCTGGGGCTGTACCTCGTGGTGGTCGAGCGGGGACTGCGCATCGCCGCCGCGGCTGCCGACGACTTCCGTGCCATCCTCGCCGCGGGGCTGTCGCTCGTGGTGGGCGTCCAGGCGTTCATCATCGCGGCCGGGAACCTCAAGCTCATCCCGCTCACCGGCATCACGCTGCCGTTCATCTCGTACGGCGGCTCGTCACTGCTCGCGAACGCGGTGGTGGTCGGGCTGCTGCTCGCGCTGTCCGATCGCGGCGTCGAGCCGCCTCCGCCGCCTCGCCCGGCGGGCCGGTTGCGTCGCCTGGTGGGAGCCGGCCGGTGAGCACGGGTCGCGCCGGTCTCGCCGGGAGCATCGTCCGGACCGGCGTGGCGCTGACGCTCGCGTTCGCGATCCTCGCCGGCGGGGCCGGCTACTGGACCGTGGTTGAGGCCCAGCGGCTCGCGACGGCGCCCGACAACCCGGCGGTCATGGCGGCGGCCCGGCGTCTGCCGCGCGGGCTGATCGAGGACCGGTTCGGTCGCTGGATCGCGCGCAGCGCCCGCACCGACACGGGCGAGACGTACCGTGAGTACCGCGACCAGAGCGTGAGTCACGTCGTGGGCTATGCCTCGGTGATCTACGGGATGACCGGACTCGAGCGCGCATACGACGCCGAGCTGCGGGGCGTCACGCGTGCCGATCCGATCGCCGACCTGCTGAAGAAGTTCGACCCGCAGCCCGTCGATCCGTCCGACCTGCGGACGTCGATCGACCTCCGCCTCCAGCGCGCGGCGGTCGAGGCGCTCGGGTCCGATCCAGGGGCGGTCGTGCTGCTCGATCCGCGCACGGGCGAGGTGCTTGCGCTCGCCTCGACGCCGACGTACGACGCGTCCGGGATCGCGAACCCGGCGACCGCACGAGCGACGTTCGCGGCGCACGAGGGGGACGAACGCCAGCCGCTGCTGCCGCGTGCCACGCTCGGCCGCTACGTGCCGGGATCGGTGTTCAAGATCGTGACCGCGCTCGCAGGGCTCGATGCCGGGGCGATCGCCCCGGACACGACCTATCCGGATCAGCCCGAAGCCGAACGGGCGGGCCTGGCAGTCTCGGGCTTCCGGATCCGCGACGGGCACCATCCCCAGACCGGCAGCCGGCCCCTCGACCTCGTCGGCGCGACGGAGGCCTCGTGCAACATCTGGTACGCGCTTGCCGGTCTCGACACCGGTGGGCAGGCGCTCACCGAAACGGCGGCGGAGCTCGGCTTCGGCGAGGCGATCCCGTTCGAGCTGCCGGTGGCGTCCAGCCAGGTGACGAACGGCGGCGGGCCCGCGCCGGGCGGCTTCAGCGACGACGTCGAGCTCGCCTCCGCGAGCTTCGGGCAGGGCGAGACCTTCGTGACGCCACTGCAGATGGCGCTCGTGGCCGCGACGGTGGCCAACGGCGGGGTGCTGGTCCAGCCGCGGCTCGGGCTCGCGTTGACGAGCGAGCGGACCGGCACCCGGGAGATCGGTGCGTCGCCCTCCGCGCGGGTCGTCGGCGAGGAGGTCGCCCGGGCGGTCCGGGACGCGATGGTCGCGGCAGTGGAAGGGGAGCTCGGGCGGCAGTTCACCGCGGGCGCGAAGGTGCCCGGCGTCACGACCGCCGGCAAGTCCGGGACCGCCGAGCTCGGCGGCTCGGGCGAGCCGCACTCGTGGTTCATCGGCTTCGCCCCGGCCGAGGCGCCCGAGATCGCGATCGCGGTCCTCGTGGAGCGAGGCGGGCGCGGCGGCGAGCGCGCGGCCCCGTTGGCCGGGGATCTGATGGCCCGCTACTTCGCGCTCAAGGAGGAGGCGGGGTGAGCGCGGGCGGCGGGCCGGGGGCTGGTGACGGGCCGCGACGGCCGATCGTGGAGCGGGTCGGGATGGCGCTGGTCGCGCTCGTCCTGGCGGGCCTGTTCGGGTTCGTCGCCGTGGCGGCGTTCAGCGCCGGCGAGCTGTTCCTCGCGGTCATGGGCGGGATCGGCTGCCTGATGACGCTCTGGGTGGGCGGGCTGACACTGATCCGGGGCTGACGGGCGGTCGCGCCGGGCGCGGGTCCCGGGGTCATCGCAGCCCGCCGCCGCCCGAGGGCTGATGCTCGGCGTGCATGCGCCGGGGCTCGATCGTGCACGGATCGGGGCGCACGACGTCACGTCCGGAGCCGATCCAGGCATGTTCCGCCCCCGGATGATGCTCGCGGAGCATCACCGGGCGGTCCCTTCCCGCGTACCTGGCCATTCCCGCTTCCCCGCGAGTGTTCGCCGATGGAGCCCCCAGGGTCCACGCTCAGCAATTGGCCAATCCGTGCTGTTGGCGGCTATGTGACGCCTATCAGGGACTCGAACCGCGGCCAGCACTCACCACAAGTCGAGTCTGCGCAAGTACCGGCCTGCCCAACCGTTTGGCCGCCCTCGCGGCCCCTTCCGCCGCCCTCGCGGCCCCTTCCGCCGCCCTCCCGGGCCCTCGCGGCGCCGTCAGCCCACCTCCCCGACGAACCCACCGGACGACCCTCTGGCACCCGGGTCGTACACTGCGGGCGGGAGGCACGTCGCTCGGCAGCGCAACCGCGACCCGTCGTTCGGCGTATTGGAGGAACCAGCCGGCCCGCGTGGCGGGTGGGGGCCGGGTGCTGCATCGTCCGCAGCCCCGGAGGGAAGAGCCACGACGACGGAGCGACGATGACGAAGATCCAGGAGACGGGCGAGAAGGTTCTCGCCAACGTCGAGCGGGTGATCGTGGGCAAGCACCACGAGGTCCGGCTCGCGCTCGTGGCCCTGCTGTGCCGGGGCCACCTCCTCATCGAGGACGTCCCGGGCACGGGCAAGACCGTGCTCGCCAAGGCGATCGCACGGAGCCTCGGCTGCAGCTTCCGGCGGATCCAGTTCACCCCGGACCTCCTGCCGTCGGACGTGACCGGCCTCTCGATCTACAACCAGAAGACCCAGGAGTTCGAGTTCCGACCGGGGCCGATCATGAGCCAGGTCGTGCTCGCGGACGAGATCAACCGGGCGACGCCGAAGACGCAGTCGAGCCTGCTCGAGTGCATGGAGGAGCGCCAGGCGACGATCGACGGCGTCACCCACGCGATGCCCGATCCGTTCCTCGTGATCGCGACCCAGAACCCGATCGAGTACGAGGGCACGTTCGCGCTTCCCGAGGCGCAGCTCGACCGGTTCATGCTCCGGATCCGCCTCGGCTACCCGCAGCCGCTCGAGGAGATCGTCATCCTCGACGAGCAGAAGCGGATCCATCCGCTCGAGGACCTCGTCGAGGTCTGCTCGGTCGACGAGCTGCGCGGGCTGCAGAGCGCGGTGCGCGAGATCTACGTGGACCAGGTCGTGTCCGACTACATCGTCCGGCTCGTCAACGCCACGCGGACCCACCCGGACGTCTACCTCGGCGCGTCACCGCGCGGTTCGATCGCGCTCTACCGCGCCGGCCAGGCGCTCGCCGGACTGCTCGGCCGCGACTACGTGATCCCCGACGACATCAAGTCGCTCGCGGAGCCCGCGCTCGCGCACCGGCTGATCATCAAGACGAGCTCCTCCATCCACGACGTCAACGCCGGGCACGTGGTCCGGGAGCTCCTCGAATCCGTCCCGGTCGATGCGGTCCGCTCCCCGACCGGCGGGCCGCGTCACGTGGAGCCCCAGGCCACCGGCGCCTGACCTTCCGGCGCTGCCGCGTCCCGGAGGACCCGATGCTTCGACGACTCCAGCTGCTCGTCGTGGGGGCCGTGCTCGTGGTGGCCGCGTTCACCACCGGTGAGCCCTTCCTGTTCTACCTGCTGTACCTCGCGATCCTCGTGATCGGCGGCAGCTACGTGCTCACGCGCCTCGGGCTCGCCGATCTCGAGGCCGGCTACGCCGTCAGCCAGCTGCACGGCCACGTGGGCGACAAGCTGCGGGTCACGTACACCCTCCGGAACGCGGGCCGGCTGCCGAAGCCGTGGCTCGAGGTCCACAACCCGACGACGCTGCCGGGCGGCCTGCCCGGTCGCGCGCTCAGCCTCGGCGGCCATGCCGAGCGAAGCTGGCTCGTCCGCACGTCGCTCGACCGGCGCGGCCACTTCCGGATCGAGCCGCTCCAGATCCGGACCGGGGACCCGTTCGGCTTCTTCGAGGCCTCCGCCAGCGTGGGCCAGGGGGTCGCCGTCGTCGTCTACCCGCGGATCGAGCCGCTGCCGCTCTGGCGGCTGCCCGCCGCGTCGATCGAGGGCAGCCACGCCTCGCCCGAGCGGACGCTGCAGACCACGCCCCTCGCGACCACCGTCCGGCCCTGGGCCCCCGGCGACAGCATGAACCGCATCCACTGGAAGTCCACGGCCCGTCACGGCGACATCCAGGTCAAGGAGTTCGACCTGGAGCAGACCGCCGACGCGTGGATCGTTCTCGACCTCGACCGGGCCTTCCGCGCGGGGCGGGGCGAGGAGTCCACGACCGAGGCGGCGATCCGGGTCGCGGCCTCCGTGGCCGACAAGGCGATCGGCGAGAACCGGGCCGTGGGCCTGACGGTGAGCGCGCACCGCACCACGGTCCTGCCGCCGGACCGGGGCGGCCGCCAGCGGCTGAAGATCCTCCAGCTCCTCGCCGCGGTCGAGGCGGATGGGACCACCCCCGTGGCCGAGACGCTCGTCACCGCGCTGGGGCGGCTCCGGCGGGGCATGACCGCGGTCGTCGTGACGGCCTCGACCGACGTGGGCTTCGTGCGCCCGCTCGCCGCGCTGCGGCCGCGGGGGATCGGCAGCGTCGCGGTGCTGTGCGACGCGGCCGCATACGCCCGGGTCGCACGGGAGCATGACGCGGCCCGCGGCGCGCACGGCTCGTCGGCCGATCCGGAGGCGGAGGAGGCCGAGCGACAGCGCTGGCGGGCGCTCCGCCATGCGCTCGCCGAGTACGAGATCCCGACCTACGTCGTCGCACCGGGCCGCGCGCTCGGGGAGGTGCTCGCCCGATGATCGACCGCTTCCCGCGCCCCGCGGAGGGCTGGCTCGGCGTCGCCCTCGTGTTCGCGATGGCAGTCATCGTCGCGCTCGCGATCGACGACCCCGCGTTCGTCATCGGTCGCGACCGCCTGACCGACGGGCTGCCGATGGCGGCGGCCCTGGGCGTGATCGCCGGGATCGGCGGGGCGAAGGCCGGCTGGCCCCGATGGCTGGTCCATGTCGTCGGCGCGGCATTCGCCGCGCTCATCCTGCCGATCCTCGTGGGCTGGGCGCTCGAGCCGGGGAGCGGCATCGGCGAGGCCTTCCGCGCGACCGCGGACGGCGCGGTCAATGCGTACCTCGATCTCGCCTGGCGTGGCCGGCGCCTGACCGAGGAGACGGCTCACTTCGTGCTGCTGCTCGCGGTCGTCGCCTGGGCGTCGGGCCAGTTCGCCGCCTACGCGGTGTTCGGGCATCGACGGCCGCTGCATGCGGTCGTCGTGCTCGGGATCGTGCTCGTGATCAATATGTCCCTCACCCGCAACGACCAGCTGCCGTATCTCGTCGCGTTCAGCGGCGCGGCGCTGTTCCTGCTCATCGGGATGCACGTGTTCGACGAGCGGGTGACGTGGACCCGGCGCCGGATCGGGGATCCGTCGCAGCTCTCGGGACTCTACCTCCGGGGCGGCACGGCCCTGGTCGTCGCCACGGTCATCGGCTCGGTGGTCCTCACCCAGACCGCGAGCTCCGCCCCGCTCCAGGGCGCGTTCTCGGGGATCGACCAGCGGCTGGTCGCGATCGGCGAGCAGATCACCCGCTACCTGCCGGTCGGCGGTGCGCAGCGGACGCTCACGGTCTCGTTCGACGACGGCCGGCCGATCTCCGGCCAGTGGTTCGAGAACCCCGGCGTCGCGTTCGTCGCCCGGTTCCAGGCGAGCGAGATCGAGCGGCCCTACTACCGGGCCTCGGTGTACGACACGCTCGAGGGCATGCGCTGGTACCAGGGCGGCTCGGAGCGCGAGGTTTCCACGGTCGACGTGCCCGCCGGCACGGACGTCCTGTTCGGGACCGACGAGGTCGTCGCCGAGAACCTCGTCCGCCCGCTCACGTTCACCGTCGAGCAGCTGGGCTGGCAGGGCGCGGAGATCCTCAGCCCGGCGTCGCCCCAGGTCGTCTCGGTCGACACCGACCTCAAGCTCGTCGACGGGATCTGGTTCGCGGGCCTCCGTCGCGACGGCAGCGCACGGTACGAGGTGACGGCAAACGTCTATCGCGAGGCGAACGACGGCTTCAACCAGAACCTCCTCCGCCAGGCGGGCACGGACTACCCGCCAGCGATCACCGACCGCTACCTCCAGGTCCCCGAGGGCATGTTCGCGGAGGGCACGGCCGCGCTCGCGCTGTACGAGGAGATCACGGCCGGCCTCGATGGGGCGACGCCCTACGACCTCGCGTACGAGATCGAGCGCTACCTGCGTGATGACGGCTCGTTTGAGTACGACACGGACGTCCGGGAGTTCGACTGCGAGCCGCTGGGCGTCGTCGAGTGTTTCGCCCGCTACCGGGTCGGCTATTGCGAGTACTTCGCGTCGACGATGACGATGCTCCTCCGGCATGCCGGGATCCCGGCCCGGTACGCGCGCGGGTTCCTGCCTGGCAACCGGACGCCCGGTCTCGAGGAGGACGTCGTGTTCATCAAGGCGAGCCACGCCTGGGTGGAGGCGTACTTCCCGAACGTCGGCTGGGTCCTGTTCGACCCCACGAAGAGCGTGGCGCAGAGCACCGCCCCGATCGAGGGCCCGCCGCTCGCATCGGCCTCGCCGGGTGCCTCGGGCTCACCGAGAGCCTCGGCGTCGACGCGGAGCCTGCG
This sequence comes from Candidatus Limnocylindrales bacterium, assembly GCA_035699445.1. Classification (GTDB taxonomy): domain Bacteria; phylum Chloroflexota; class Limnocylindria; order Limnocylindrales; family CSP1-4; genus DASSPX01. Next base: position 19,054 of record DASSPX010000042.1, on the reverse strand, counting down.
CCCGGACGAGCGGGAGCCCGACGACGCGCCCAGCGGCGCCGGCGGCACGATCGGCGGCCCGACCAACCCCGGACCGTTCATCGCGATCGCCGTGCTTCTTGCCGTCGCGGTGGGCGCGGTCGGGGCCGCATCGTGGGTGCGCGGCCCGCGGGGTCCCGTCACGCCCCAGACGGCATGGGCCGGGGTCGGTCGCCTCGCGGCACGGCTCGGCTTCGCTCCCCGCCCCACCCAGACCGTCTACGAGTACGCGGCGAGCCTGGGCGACCTCGTGCCGGCCGCCCGGCCGGACCTCCAGACGGTCGCCCGAGCCCAGGTCGAGGTGGCGTACGGGCGGGGACACCTGACGCACGACCGGCTCCGCTCGATCCGCGATGCGAACCGGCGGCTGCGCGTGGCGCTCCTGCGGCTGCTGTTCCGCCGCTCGGAGCGGCGCCGGGGCGTCCGCCGAATCGGGTAGCGCGCCCTACAGCGCCCCGCTCGCCTGGCGCCGGTCGGCCTCCTCCTGCGCCCGCTCGTCGAGCAGCGGGGCGAGATGCTCGGTGAGGTTGTGGGCGCGCAGCACCGCCCGGCCGCCGCGGAGCTCCACGACCGTGATCCCGCACAAGGCCATCGTGAACATCCAGAAGCGCTCGAGCGGCAGCTCGAACAGCGTCAGCAGCGCGACCTTGAACACCCCGTCGTGCCCCACGACGATCGACCACGGGTGCGTGGATGGCGAGGCGGATCCATACCCGGCGACCTGGGGCATCTCGAGTGATCCGGGTCGACCGCCGTCGCGTCCCCCGGACCCGCTGAGGTCAGCGAGCTCCCGCAGGACCGACGCCAGGCCCCGACGGACCCGCGCCTGGACCTCCGTGAGCGGCTCGCCCCCGGGCGCCCAGACGTCCGTCGGCGTGCGCCTCCAGCCGGCGAGTACGTCGCCCCACCGCTCGGCGATCTCGGTGTGATGGCGGCCCTCCCACTCGCCCTGGCCGATCTCGGCGAAGGCCGCATCGGCGCGGAGGCCGTCATGGGCGCCCGCCCACAGCCCGCCCGCGGCAAGCGCGTCACCGACGGCCTCCGCGGTCGCGGCGGCGCGACGGAGCGGCGAGTGGACGACAGCGCTGGGTGGCCCGATGGGGACGGGCAGGGCAGGGGATGCGTGTGGCGTGCCGAGGCGCCGCGCGGCGAGCTCGGCCTGGCGCCGGCCCATCGGTGACAGCGGGGTCTCGGAGCGGCCCTGGAAGCGACCCTCGACGATCCACTCCGATTCCGCGTGACGGAGGAGGACGAGTGTCGCGTCGAGCCCGTCGGGGATGGGGCCCGGCCCGACAGTCACGCCCGACACGTCGATCACGACTCCGCGCCCAGGCGGATCGTCCACAGGTCGAGCACGGCCTCGTGGGCACGGATCGCGTCGGCGACCGACTCGGGCACCTCGTCGTCGAGCGCGAGGATCATGAACGCATCGGCGCGCGGTGCGGAGCGCGCGAGGTGCATCGCGCTGATGTTCACGTCGGCCTCGCCGAGCATCAGCCCGATCCTGCCGACCGTGCCCGGGCGGTCCTGGTGGCGCGTGATGAGCATCGACGCCGAGGGCTCCATGTCCAGCCGGTAGTCGTCGAGACGGACGATCCGCTGCTCGCCCGCGGCCACCGTCCCGGCGACGGTCGTCGATTCGCGCGGCCCGGTCTCGGCCGTGAGCGTGAGCAGGGCCGACCACGGCGAGGCATCGGCGAGCTTCCGCTCGACGATCGAGATGCCGCGCGACTTCGCGATCGCTGCTGCGTTCACGAGGTTGACCCGCTCGGTGGTCGCCGTCTCCAGCAGGCCGCGGAGCACGGCCGCGACGAGCGGCGACCCGTCGAACGCCGCCGGCTCGCCGGCGATCTCGACCGTCAGCGTGCGCGGCGCGCGTCGCGCCAGCTGGGCGAGGAACCGGCCGAGCGTCTCCGCGAGCGGCAGGTACGGCGCGATCGCGGCGGCCGTCTCGGGCGTGAGCAGCGGCGCGTTGACCGCGTAGCGCGCCGGGCGGCCGTCGAGCACGTCGAGGATCTGGGCCGCGACCTCCTCGGCGACCGCGACCTGCGCCTCGGCGGTGGACGCCCCCAGGTGCGGCGTGAGGATCGTGTTCGGCGCATCGAGCAGCGGCGATCCGGTGGGCGGCTCGCTGTCGAACACGTCGATCGCCGCGCCGCCGAGCTGGCCGGAGCGAAGCGCCTCCGCGACCGCCGCCTCGTCGACAACGCCACCCCGCGCGACGTTGAGCAGCAGCGCGCCCCGCTTCGTCCGGGCGAGCGCCGCGGGTCCGATCAGGCCCCGCGTGGCGCGCGTCATCGGGACGTGGACCGACACGACGTCCGACCGCTCGAGGAGCGGCTCGAGCCCGACGAGCTCCGCGCCCACGTGCGACGCCGCCTCGGCCGACACGTACGGATCGGCTGCCAGCACGGTCATCTCCATCGCCCGGGCGCGGACCGCGACGGACTGCCCGATCTTGCCCAGTCCCACGATGCCGAGCGTCTTGCCGCGCAGCTCGGTGCCGGTGAACTCCGCACGCTTCCACTCGCCTCGGCGGACCGAGGCGTCAGCGGCGGGAATCCGTCGCGCGAGCGCGTACAGCAGCGCGAGCGTGTGCTCGGCCGCGGCGATCGTGTTGCCGGTGGGCGCGTTGACGACGGTGATGCCGGCCCGCGTCGCGGCATCGATGTCCACGTTGTCCACCCCGACGCCGGCCCGGCCGATGACGACCAGCCGCGTGCCGGCGGCGATCAGCTCCGCGTCGACCTGCACCTGGCTGCGCACCACGAGCGCGTCGTAGTCACCGATGATCGCCCGCAGCTCATCCGGGCCAAGGCCGATCCGCTCGTCGACGGCGTGCTGGCTCCGGAGGAGCTCGAGGCCTTCCGTTGCCAGCGGCTCGGCAACGAGGACCCTCACGCACCGCTCCCGACGGCGGCGCGCGTCAGCCCCAGGACCCCGGCGGCGGCCCGGTACGCCGCCCCGACCGCCACCCCGGGCTCGACGTCGCGTCCGTGGCGGAGCGACACGTCCTCGAGCACGGCGATCGCACCGAGGATCTCTTCGACGGTGACCGATCCGAGGTGCCCGACCCGGAACACCTTGCCCGCGAGGTGGGCCTGGCCGCCGGCGAGGACGACGCCGCTGCGCTTGACCTCGCCGTTGAACGCCTTCCAGTCGAGATCGGCGGGGATGTGCGCCGCGGTGACGGTCCGGGAGGCGTGCTCCGGCTCGGCGAACAGCTCGAAACCGAGCGCCTCCAGGCCGGCGCGGGTTGCCGCCGCACACGCCTCGTGCCGCTGGAACACGGCCTCGCGACCCTCGGCGGCCATCAGCCGCAGGCCCTCGTCGACCTGGTAGAGGACGGCGACCGCGGGCGTCCAGGGGGTCTCGCCGGTCGCCAGGGCATCGCGATGCTTGCGCAGGTCGAGGTAGAAGCGCGGCATCCGGGCCGTCTCCATCGCGGCCCACGCCCGCGGCGAGGCGGCGACCATCGCGAGCCCCGGGGCCGACATCCATGCCTTCTGCGAGCCGGTGACGACGACGTCCGTGCCCCACGCGTCCATCTCGAACGGCACCGCTCCCAGTCCCGAGACGGAGTCGACGAGGATGAGCGCCTCCGGCGCCTCGTCCCGGATCGCCGCCGTCAGCTCCGCGACTGGGTTCATCACCCCGGTGGAGGTCTCGTTGTGGGTGAGCAGCACCGCCTTGACGCCCGGCGTGCGGCGAAGCGTCTCCCGGACCTCCTCGGGGCGGGCGGCGTGGCCCCACTCCGCGGCGACCTTCGTGACCTCCGCGCCGTACGCCGCGGCGATCTTCGCGAACCGGTCGCCGAATGCCCCGATCGACACGCCGACGACGGGGTCGCCCGGCGAGAGCACGTTCACGACCGCGGCCTCGAGGCCGCCGGTTCCCGCGCAGCTCAGGATCGCGATCTCGCCCGTCGTCCCGAAATACGGACGCATCCCGGTGAGGATGCGCTCGAGCATCGCGGCAAACTCCGGCCCGCGGTGGTTGATCATCTGGCGCGCGCCGGCCTCCCGGACGGACGGTGGCAGGCTGGTCGGGCCGGGAATGCGCAGGTTCGGCTCGAAACGGTTCACGCTGGTCTCCTCGGGTCGCGACGGTCCGCGGATCGTCGCACCGCGTGACGAGCGCCGTCCACCGTGGTAGATATGACGTCATATGGCGACAGCCCGGACGACGATCCTCCTCGACCGCGACCTGCTGGACCGCCTCGAGCGCCACGTCCACACGCGGCGAACGACGAAGACCGCCGTGATCGCGGCGGCCCTCGAGGCCTACCTCGAGCAGCACGACGTGCGCCCCGGTCTGCCGTTCGTTGCGATCGGTCGCAGCTCGCACGGCCGGCTCTCGCTCGATGGGCGCTCGATCGTCAGGCGCGAGGCCGGCCGACGGGACCGGTCGCCGTCCGGGCGCTGACGAGGCGACCGTGGCGGTGCTGCTCGACCCGTCGGTGATTCTCGCGGCAGCGGACCGCGCAGACCTCAATCACGCCGCGGCCGTCTCCTGGTTTGAGCGGGTCGACGAGCCGCTCCTGCTGGGCGCGCTGTCGCTCGCGGAGCTGGACGTGCTGCTCCAGCGCGAGCTGGGTCCGGTGGCGACGCGCGCGGTCGTGGCGGCGATCGCCTCGGGCGCGATCCGGCTCGTCGCGCCCACGACCGCCGACCTCGAGACCGCCGCCACCCTGATGATGGAGCGGTCCGAGCATCGTCCCAGGCTCGCCGATGCCGTGCTTGTCGCCACGGCGCAGCGCCTCGGCGTGCGGCGCATCGCGACCTTCGACCGACGTCCGCTCGCCGTGCTTCGTGCGGCGGGCTCGCGAACGTTCGATCTCGAGCCCTGAAACAAAGGACCGGGTCGAATTCGACCCGGTCCTTGCAATGCGCCGGGTGCGGGCGTCAGCTTCGCTTGATGACCACCGTGTTCGACTGCACGTCGTGGAAGCCCTGTCGCTTCGGGTGCTGCGAGGCTGAATAGAGCAGATAGATGTAGTAGACGAACACGAGCAGGCTGACGACCGTTGACAGCAGTCCCAGCTGACCTGCGAGCGTGAACTGGAACACCGTCGACAGCACCGACGGGCCGAACAGGAAGGCCCATCGGCGAATTGCCTGATCACGCGTGATCGTCGCACCGTCAGTCGCGTTCACCGTCTCGAGTCCGAGCACGCGCTGGCCGGGAGACGCGCGCATCGACGTCCACGTGTAGATGAAGTACAGCGCGCTGCCGACCAGGTACAGGCCGCCGAGGACGACGAGCGCGATCAGCGCGCCCGTGAATCCGCCCGAGACGAACAGGATCGGGACGAGGATCGCGGCGAGGATGAAGTAGATGACCGACAGCAGGATCGCATCGATGATGTAGGCGATGATCCGCTGGACGAGGTCAGCGTACGCGACGCCCGGTGCCGGTCCCGCGGCGACCGGCACGCCGAAGTCCGACGTTCCGGAGGACGGAGGCTGCCAGCTCCCAGTGGGCGGTGGCGTGGGCGACGGCGGGCTTCCCGTGGGCTCGGTCATGTTCGCCTCCCTTGTCCCGATTGGGTCGAGCGGTTGAGAGGATAGCCGCCCGCGAGGCCCGTGCGCGCACGAAAATCGCGCGGGAATTGCACGCATGCCCGACCGTCGCAGCGGTGTCTGCATCGCGCGTCACGCCGAGTGAATCAGTCGGTTGAACGGCGGCACGGTTCCGTGCAATGATGCGACGGCACAGATCCCCAGGGAGAGGAATCGGAACGATGCGCATTCGCGCGGCAAAACGTGAAGAGCTCGCACCGAAGTCGCGGGAGCGGGCGTTGTCGCCGCGGCAGCTGGCAGCCCTCCAGCGCGAAGAGGAGATCCGGCGGGCGCTCGGACGCCTGAAGACGGACGAGGATCTCATTGCGATCGAGCTGGATCCGGCCGAGAAGGTGCCCACGATGCGGCAGGCGGTGAAGAAGGCGATCGCGGCACACAAGCCCGGCACCCAGATGGCGATCCGCGGCTCGACGATCTACCTGTCCACCGGCAAGCTGCCCGGCGGTCGCGGTGGTCGCCGTCGGAAGTCGGCCGCGTAGCCCTTCCCGCACTCGGCGGATGATGCAATACACCTGCAACCTCGACGCGTTGACCTGACCCGTCGCGGATTGTCGAATCGGCGGGTGCGCGCGATGACGGCGCCCGTGTTCCAGACGCGTCAACGCTGGAACGCACGGGCGGGTACCTGGCTTGGTGATGCGGGCCTGGGGGTGGGCCTCGCCCTGCTCGCCACGGCCGGCAAGGCGGTGATCACGCAGCTCTCGGGCGGCGACATCGCCTACCTGCTCCTGTTCGGCGTCATCGCGCTGGGGTCGCGACTGCGCGGCGCGCATGTCGGTGTGGTCGCCGCCCTGGTGGGTGCGGCGCTGGACGTGTTCCTGTTCCAGGTGCCCACCGGATCGCTCGCGATCAGCGACCCGTCGGCGGTCATGCGGCTGCTGCTGTTCCTGCCCATCAGCCTGTTCGTGTCGGCCGTCGTGGGTCAGGTGGGCGATGCCGAGAGGCGGGCACAGGATGCCGCGGAGCGGATGAACGCGCTTCTCGACAAGTCGCCGGACGCGACGCTGCTGACGCGCGCTGATGACGGCGTGATCGTGTATGCGAGCGACCGCTGGGCGGACCTCGGCTGGTCGCGCGAATCGCTCGTCGGGCAGCCGATCTCGCGTCTGCTGCCTGCCGAGGCGGCGTCGCTCACCGCCGACGAGGCGGGTGAGCCCCTGCTCGTCACACTCGCCACGCCCGATGGTCGCGAGCTCCCGGTCGAGCTCCTGCTCGCGAGCGTGAGCCTCGACGCTGCCGGTCCGGGGCTGCTCGTCTCCGCCCGCGACGTGAGCGAGCGGATGGCGACCCAGAACCGGCTGCTCCGGCTCGCGAAGGATGAGCGCAGCCGGGCGTCGGAGCTCAGCGCGGTGATCGCCTCGATCGACGACGCGGTCGCCGTGGTCGACGCCGCCGGAGTCGTCACGATCGCAAACGACGCATTCGGCGCCCTCGCCGGCGGACCCGTCCAGACCCGCGATGACGTGCTGCGCGTGCTCGGTCTCCCGGCAACGACGACGCTCGGGGGGCCGGAGGCCACGACGCGCGAGATCCGCGCCGATCGGGAGCGATGGCTGGAGGTGCGCACCCTCCCCGTGACGGGCAACCCCGAATCGGACCAGGGCACGCAGCTGATCATCGTCCGCGACGTGACGAGCGAGCGTCAGGCCCAGGCCGCGCGGGAGGCCTTCATCGGAGTCCTGTCACACGAGCTGCGGACACCGATCACGACCATCCTCGGGCTGTCGACCGTGCTCAATCGCCGGCAGGCGACGCTCGACGACGACCAGCGGCGGGACATGATCGCGGACGTGGCGTCCGAGGCAGAGCGGCTCCATTACCTGGTGGAGGACCTGCTCGTGCTCAGTCGCGCCGAGCGGAGCGAGCTCCGGGCCGACCCGGAGCCGGTGCTCCTGCGCCACGCGATCGATCGCGTCGTGGAGGCCGATCGGCGCCGCTATCCGCACGTCGAGTTTCTCGTCAACGCGCCGCCGGGGCTGCCGCCCGTGGCCGGCGACCGGACGTTCGTCGAGCAGGTGCTGCGCAACCTCGTGGGCAATGCAGCCAAGTACAGCCCGCTCTCGCCGAGCACCGTCCAGGTGGTCGTCGAACGGGCACCGGATGAGCTCGTCGTCCGGGTCCTGGACGAGGGGCCGGGATTCAACCCGGGCGACGAGGAGCGCCTGTTCGAGCTCTTCTTCCGGTCGGAGCGGACGGCGAAGCAGCGGGCCGGCGCGGGGATCGGTCTGTACGTGACCCGGAGCCTCGTGACCGTCATGGGCGGCCGCGTCTGGGCCCGCCTGCGACCGGAGGGTGGCTCGGAGTTCGGGTTCGCCTTGCCGATCCTCTCCGCGGCCGAGGCCGAGAGCCCGCGGGACACGACCGGGGTCGCGCCCTGACCCGGGGGCGGGGACAGGGCGAGCCGTCGTCCCGCCGGATCACAACCTAGACTTCTGGCTGAGGAGGTTCGAAGCGTGCGCGTCTCACCGCGGGAGCTCCAGGGTGTACGTCGTGCCGGCATGCTTACCCGGTTCGCGGTGCTCGGGCCCGTGGCGTACGTGCTCGCGGACCTGCCCGCCGAGGGGACGGCCGGCACGGGTCTTGACGAACCGTGCGTCCGGGATCACCACGGCATCGTCCTGCGAGGGACGTTCCGGGTCCACCACGACGACGGTCGAACAGAGTCGTTCGACGCCGGCACCGTGTTCTACGTCCCCGAGGGACCGCCCACGCACCAGTTCTCGTGGTCGAGCGGGGCCGTCGTCGGCGGCTTCGCGCGGCTGGCATCGGAGGCCGACGTGCAACCCGATGCACTCGAGGCAATGGGCTTCGAGATCGTGTCCCGTCCGACCGTCCCGCTGTCACCGCCTTCGTCCGTGACCCTGGCCGGCGCCGTGCATCCCATCCGCCGGCGCGGGACGATCGACGTCGAGGCGAGCGTGATGGGTCCGTGGCTGTTCGTGCGTGCCATCTTCGGCGCACAGACCGGCCTCGCGACCGGGCGGTGCGAGCTGCCGCACTGGGGCGTCGTGCTCGACGGTGCAGTCGCGATCCACACCCGCGACGCGGTCGAGCTCGCCACCGCCGGTGACGCGTTCCTGGTCGAGCCGGGGCACCGGTTCGAGGTGCCGGACGGCGCGACGGTGATCGACTACACGCCGCTCGACGCGATCCGGCCCGGCGTCCGCGTCGCCGCCTGGCGGCGGACCGCGATGGCCCGGGTCATGGGCACGGAGGTGACGGAGCGTTCCGCGAGCGTCGAGGCGCCGGATGACGTGCGCGAGACCGCTCGGCTGCTCCGGCCGACCGTGGTGAGGCTGGCGCCCGCGTAACGGCAGGTCAGCCGGCCGCGGACAATTCGAGGAGCAGCTCGTCCAGCTGGTCGAGCATCTCGGGCCACCCGGCGACGGATTCCGAAGCGATCGCGGCATCGAGCGCGTCCTTCGACGGATAGAGGTCGTGCACGACCAGCCGGGTCCGGCCCTGGTCCTCGTCGAAGGTCACTGTCGTCACGACCGGGTCGCCTTCTCCCTCCTCGTTCGTCCAGACGAGACGGGACGGCGGGCTGACCTCCAGGTACCGGCCGAAGAACGCCATGGTGGTTGTGGGATCGACCTGGAAGACGAGCCGGTACGTGCCTCCCACGCGGACGTCCATCTCGCACGACAGCAGCGTGATCGGGACCGACCTGGGGACCCACCAGCGCTTCATCAGCTCCGGCTCGGTCCACGCGTCGAACACGATCTGCGCCGGACCGTCGATCGTGCGGGTGACGACGAGCTCGCGCTCGGATGTCCGCTCCATCGTCGTGCGCTCCTGCGTGGGGGTGGCCTCACGCCCGCTGCGTGCGTCCATCGACCTGCTCCTTCCGTCGTCGTTCGCCGACGATCCTCTCCAGTTCGTCGAAGCGTTCGTCCCACAGGCGGCGCTGCCGCTCGATCCAGGCCGTCTCGTCCTCGAGCCGGCGCGGGCCGAGCGTGCAGGTCCGGACCCGCCCCACCTTCCGGGTGGTGACGAGGTGGGCCTGTTCCAGCACGCCCACGTGCTTCCGCATGCCGGTCAGGGTCATGTGGAACGCCTCGGCCAGATCGGTGATCGACGCGTCGGCTCGTCCAAGCCGCTCCAGGATGCCCCGCCGGGTGGCATCCGAGAGCGCGGCGAACGAGGCGTCGAGTCGAGCGTCCGAATACTGAACCATCTGGTTCAGTATGACACCGCGTGCTGGCGGACGCAAGCGCTTCCACCGTGGTCCGCCGGCGTACGCCCATCATCGAGCAGTCCGGCCAACTCCGGATCACATGGAAGCCCCCCGAAAGGATGACGACACGCGTCAGGCTGATCCATCCGCCGCGTCGCGCTTCTCCGTCTCGGCGATCCGCTTCCGTGCTTCCTCGCGGGGGCGCATCGCGTCGGTCATGCCGGCCATCCGTGGCTCGGGTCGGGTCTTCCGACGCGGGCGTTCCTGGCGGGCGGCCTCGCGATCCGCCATCCGGGCGGCGATCGCCGCCTCGTAGCCCTGGTCTCCGGGGAGGTAGTACCGACGCCCGGCGAGCTGGTCGGGCAGGTACTGCTGCGCGACGTCGTCGCCCTCGAACTCGTGCGGGTTGCGATACCCGACGCCGATCCCGTGCGACGTCATCCGCCGGTCGCCGGCGTTCCGGAGGTGGAGCGGCACCGGCAGTGAGCCGTGCTGGAGGACATCGGCCATCGCGGCGCCGTACGCCCGACCGACCGAATCGGACTTCGGCGCGGTGGCGAGGTGGATCGTCGCCTGGGCGAGCGCGTACTGCGCCTCCGGCAGGCCCACGTGGTCGAGCGCCTGGGCCGCGGCGACCGCCACCTGCAGGGCACGTGGATCGGCGTGGCCCACGTCCTCGGAGGCCGAGATGATCAGCCGCCGCGCGATGAACCGTGGATCCTCGCCGGCCGCGACCATCGCGGCGAGCCAGTAGAGCGCGGCGTCCGGGTCGTTGCCGCGGATGCTCTTGATGAATGCGGACACCGTGTCGTAGTGGCCGTCGCCGGCGCGGTCGTACGCGAGGACCTTCTGCTGTGCGGCCGCCTCGACGTGGGCGAGGGCAGGGGAGATCCGACCGTCGGCGTCGCGGAGCCCCTCGGCCTCGGCAAGCGCGACCGCGCCCTCCAGGATGTTGAGCGCCTGGCGCGCATCACCGCCCGCGACGCCCACGAGATGCTCGAACGCGTCATCGGCGAGGGCGACGCCGCCCTCCGGCCCGAGCGCGCCGGCCAGCCCGCGCTCGGGGTCATCGCGGGCGCGACGGAGGATCGTCGCCACGTCGTCGTCGGTCAGCGCCTCGAGCCGCCACACCCGCATCCGCGAAAGCAGCGCGGAGTTCACCTCGAAGTACGGGTTCTCCGTGGTCGCGCCGATGAGCGTGATCGTGCCGTCCTCGACGTGGGGCAGGAGCGCGTCCTGCTGCGCCTTGTTGAAGCGGTGGATCTCGTCGAGGAAGAGGACGGTGCGGCGGCCGGTGAGCGCAAGCAGCTCCTGGGCTTCGGCGATCGTGGCGCGGACCTCGGCCACCCCGGACATGACCGCCGACAGCGTCCGGAACTCCGCGCCGACCGCCTCCGCGAGAAGCCGCGCGAGCGACGTCTTTCCGGTGCCCGGCGGCCCCCAGAGGAGCATCGACGCGAGGTGGCCGCGGCCGACGGAGCGGGCGATCGGCCCGCGTTCGCCGACGAGGTGCGCCTGACCGACGAACTCGTCGAGCCGCCGCGGTCGCATCCTCGCGGCCAGCGGCTGGCGCTCCGGCGGCGGTCGGAACAGCGCCTCGGGGCGCGCGCCGGCGGGGGGTCGTCGACCGGGCATCCTGGCAGTCTACGGTTGACCGGTGGGCCAACGATCCTTGCTAGTCGGGGATCGGCTCGATGTTCTGATTCAGTCGGAACAGGTTCGTCGGGTCGTAGCGCCACTTGAGCTGTGCGAGGCGCCGGTACTTAAGATCGCCGTATGCGCTGTGCGCCACGCCGGTGTCGGCCTGTTCGTTGACGTAATTGGCCGTCATCGAGAGCTCGCCGAGCCGTCGCGCCGTGCGGCGGCACCATGCGATGGCTACCTCGTCATCTTCGGGACTGTCCCACACGCCCTGCGAGATCCAGTAGAACGCGCCCGCCCTGCCGGCGTATGCCGTCGAGTCCTCGGCGACGTCGGAAACGGCGCCTCCGAGCTGCAGGCAGTAGACCTCGAGGCCGGGCAGCGGGATTTCCGCAACCGACGCCGCGATGACGCCGATGACCCGGTCGTCCATGTCGGTGAGGAATCCGCCCTTGGAGTAGTACCGCCGACCCCACGGCAGCTGGTCGTCGCTCGCGCGCTGCAGTTCCACGAAGGTCATGTCGCTCCGACGATCCGGTGTGCCTCGTGGGAACGCGAAGCGCTCGACGCCATCCGCGCCGGCCACTGACCCCGTCCAGATCGCTCGCAGCAGGAGTTCGTCACCGGTGGCGACGAATGCCGTGGTCAGCTCGCGGGGCGCACCCGCCGCCGCGTCGCGGTATCGCATCAGCGTGTCCACGGTGGCTGCAGCCGGGTACGCCCAGCGCCGGATCGAGACCGGACCGAGGTCGTACATCCGGAACCTGAACCTGGTCACGACGCCGAAGTTGCCACCCCCACCCCGGATGGCCCAGAACAGCTCGGGTTGCTCATCCGCGCTGACACGCGACAGGTTGCCGTCCGCCGTGACGATGTCGGCATCGACGAGGCTGTCGATGGTGAGCCCGAAGCGGCGGCTGAGGTACCCCATGCCGCCACCCAGCGTCAGCCCCCCGACCCCCGTGTGGGACACCACGCCGGCCGGCGTGACGAGGCCGTGCCGGTCGCCGGCGGCATCGACGTCGCCGAGGAGGGCGCCCCCGCCGACGTCCACGGTCGTCGTCTTCGGATCGACGGTCGCCGCGTTCATCCGCGACAGATCGCAGACGATGCCGTCGTCGCAGGTGCCGAGACCAGCGAAGCTGTGGCCGCCGCACCGCACGGCCAGGGGCAGCCCGGATTCGGCGGCGACGCGCACGACCTTCCGGACGTCGCTCGCGGTCGCGACCTGCACGATCGCGGCAGGATGGCGCTCGATGATGCCGTTGTAGACGCGACGAAGGCGATCGTAGTCAGGATGGCCGGGGTCAACGACCCTGCCGTCGACGTGCGCACGAGCGAGCGCGTTCGCGACTGCTGCATCGGTCATGGGGGACCTCGAAGCGTGCTTCGCGGTGGAGGAAGGTACCAGCCGCAGGCGCGGCGGACCCCAGTCCGGAAGCCTTGGGGTACCGTGCGCGCGTCGCGTGGAGCGCCGGCGCACCGGCGCTCCACGCCGCCCGAGGTGTTGCGTGTACCACTACCGACGCCGCCGCTCGCGCATTCGGCTCTTCGTGCGGGGCGTCGTCGCGCTCGCGCTCGTGAGCACGCTCACGCTCGGGGCGGCGATCGGGACGAACGCCCTCGGGGCGAAGGACCGCTTCGATCGCCTGGTCGAGCGCGTCGACCGGTTCTTCAACCCGCCGCCCGACATCGCGCTCGAGGACGAGACGGTCACCGCGCGCCCGACGCCGCTGCCGGATCCGACGGTGGCGCCGACCGAGCCCGCCCTGCCCACCCCCTCGCTGGCTCCGAACGCCACGCCGCCGCCGGCCACGCCCACCCCGGAGCCGACACCCGAGCCCGTTCGCGAGTCCGTCGACTTCGACCTCCTCGCCGAGGCCGGGGTCGACCCGGCCGACGTGTTCGCATCGGAGGTGGAGACCGACATGTGCGCGCCGGCGGGCGTGCAGATGGCACTCGCGGTCATGGGGCTTGCCGACACGAGTGACGCGTTCCAGCAGGAGCTCCATTCACGCGTCCGCGAGTGGGAGAGCTTCCAGGACAGCCAGAACGGCAACTGGGGTCCGTTCGCGATGCAGAAGGCGCTGGCGGCATCCGGAGCCGACGGGTACCGGGTCCGGGTGTACGAGACCCGGGAGGACGCGCTGTTCGACGCGGCGTTCGCGATCCGGACGCTCGGCAAGCCGGTCATCCTGCTCACGTGGCGCGGCGCGCATACCTGGGTCATGACCGGCTACCGCGCCGACGCGGATCCGACCCGCTTCCCGGATGCCCATGTCACGGGCGCGTACATCCTCGACCCGTGGTACCCGCGGGTGTCCTCGATCTGGGGGCCGTCGGACCCGCCGGGCACGTTCCAGGACGATGCGGAGATGGTCCGCAACTACCTCCCCTGGGAACGGCCGGAGGGTCGCTACGGGGGTCGGGACGGGCGCTGGGTGGCGCTCGTGCCGACGACACCCGCGGAGGGCTGAGGGAGGCGGCGGCGCGGTCGGATACGTGGCCACACCCGTCGCGCTGTGCGTGCTCGCCGAGGTGGTCAACGGGCGTCACGCACGCCTACCTGCGGGGGCACTCACCCGGTGGATCCATGGCCAGGTCGAGGGCCCCCGAGCGCGGCGAACACTCTCCGCGAGACTGGTCTGCGGAAGTTCCGCGAGATCTGCGGGGTCGAGCGGCCCTCGCGGGACCGGCGATGCTGGCGGAGACTCGGCCCGGGCGCCGGCGTGCGCGGATGAGGGCCCGGGACGACACGCCGGAGACCGATCCACGCATGCTTCCGGTCGCGGTGATGCCCGCGGAGCATCCGCGCCGTCGCGGCTCGCGAGGACCGCCGCGCCCGAGACCGATCAGCCCGGCAGCGCCGCCGCCGTCTCGGGTGAGATCCGCCGGATCCGCGGCACGAGGAAGATTCCCAGCAACGCCACCTTCACCGCACTCCCCGCCGCGAACGCGAGCGGGATCGCGACGATCCCGGCCGAGCCGACCAGCGCGTTCGCGACGACCACGATCGCCGCCAGCGAGGCGAGGGACGCCACGACCTGGAGCACGGTGTTGTGGGTCGCGTACATCGCCCGCGCGAGCGGGTGGGCGAGCGCATCGAACGGGACCGAGACGGCGAACGCGGCGAGCACGAGCGACGTCCGGGCCACGTCGTCGGCATCGAACGCACCCCCGCCGAGCAGCAGCTCGATCACGATCCCGGACACCGCGAAGAGCGCAAAGGCGGCGATCACGGTCAGCCCGCCGATCGTCACGAGGTTGCGCCGGAGCGTCCCCACGAACGCCGCGCGATCGCCGGCCGCATACGCGGCGGCGAGCGTCGGGAATACGGCCAGCGAGAACGACACCCCGATCAGCGACACGGGCACGCTCTGGAAGTTCCGGGCGAAGCTCACGGCGCTCACGCTGCCGTCGGCGAGGCCCGACGCGACCGCCGTGAAGAACAGGAACGTCAGCGGCTCGACGGGGTGGCTGAGCATCTTCGGCACCATCAGCCGCACGAACTCGCGGAATGCGGGCGTGCGCACGGCAAACGCCGGCCGGTACCGGAACGTCGTGCGGGCGATGCCGACGATCCGGATGCCGAGGTGGAGGGCGGCCCCGAGCACCGCGCCCACCGCCGCCGCGAAGATCCCCAGCCGGTCGGCCAGCCAGACGGTGCCCACGATGATGCCGACGTTGTAGAGGATCGGTGCCAGGCCGTAGAACAGGAACCGGTGGCTTGCGACGAGCACCTCCCCGAGCGCGATCGACGCGGCGAAGATGACGGGCGTGATCGCCATCACCCGGAACAGGTCCGTGTAGAGGGCTCGCTCGGCGGCGTCGAAGCCGGGGGCGATGAGGTCGACGGTCTGGGGCGCCGCCACGAACAGCACGACGGCCGCCGCCCCCATGACGAGCACCACGGCCGTCGTCACGCTCCGGGCGAAGGCGTCGGCGATCTCGTCACCCTCGCGTCTGAGCCGCGCGAGGATCGGGATGAACGGGGCCGCCAGGCCGCTCGCGACGAGGACGTCGAGCGTCAGCTCGGGGAGGACGAACGCCGCGTTGTACGCGTCGAGCTCGCTGCCGGCGCCGTACGTCCGGGCGAAGATGCGGTCGCGCACGAGACCCATGCCGTAGCTCGCGAACGTGAGCACCGACAGCAGGAGCGCACCGCGCGGGAACAGCCGGTCGAGGACGTGCCGGATCGGCGCGGCGAGGCGGGAGCTGGTCACGGCGCGCACCGTACGCGAGCGCAGCGCCTGCTCGCCGCGCGCCCGCGCCCCCGCGAGGCGAGATCAGAACGGGGCGAGGCCGCCCACCTCCAGGATCAGCCACAGCACGAGCAGCGTCCCGAGCATGGCTCCGGCGGTGATCAGGATCCGCCGGATGTCGCGCTCGACGTACGCGTACTCGATCGCCTCTTCCGCCGCGAGCGTCGCTCCGGGCCGGTACCGGTCGGTGCCCTGACGGGCTCGCTCTCGACGCGCCTGCGCCGCCACGGCCGCGGCGCGCTCCTCGGCCAGGATGGCCGCCTCGATCTCGGCCGCACGCGCTGCCTCGGCATCGGTGAGCGTCGACGGACGCGGCGCCTCGGCCGCGCCGGCGGCCCCGGCAGGCCGGGACGAGCCGGATGCGGGGCGGCGCGCGGTGGGTCGGCGCTGGCCGGGGCGGACGGAGCCTCGTGAGCGCTTGGCCATGCGGGGCTGGACCTCCGGAGCGGGGACTGGATGGCGACCGGACCAGGGACAGGGGAGGGTCCGCGACGCCGCGCGCAGGATACCCGACGACTGCGTGGCAGGCATGTGGGCGCTGGTAGACTCGCGCCGCCGCCAAGCGCCCGGAGGACCGATCGATCGACGCCCTCGAGCCGTATCTCGAACCGCTCGTCGTGGCGCTCGCGGCGATCGCGCTGCTGCTCCTCTTCGCGGTCCTGTTGCTCGCCCGGCGGGTGTCGCGGCTGAGCCGGCGCCTCGACGGCCTCACACGGGGAGCGGACGGCGCGAGCCTCGAGCAGGTCGTCGGCGCGCATTTCGAGCGGGTGGCCGCCGTGATCCGCGACGTCGAGCGGCTGGGCGAGCGGACGACGGCCCTCGAGACGGATGCTCGACTGGCGTTTCGACACATCGGGCTCGTCCGGTTCAACCCGTTCGAGGACACGGGCGGCAACCAGAGCTTCGCCCTCGCGCTGCTCGACGCCGAGGGCGACGGGTTCGTCGTGTCGAGCCTGCACGCACGGGCGGGCACGCGCATCTACGCCAAGGCGCTCGTGCGCGGGCGGTCCGAGGCGGCGCTCTCGGATGAGGAGACGGAGGCGGTCCGCCAGGCACAGGCGTCCCGGACGCTGACCGCGACCGGGTCCCGGCGATGAGCTCGCGGACGCCGGCCGCCGCCCGAACGGCCCTGTCCAGGCCGCCGGTCGTGACAGCCGAGGTGGCACAGCCCGCCGCGATCCTCGCGCCGTGCCCCACCCGAACGCCCCCACCCCCGACGCCGGCGATCGGCCGGCCGGGATGAGGCGCCTGCGAACCCGCCGCGAACCTGAGCCGCTCGTCCAGATCCCGGTCTGGGGCGGCTTCGACAGTCCGCCGCCCGCGGAACCCGTGGACGGCGTCGACGAGCTGCTCGCCGGCCTCAACCCCGAGCAGCGCCGCGCCGTCACGCACGGCGAGGGGCCGCTCCTCGTCGTGGCGGGAGCCGGTACCGGCAAGACGCAGGTCATCACCCGGCGGATCGCGTGGCTGATCGCGACCCGCCGTGCCCGGCCCGCCGAGATCCTCGCGCTCACGTTCACGGACCAGGCGGCTGACGAGATGCAGACGCGCGTCGACCAGCTTGTGCCGTACGGCTACACGGACACGGCGATCTCGACCTTCCACGCGTTCGGCGACCGGCTCATCCGGGAGCACGCGCTCGAGCTCGGGCTGCCCGCGGACGTGCGCGTCCTGTCCCGACCGGAGACCGTCGTGTTCCTCCGCGAGCACCTGTTCGACTTCGAGCTCGACGAGTACCGGCCGCTCGGCGACCCCACGAAGTTCCTCGACGCGCTCGCCCAGCTGTTCAGCCGGGCAAAGGACGAGGACGTGTCGCCCGACGCGTTCGCGGCGCATGCCGCGCATCTCCAGACGCTGGCCGTCGAGGCGGCCGGGGCGGCCGAAGGCGGCACGGATGCCGACGTCGACGCGGCCGATGCGCGCGCCGAGGATGCTCGCCGGGTGGCCGAGCTGGCCCGCGCCTACGGTCGCTACCAGGAGCTCCTTGCCCGGAACGGGTGCATCGACTTCGGCGACCAGGTGTCGCTCGCGCTGCGACTCCTGCGCGAGTCGCCGTCCGCGCGCGAGGCGGTCCAGCGCCGGTTCCGGTACGTCCTCGTGGACGAGTTCCAGGACACGAACCGGGCGCAGGCGGAGCTCGTGGCGCTCATCGCGGAGCGCCACCGGAACGTCACCGTCGTGGGCGACGATGACCAGTCGATCTACAAGTTCCGGGGCGCCGCGATCAGCAACATCCTCGAGTTCCGGGAGCGCTACCGCAACGCCCGGGTGGTCGTGCTCCGGCGGAACTATCGCTCCCTCGCTCCGATCCTCGACGCGGCCTACCGGCTCGTCCGCCACAACGACCCGGACCGGCTCGAGGTCCGGGCAGGCGTCGTGAAGCGGCTCGTCCCCGAGCGACGGCGGGACGAGCCGCCGCCCGTCCGTCACGAGGCGTTCGCAACCGGATCGGACGAGGCGGACTGGATCGCGGGGGAGATCGCGCGCCGGATCGGGGAGGGCGCCGACCCGCGCGAGTTCGCCGTCCTCGTGCGCACGAATGCGGCGGCGGACCCGGTGCTCCGAGCGCTCGACGTGGCCGGCATCCCGTGGCGGTTCTCGGGCACGTCCGGCCTGTACGCCCGGCCCGAGATCCGGCTGCTGCTCGCGTTCCTGCGGGCGATCACGGACCTGTCGTCATCCGTGGACGTGTACGGCCTGGCGACGTCCTCGGTGTACGGGCTGGGCGGGGAGGATCTCACGGCGATCGTGAACATGGCCCGCCGCCGGAACCGGTCGGTCTACGAGATCCTCGAGGAGCTCGGGCGGCAGCCCGGGATCCTGCGCCTCGCTCCGTCCACCCGGGAGACGGCGGCGCGTCTCGTCGCGGACCTCCAGCGGTTCGCCGCGCTCGCCCACGAGCGTCCGGCCGGCGAGGTGCTGTACGCGTTCCTCCGTTCGTCCGGGCTGCTCGCCCGATACGCCGCCGCGGACACTGTCGCGGCCGCCGAGGCGCTGTCGAACGTGGCCCGGTTCTTTGACATCGTCCGTGCGCAGTCGGGGCTGCTCGTGGACGACCGGGCGGTGTTCCTCGAGCGTCATCTCCGGACGCTCATCGAGGCAGGCGACGACCCGCCCACCGCCGACATCGACCCGGATGCCCGGGCGGTCGCGGTGATGACCGTGCACAAGGCGAAGGGGCTCGAGTTCCCGGTCGTGTTCATGCCCGGGCTCGTGGCGGGCCGCTTCCCCGCGCTCGGCCGGCGCGAAGCCCTGGCGCTGCCCGTCGAGCTCGTGAAGGAGACGCTGCCCGAGGGCGACTACCAGCTCCAGGAGGAGCGGCGGCTGTTCTACGTCGGCATGACCCGCGCGCGCGACGAGCTCGTGCTCTCGCA
>DASSPX010000041.1:0-33591 GCA_035699445.1 Candidatus Limnocylindrales bacterium | reverse complement strand
TGCTGGCGGCGGCCCAGGCGTCGGTGCCCGTCCGCGAGGCCACGCCGAACGAGGTCAAGGTCGCCGTCACGGGCTACGGCGCTGCGGACAAGGAGCAGGTCGGCCGGATGGTCGCCGTGGTGCTGGGTCTGGCGGAGCCGCCGGCCGCGGACGATGCCGCCGATGCGCTGGCGATCGCGATCCACGTGGCGAACACCGAGCGGATGCTCCCCGGCGGTGGGAGTGCGGAGCGTGCTGCCGTCCGCGACCGCGCCGCGGTCGCGCCGATCGTGCGTGGCGAGACGCCCTACGAGCGCGCCGTCCGCGAGGCGCTCACCGCCGAGGCGAAGGCCGCCCGCAAGCGCGCCTCATAGCAGAGGTGTCGCGCCGGGCTCATCGAACCCGCCCCGGTTCGTTTGGCACGGCCGGCGTTCCACCTGGGCCATTTCGGGCCGCGCCTGACACCGCCGGCGTGCCACCTGACGACTGGGACGTCACTTGCACCGCCCGGCGTGCCAATGGACGACAGAGCCACCCTGGATGGGGCCGACGGGCCGCGTCGGGGCGGTTGCCGTCGTCAGGTGCGCCGCCCCACGTGCCAATCACGTCCGGGCAGCCGGCACGCCCCGCATGATCGCCTCGGTCGAGGGCACCGTCGGCGCGATCACCGCCGATTCCGTGGTCATCGAGGTTGCCGGCATCGGCTATCGGGTGTTCGCGGCGCCCGCCGTCCTCGCCACGGCGCAGCCCGGGGCCCGACTGAAGCTCCACACGTATCACCTCGTGCGCGAGGACCAGCAGGCGCTGTACGGCTTCCGCACGCCCGAGGAGCTCGGGTTCTTCAACCTCCTGCTCACCGTCACCGGCGTCGGGCCGAAGGTGGCGCTCGCGATCGTGGGCTCGCGCCCGACCGCGGATCTCCAGCTCGCGATCCTCCAGCAGGATCAGGCCGTGCTCGTGTCGATCCCCGGGATCGGCAAGAAGCTCGCAGAGCGGGTGATCTTCGAGCTCAAGGAGAAAGTCGCCGCCGCAGGGATCGCCGCCGGTGCGGCAGCTGCGGGATCCGCCACGGCCGGTGCGGCCAGCGAGGGCGAGGTCGTCGCCGCGCTCCAGGCGCTGGGCTACTCGCTCGCGGAGGCGCGGGATGCGTCGCGCGCCGCGATGGCCGAGCTGTCGGCAGGGACGTCGCTCGAGGAGCGGGTGAAGGCCGCGCTGCGGACGCTGCTTCGGGACTAGCGACGCCAGTCCGCCGCGGTGATCGTCTCGAGCGGGTCGAAGCGCTCGGCCCACGGCGCACGCCAGGGCGCCGCCTCGAAGCCCTCGGTGACGTACACGCGCTCGTGGGCGATCCGGGCGCCCCGGAACCGGAGGATGCTCACCGTGAACATCCACGGGGCGCCGTCGTACGAGATCAGGTTCTCGACGACCCACAGGTCACCCTCGTGATCGATCCGGCGGACGCGGAAGTCGAGCCTGGCTGGGTACTTCTTCCGCCACGCGAGGAAGCGGTCCCTGCCCGCGAACCGTTCGCCGGACTGCGGGAACTCGAGGACGGCGTCCTCGTGGTAGATCGCGTGCGATCGGTCCTCGTCGATGCCTGCCCATCGCCAGTGCTCGATGAGCGCGTCGCGGATGCTGTCGTCGTCCATCCGGGCCGACCTCCTGCTGGGCGTCTGCGGCAGTCATCATCGTCGCCGGAAGGTCGGCTGAAAAGGCGACGCCCCCGGCTCGTGCCGGGGGCGTGTGGGCTGGGTGCTCGAGGCGAACTAGTTGCCGATGCCGCCGTCGACGTCGGCCGGCAGGATCACCGGCGTGTCGCCGATGCCGCCGTCGGGCTCGACGGGGAGAACGACCGGCGTGTCGCCGATGCCGCCGTCGGGCTCGACCGGGAGGACCTCGGGCGAGCCGGCATTGGCCGACGCCACGGCCGCGACGATCCCGGCGGCAGCGAGGGCCGCCGCGGCGATCGACAGGCGGATCGAACGCCGGTCGATGGTGATAGACGCTTGCATGGGATGGGTTCCTGTTCGCTGCGTTGATGACTGTTGGTGAACGGGGCCCGTTCGCAGCCGTGACGGCCCCCTCCGAAGGCGAGTTCCGCGGAACTTTCGGGACCGATCGTCGTCATCGCGCGCGAACGGCGGGCAGCACCTCGCGCAGCCAGGCACGCAGCCCCTCGTAGACCTCGCGCTTGAAGTCGACGGCACCCTCGACCGCCTGGTCGATCGTCACCCACCGCCAGGCGTCGAACTCCGGGTCATGCGTGTCGAGGTCGATCGATGCCTCGCCACCCCGCAGCCGGACCGCGAACCAGCGCTGCTCCTGACCGCGATATCGCTTCGCCCAGCGCGGCGCCGGGTGGAGGTCCGCCGGCAGGTCGTATCGCAGCGGGCGGTCCAGCTCGGCCAGGACCTCGACGTCCCGCGTCCCGATCTCCTCCTCGAGCTCCCGGAGCGCCGCGTCGAGGGGCGATTCGCCGTCGTCGATGCCACCCTGTGGAAACTGCCATCGCTCGGGCCCGATCGCGCGGATCCGCCGCCCGACGAGCACGCGGCCATCGCCGCCCACGACCACCACGCCCACGCCGGGTCGCCAGGGCAGGGCTGCGCGCCCCGGTGGCATCCGGCTCATTCGGTCTCGAGCAGGGTCCGGATGCGTTCCCGAACCTCCCGGATGCGCGCCGACCAGGCCTCGTGCCGCTCCACCTCCGCGAGCAGCGCGTCGGCCTCCCGAAGGAGCTCGGCATAGGGCCGCGCCGCCTCGCGCTCGATCGCGACGATCGTCGGTCCGATCGCCCGCCGGCCAACCGGCTTGAGCGACGAGATCACGGCCTTGCCCTCGATCGTTCGCGGCTCGCTCATCGCCTCCTCCCGCGTTCGAACAAACGTGCGAAACCGTTCGACGGCTGGTAGACTCCGGCCGTGCCCGACGACGACCTGCGGCTGCTGTCCGCCGAGCCCGACGAGCCCGGTGAGCTCGCCGTCGAAGGCTCCCTCCGGCCGCGCTCGCTCGCCGAGTACATCGGCCAGCGCGACGTCAAGGCGAGCCTGTCGGTGCTCCTCCAGGCGGCGAAGGGGAGGGGAGAGGCGGCGGACCACATCCTGCTCTACGGGCCTCCGGGGCTGGGCAAGACGACGCTCGCGACGATCGTCGCACGAGAGCTCGGCGTCAACGTCCGGTACACGAGTGGCCCCGCCGTCGAGCGTGCGGGTGACCTGGCCGCGATCCTCACCGCGCTCGACGAGCGCGACGTCCTGTTCATCGACGAGATCCACCGCCTCAATCGTGCGGTGGAGGAGATCCTCTACCCGGCGATGGAGGACTTCGCGCTTGACGTGATGATCGGGAAGGGGCCGTCCGCGCGGAGCCTGCGCCTCAGTCTCAAGCCGTTCACCGTCGTCGGCGCGACGACGCGCGCGGGACGGATCAGCTCGCCGCTGCGCGACCGGTTCGGGATGAGCTACCGGCTCGACTTCTACGACGAGGACGACCTGACCGCGATCGTCCTGCGCTCGGCCGGCATCCTGGGCGTCGAGATCGGCGAGGGCCCAGCGCGCGAGATCGCCCGCCGCGGCCGGGGAACGCCGCGGATCGTGAACCGGCTGCTCCGCCGGGTCCGCGACCACGCCGAGGTCCACGGCCATGGCGCGATCGACGAGGCGGCGGTCGAGGAGGCGATGACGGTCCTCGACATCGACGAGCTCGGCCTGGACACGACGGATCGAAAGCTCCTCACCGCGATCGTCCAGAAGTTCGCCTCGGGGCCGGTGGGCGTCCAGGCGCTCGCCGCGGTGCTCGCGGAGGAGGTCGAGACGATCGAGGACGTCTACGAGCCGTACCTGCTGCGGCTCGGGCTGCTCGACCGGACGCCCCAGGGTCGGATCGCGACCGAGGCAGCGCGCGCCCACCTCGCCGCGCGCGGCATCGAGATCCCGCCGCCCCGCCGGCCCGAGCCGGACACCGTCGTCCTGTGGGACGACCTCGCCCCCCGCTGATCGTGGAGGGTCTGGACGGGATCGGGCGCACGCTGATGGCCGTGGGCGCCGTCCTGCTGGTGCTCGGCTTCCTGTTCGTGCTCGCGCCGCGGGTACCGTTCCTCGGCCGACTGCCGGGCGACCTCACGATCGAGCGCGAAGGCGTCCGGATCTACCTGCCGTTCGCGACGATGATCCTCGTCTCGATCGTGGCCTCGCTCCTGCTCGGCCTGCTGAACCGGCGCTGAGATGCCCGGCGCCGCCTCGTTCGAGGTTCTCGTCCCGCCGGCGGCGGACGGCAGCACCCGCGCCCGCCTCGGCCGGCTGACGCTGCCCCACGGGACGGTCGAGACGCCGCAGTTCATGCCGGTCGGCACGAACGCGACGGTGAAGGCGCTCCACCCGGACGAGGTCGTCGCCGCCGGGGCGTCGATCGTGCTCGCGAACACGTACCACCTCTACCTGCGCCCGGGACACGAGCGGATCCGCCGGCTCGGCGGCCTCCACCGATTCATGGGCTGGGATGGCCCGATCCTGACGGACTCGGGCGGCTATCAGGTCGTGTCGCTCGGCGACCTGCGGATCGTCGACGAGGACGGGGTGACGTTCCGGAGCCACATCGACGGCAGCGTCCATCGCTTCACGCCGGAGCACTCGATGGACGTCCAGCAGGCGCTCGACCCGGACGTCGCCGTCGCGTTCGACCAGCCCGTCTTCCCGTCGTCGCCGCGCGAGGTGGTCGCCGACGCCACCGAGCGGACGCATCGCTGGGCTGAGCGCTCGCTCGCCGCCCACAGCCGCACGGACCAGGCGCTGTTCGGCGTCGTCCAGGGTGGGCTCGAGCCGGACCTCCGAGCGGCCTCGACCCGATTCATCGCCTCGCTGCCGTTCGACGGCATCAACATCGGCGGTCTGGCGGGAGACGAGACGCCGGCCCAACGGGGCGCGGCGATCGACGTCGCCGTCGACGAGCTCGAGGCGCTCGGCGATCGCCGGGTCCGGTACCTCATGGGCCTCGGATCGCCGGCGGACCTGCTGGACGCGGTGCACCGCGGTGTCGACCTGTTCGATTCGGTGCTTCCGGCACGGGTTGCGCGGAACGGCCAGCTATGGGTCCCGGGCGGCCGCCTGAACCTCCGCAACGAGCAGTTCCGCGACGATCCACGCCCCGTCCAGGAGGACTGTCCATGCCCGCTCTGCACGCGCTTCTCGCGGGCGTACCTGGCACACCTGTTCCGGGCGAAGGAGCTCCTCGCGTACCGCCTCGCGACTTGTCACAACCTCACCTTCACCCTAGAGTTCATGGCGCGGATCCGCGACGCGCTCCGCGCCAGTTCCTTCCCACAGCAGCTGTCCGACCTGCGTTCGCGTGCCGTGCGGATGAGCCGTGGCGAAGGCGCGGTGCAGTCGGCGTGAAGGCCGCACCGGTACCGTCCGCAGCACACGTGGAGGCACCAGATGGGCTCGCGGGATCGCCCCCACCGAGAAGCGAAGAAGAAGCCGAAGGACAAGTCGTCCGCGCCGAAGCTCCAGCCCCTTTCGGAGCCGCCGATGCAGGTGGAGATCATCCGCAAGGAGCGGAAGCCGCGACGGGTGGACGAGGAGCCCGAGAGCGACGAGAGCTGAAACCCGTCACGAACCGGGACCGGGATCCCGCTCCGATGGGTCGGCAGCAACCCCAGGCACCGACAGGAGCGAGAACCTGATGACGCTGACGGGCAGGGACGTGGACGCGCGGAACGGCAACGACCGCGCCGCCGAGAAGGCCGTGGCGGAGCGCGGGCGCGCGGTGGATGCCGCGATCCTCGCGATCGAGAAGCAGTTCGGCCGCGGCTCGATCATGAAGCTCGGCTCGGCCGAGAAACAGTCGGTCGATGCGATCCCGACGGGCTCGATCGCGCTGGACCTCGCGCTCGGCGTGGGCGGCGTCCCGCGCGGGCGGATCGTGGAGATCTTCGGCCCGGAGTCGTCGGGCAAGACGACCGTCTGCCAGCACGTGATCGCGGAGGCGCAGCGGCGCGGCGGCATCGCGGCGTTCATCGACGTCGAGCACGCGCTCGATCCCGGGTATGCCCGCGCATGTGGCGTCAACGTGGACGAGCTCCTCGTGTCGCAGCCGGACACCGGCGAGCAGGCGCTCGAAATCACCGAGACGCTCATCCGCTCCGGCGGCATCGACTGCGTCGTCGTGGACTCGGTCGCGGCGCTCGTCCCGCGCGCGGAGATCGAGGGCGAGATGGGCGACTCGTTCGTCGGCATCCAGGCGCGGCTGATGAGCCAGGCGCTGCGCAAGCTGACGGGCGCGGTCAGCCGCTCCAACACGGCGCTGGTGTTCACCAACCAGCTGCGCGAGAAGATCGGCGTGATGTTCGGCAACCCCGAGACGACGCCCGGCGGTCGTGCCCTGAAGTTCTACGCCTCGGTGCGGCTGGACATCCGGCGGGTGGAGACGATCAAGTCGGGCACCGAATCGGTGGGCAACCGCGTGCGGGTCAAGGTCGTGAAGAACAAGGTCGCGCCGCCGTTCCGGGTCGCGGAGTTCGACGTGATGTACGGCGAGGGGATCTCGCGCGAGGGCGGCCTGCTCGACGTGGGTGTCGCGATGGACGTCGTGTCGAAGACCGGGGCGTGGTTCACGTTCGGCGAGACGCGTCTGGGTCAAGGCCGCGAGGCCGCCAAGGAGTTCCTGCGCGGCAACCCGGACATCTCGGAGGAGATCGACCGCCGCATCCGCGGCAAGATCTCCGAGGTCCAGCTGCCGGTCGAGGGGATCGAGGAGGCCGAGTAGGCCCCCGGATCCCATGACCGCGCCGGGACGCGGGCGGCGCGAGACGATCGCCGAGCGCCGCGAGCGCCGGGCGGCAATCGATGACCTCTCGGTCGTGCTCGAGGCGGGCGCCCGGTTCCTCGAGACGCGCTCACGATCGGTCGCGGAGGTGCGCCGGCGGCTGGCCGCGGCGGGCTACCACAAGCCCCTCGTCGAGGCCGCGATCGAGCGGCTCGTCGAGCTCGGCTTCCTCGACGACGACGCCTTCGCCCGCGCGTGGGTGGAGTCCCGCGACCGCGTCCGGCCCCGCGGGGAGCAGGCGCTGCGACGGGAGTTGCGGCTGAAGGGCGTCGAACCCGCGGTGGTCGATGCCGCGCTCGCACGGCGGCGTGGCGAGCGTGGCGAGCGGGACGAGGACGGCGTCCCGGACGGGATCGACGGCCTGGCTGACCCGGACCTGGAGGCCGCTCGCCGTCTCCTCGAGCGTCGGCGGGCCGCGCTCGAGCGCGAGACCGATCCGAGGCGCCGCCGGCAGAAGGCCTACGCGCTCCTCGCGCGCAACGGCTTCTCACCCGATGTCGCCGCCCGGGTCTCGGCGGAGCTGTCGGCGAACGCCTCGCCCGACGAGGACGACCCGCCGCCGACCTCGGGCGACTGACCACCCGCCGGACACGGCTGAAACCCGGCGATTCATGGCGGCATAGGGAACGGTGCGTAGTTGCACCGTACTGGTACGCAGCGCACCTTCGGCCACCGCACGGACACCGCGCGACCGTTCGCAAGGACGGCGTTCAGGGTGACTGGGGGCACGCTGTCGAATGAACAATCGGGTCCACGACACGCCGCTCGATTCGCCGCGCCTGCCGCTGCGCATCGCGGGCCGGCGCAGCGAACACCGGGGCGCCGGCCAGGCGCTCGCGGAGTTCGCGCTCGTGGTGCCATTGTTCATCCTGCTGCTGCTCGCCGTGATCGAGTTCGCGCTCGTCCTGCACGCGGTCCTGGTGCTCAACTTCGCGACCCGTGAGGCGTCGCTCATCGCGGCCGAGGCCGGCAGCGCCGCGGACGCGGACTGCCTCATCCTCCAGGCACTCGATTCGTCCGTCGACGCGCCGGCCGACGCCGCCCAGATTCAACAGGTGCGGATCTACCGCGCGGATCGAGCGGGCGCTCCGATCCCGGGCGACGTCACGACGTACACCCGCGGCGGGACGACCAGCTGCACGCTGTCCGGCGGCGTCACGGTCACGCTGCCGTACGCCGTCGCGGGCGGTGCCGGGTATCCGCCCGCGGAGCGCTGCAACATCCTTGCCGGCTGTGGGGGCACGCACTCGTCGCTCGACCAGGTCGGCGTCGAGGCGACGTACCGCTACCACGTGCACACGCCGATCGCATCGTTCTTCACGTCCGCGGGCTTCTCGCTGCACGTGAAAGGCAACGTCATGCGCATGGAGCCGGTCCTGTGAAGCGGACGGGCGAGCGCGGCCAGAGCCTCGTGGAGTTCGGGATCCTCGTGCCGGGGTTCCTGCTCATCCTGTTCGGCCTGCTCGAGTTCGGGTTCCTGTTCTCGCACCACCTCACGCTCGAGTACGCGACCCGCGAGGGGGCCCGGGTGGGGGCCGCGCTCGGCAACGGCTCGCCCGCGGCGCCGTGCAGCGGCACGAGCCCGGAGCCCGTCGACTGGCAGATCGTGGCCGCGGTGCAGCGGGTGCTCACCTCACCGGGGTCGCAGGTCCCGCCGGGGCGCGTCCAGGAGATCCGGATCTATCGCGCGAAGAACGACGGCGACCAGCTCGGCAACCAGGCGAATGTGTGGGTGCCCGGGACGGGGCCGGTCGTCGACGGCACGCGCCTCCTGTTCCGTGAGACGGCGACGGGCTGGGACGCGTGCGGCCGCCGGCGCGTGACGACCCGGTCGGCGGATGCCGATTCGGTCGGTGTCTCGATCGTCTACGACTACCGGTTCGTGTCGCCACTCGGGACGATGCTCGGGTTCGCAGGACCCGGCCACCTGACGATCTCCGACCGGACCGTGATGGCGCTCAATCCGTGAGGGGGACGATGCGCGGCCGAGCCAGCCGATTGAATCAACAGGCGCCGTCGATGGCGGCCACCGCCGGGCGGGGCCAGGTGCTCGTCCTGTTCGCGGCATCGCTGACGGTGCTGCTGATGATGATGGCTGTGGTCGTCGACATCAGCTGGCTCTGGGTGAACTCGCTGCGTATCCAGCGTGCCGCGGACGCTGCCGCGCTGGCCGGGGCGGTGACGCTGCCGGCGGACCCGCATCGCGGGGTGAACCTGGCCCGCAAGGAGGCGACGAAGAACGGCTATACGGCGTCCACGGACGTGATCGTCACGCCCGCGCCGGACTCCAACAACTCGCACCGGATGAACGTCTCGATCACCGCGCCGGTGAGCACGTACTTCATGCGCCTGGTCGGGTTCGAGACGCTCATGGTCACCCGGCGTGCGAGCGCCGAGTTCAGCCTGCCGATTCCGATGGGGAGCCCCCAGAACTACTACGGCCTGGGCCAGTTTCACGAGCCGGTGGACGGCGGCGCGACCTCGCGTCCCCGCCCGGTGGCGGCGCCCGACGGCTCGCCGCTCGCGCCGCAGAACTTCTGGGGCGCGATGCAGAGCCAGGGTTCGCCGATGTTCCAGGGCGATGCCTACATGGCCGGCTACGCCCAGCGGCCGTCGACGCCCAATCCCGCCTACGACCCCGACGAGTACTACAACTACGCGGTCGAGATCCCCGAGGGCGCCGCGAGCGGCGAGGTGTGGATCTTCGATCCCGGCTTCTGCGCCACCGGCGCGTCGGACGACGGGAACCGCCTCGGGACCGGGGAATTCTGGACCGGTCCGGAGCCGCTCGGCGCCGACACCCACGAGCCGATCACGGCGCGCTACGAGCTGTGGAACACCCATGAGACCCCGTACGACCGGTCGGACGACACGCTGCTCGCGGATTCCGGCTCGGCGTTCCGGCGGCTCGCACTCACGGACCCGGCGTATCGCGGCGTGAACGACGTGACCGTCGGCACGTGCGAGACCCTGGCCTGGCACAACGACTGGTGGCGGCTCGCCTCCGGCCTCGGCCCGGGCGTGTACCGCGTCCACACAACGTCGCAGCCCGCCGACGGCTCCGACGACCAGCGAAGCTCGACCGCCGTCAACGCGTTCGCGATCTGGTCGAAGGCGAGCGGCGGGACGCCGAAGGTGTACGGCATCGGGGCGATGGAGGCGTACTTCCCGCTTCCGGCCGGTCGCGCCTCGACGTTCTACCTCGCCCAGATCGACGGGTACTACGCGGGTCGCTGGGTGGATATCGACCTGTGGGATCCGGGCGACACGAACGCGCTCACCGCCGACCTCGAGATCCTCATGCCGACGGAGACGGGCTACACGGCGGCGTCGTTCTACTGGGCATCGCTCCCGTACGGGCAGTCGAGCATCCCCGACGACTTCGCATGCGGCCCGTCGACGAGCGGCCTCGTGTCGCGGATCCGGACCAGCAACGGCACCGGCGGCAGCGGCGTGTTCAACGGCCAGTGGCTCCGGCTGTGCGTGCTGCTGCCGGACAGCTACACCGGTCCGCAGCCGCCGGGAGAGCCCGGCGCGGGCTGGTGGAAGATCCGCTACACGATGGGCGGCACGACCGGCGCGTCGCCGAGCACCGACCTCACCACGTGGCAGATCGCGGTGCGCGGCAATCCGGTCCACCTCGTGGTGAGCTGAGGGGACCGGCTCCGGCCCCTGCGCGCGACCCGTAGTAGGCTACGCCGAAATCCGCTGCGGACCTCCGGGCCGCCAAGGATTCGAGCCGCGCCTCCGCCCCAGGTCCACCTGCCCAGGTGCGAGCCCTCCGAGGGAGCTCCGGCGGACGGCACGTCGCCCGATGTGAACTGTGTGCCTCCGGCTCCGGCTACCCGGCGCCGGACGGGAGGAAGAACCGAAGATGGACGCCCTCATCGTCGGCGTCGCGGCGCTCGCCGCGGGCGCCCTCGTCGGGTTCCTGGCGCGTGGGGTGCTGTCCGCGCAGACGGTCCGGTCGGCCCAGGAGAAGGCGGCCAGGATCGTCGCGGAGGCACGGGCCCAGCAGAAGGAGCTCATCCTCGAGGCGAAGGACGAGAAGCTGCGGCTGCAGCGGGAGGCCGAGGATGAGGCCCGCGCCAGACGCGCGGAGCTCCAGGGCCTCGAGCGCCGGCTGCTCAACCGCGACGAGCAGCTGGACCAGCGCGCGGACATGCTCGAGGAGAAGAACCGCAAGCTGCTCGACCGCGAGCGGGAGGTCGAGAAGGCGCGCGAGGACCTCGCCAGGCTGAACCAGGAGCGGATCGCGGCGCTCGAGCAGGTCGCCCACCTGTCCGCCGAGGACGCCAAGTCGATGCTCCTCGAGGCTGTCCGCGAGGAGGCCGAGCACGACGCCGTGAAGCTCAGCCGGGCGATCGAGCGCCGGGCACGCGAGGAAGCCCAGGAGAAGGCGCGCGACATCATCGTGACCGCGATGCAGCGGGTGGCGGCGGACCACACCGCGGAGCACACGGTGACGGTCGTCCACCTTCCGAACGACGAGATGAAAGGCCGGATCATCGGCCGCGAAGGCCGCAACATCCGGGCCCTCGAGCAGGCGACCGGCGTGGACCTGATCATCGACGACACGCCCGAGACGGTCGTCCTGTCGGGCTTCGATCCCGTCCGCCGCGAGGTCGCCCGGCTCGCGCTCACGAAGCTCATCGCGGACGGCCGGATCCACCCCGGGCGGATCGAGGACGTCGTCGCGAAGGCACGCGCGGAAGTCGACCTCGTCATCCGCCAGGCGGGCGAGCAGGCCGCCTACGACGCCGGCGTGCCCGGGCTGCCGCCGGAGATCATCCGCCTCCTCGGACGGCTGAAGTACCGCACGAGCTACGGCCAGAACGTCCTCAGCCACGTCGTCGAGACGAGCCACCTCGCCTCGATCATCGCGAGCGAGCTGGGCGCGGACGTGAACGCCGCGAAGATGGGCGGGCTGCTCCACGACATCGGCAAGGCGGTCGACCACGAGGTCGAGGGGCCGCACGCGGCGATCGGCGCGCAGATCGCCCAGAAGCACAACCTGCCGTTCAAGGTCGTGAACGGGATCGCGGCCCACCACCAGGAGGTCGAGTACGCCTGTCTCGAGGCGCCGATCGTCCAGGTCGCCGACGCGATCTCCGCGTCACGACCGGGCGCCCGCGGCGAGACGATGGAGACGTACGTGAAGCGGCTCGAGGATCTCCAGGGGATCGCCGAGAGCTTCCAGGGCGTCGAACGATCGTTCGCGGTGCAGGCCGGTCGCGAGGTCCGGATCCTCGTCCGGCCGGACGAGATCGACGACCTCGCTGCGACCCGACTGGCGCGCGACATCGTGCGCAAGATCGAGGAGACGCTCACGTACCCCGGCCAGATCAAGGTGACCGTCGTCCGGGAGACGCGCGCCGTCGAGTACGCGAAGTAGCGGCAGCGTGACGAGCGCTGCCTCCCCGGGTCCGGGCCGCGTCCCGAACGCCGGGCCGGGCAACCCGCCCAATGCGAATGCGGCCCGCCCACCGGGCGCGACGCGGGTGCTGATGATCGGCGACGTGATCGGGAAGCCCGGACGGGTCGCGATCGAGCGCGTGCTCCCCGAGCTGCGCGACGAACGCGGGGCGGACTTCGTGACCGCGAACGGCGAGAACCTCGCAGGCGGCATGGGCCTCACCGTGTCCACCGCGGAGGCGCTGTTCGCGGCCGGCGTGGACGTGATCACGAGCGGCAACCACATCTGGGACAAGCGCGAGATCTATCCGTTCCTCGACCAGTCCGACCGGGTGCTCCGGCCGCTCAACTACGGCACCCATGACGTGCCCGGCCGGGGCTGGGGCACGTTCCACGGGAACGACGGCAGCGACATCGCGGTGATCAACCTCCAGGGCCGGACCTACATGCAGCAGATCGACAACCCGTTCACGGAGGTCGATCGCCTGCTCGACGAGGCGTCCGAGCCGCTGCCGCCGATCCGGCTGGTGGACTTCCACTGCGAGATCACGTCCGAGAAGAACGCGCTCGGGCTGTACCTCGATGGCCGGGTGAGCGCCGTGATGGGGACCCACACGCACGTCGTCACCGGCGACGAGCGGATCCTGCCCAGGGGCACGGCCTATCTGACCGACCTCGGGATGACCGGGCCGCTGTGGAGCGTCATCGGCTTCGACCCGGAGACGGTGCTGCCGCGGTTCATCAACGCGCTCCCGACCCGGTTCGCGGTGGGCGACGGGCCGGTCATCCTCAATGCGTGCCAGATCGACATCGACCCCGCGACCGGTCGCGCGCTCCAGCTCGAGCGGATCCAGCGGGTCGTGGACGTCTGACCGCCGTCCGTCCGTCGATCGCGAGGTGAGCGTCACCCGCCACGCCGTCGCGCGCCAGTCGCGACCCGCGGCTCCCGAGCCGGCGATCGTGGACCTGCACACGCACACGACGCGCTCGGACGGTGTGCTCGAACCGGCCGAGCTCGTCCGCCAGGTCGCGGGGACGGCCGTCCGGTGGCTCGCGATCACCGACCACGACAGCCTCGCTGCCTACCGCGAGCTCACGGCGCCCGGGTCGCCGCCGCTGCCGCCGGGCCTCGAGCTCCTGCCGGGAATCGAGATCAACGCCGTCACCCGCGGGCTGGACCTCCCGGAGGGTGAGTTGCACGTGCTCGGGTTCGGGGTGAACCCGGCGGACGAGTCGTTCGAGGCGGCGCTCGTCGCCCAGCGCGCGGCACGCCGGACGCGCTTCGAGGAGGCGGTTCGCCGGCTGCGCGAGATCGGGCTGCCGGTGGACGACCAGGTCGCCACGATCGATCGCACCCGGGACGACAGCCTCGGCCGGCCGACGCTCGCCCGGGCGCTCGTCGCCGCCGGGCACGTGGCCTCGGTCGACCAGGCATTCGAGGACCTGCTCGGCTGGGGCCGTCCGGGCTACGTCCCGCGGGTCGGGATGGGCCCGGTCGAGGCGATCCGCGCGGTCCGCGCCGCGGGCGGCCTGCCGGTCCTGGCGCACTTCGGGGCGGCGGCGGAGCGGCTCGACCTCATCCGCGAGCTGACGGATGCCGGGCTCGCCGGGCTCGAGTCGCACCACCGCTCCTTCGATGAGGTGGCGCGCGCCGCGGTGAGCGGCGTCGCGCGCGAGCTCGGGCTGCTCGAGACCGGCGGCACCGACTACCACGGCGACCTCGGCCCGTATGCCGAGACGCACGCCCTGCTCGTGTTCCCGGCGGAGCTCGCCGAGCGGGCGGTGGCCGCGATCCGGGAACGCGGGGCGCCGCCGGAGGAGGCTCGCTAGGCGCCGGCCTCCTCGGACGCGCCGTCCTTCACGAACGTCGGGCGCAGCTCGACGCCGCGCTGCTTGCGCGTCCGCCGCAGGTTGAGCGCCTCGACGAACACCGAGAAGCCCATCGCTGCGTAGATGTAGCCCTTGTCGATGTGGAACCCGAAGCCGTCCGCGATCAGCGTGACGCCGATGAGCAGCAGGAACGCGAGGGCGAGCATCTTCACGGACGGATGGGCGTGGACGAAGCGCGCCAGTGGTCCGGACGCGACGAGCATCACGCCGACGGCGATCACGACCGCCGCGATCATGATCGGCACCTCGTCCACCAGGCCGACCGCCGTGAGCACGGAATCGAGCGAGAACACGATGTCGAGCAGGACGATCTGGACGATCACCGAGCCGAACGACGCGCTCGCGGGAGCGTCGCCCGTGTGTGCCTCCTCGCCCTCGAGCGACTCGTGGATCTCGGTGGTCGCCTTCCAGAGCAGGAACAGCCCGCCGCCGATGAGGATGAGGTCCCGCCAGCTGAACTCGCGGCCGAGCGTGAACGCCGGTTGGGTCAGGCCGATGATCCACGAGATCGTCAGCAGCAACGCGATCCGCATGCCCATCGCGAGCCCGAGCCCGATGAGCCGGGCCTGGTCGCGGCGGCTCGCGGGCAGCCGCCCGACGAGGATCGAGATGAAGATGACGTTGTCGATGCCGAGGACGATCTCGAGCACCGTGAGCGTGAGCAGGGCGACCCACGTCTCGGGGTTGGTGAGGAGCTCCATCCCGAAAATCTACCGGCCGTCGGCGCTGCAGCGACAGGCCGGGACGCGACGAGCGCGTACCATCTGCGCCCGATGACGCTCACCTCGCGCCCGCCGCGCGCCCTGCCGGTGCTCGACCTGGTGCCGCCGACCGTGGGTCCCGCGGGCCCGCGGCTGCCGGCGCCGATGGCCGACGAGCGCCTGGCCGAGTTCGGGCCGGACACGCCGACGCTGCCCCGCTTCCACGTCTGGACGCTCGGCTGCCAGATGAACCGGAGCGATTCGGAGGAGATGGCCGGTCGGCTCCTTGCGGCCGGTTGCGCCGAGGCGCCGTCCATGGAACAGGCCGACCTCGTGGTCATCAACACGTGCGCGATCCGCGAGGCCGCCGAGGCGAAGGTCATCGGCCGCCAGGGCCACCTGCGGCGACTCAAGGCGCTCAACCCGGGGATGCGCGTCGTGCTCACCGGGTGTGCCGTCCGGGAGCGGGACCGCGAGGGCCTGCGTCGCCGCTACCCGGCCGTGGACCTGTTCCTCCGTCCCGACGAGGAGCCCGAGCTCGTCGACCGGCTGGGGCTGGCCTCCGCCCAGGGGGCGATCGCGGCCACGGCCGTGGCGCCGGCGACGGCGGCCACGACGATCGCTCACCGGGTCCCGGTCTCGGACGCCGTCCACCTCGCGGCCTCCCGCTCGGGAGCCGTGGCGGCCGGGGCGGTCGCCCGGAGCTCCGCGATCTCCGCCTGGCTCCCGATCATCTACGGCTGCGACAAGACGTGCACGTACTGCATCGTGCCGTTCAGCCGCGGCCCGGAGCGGAGCCGCCCGTTCGACGACATCCTCGCGGAGGCGCGCATCCTGGCGGCGGCGGGTTACCGCGAGGTGACCCTGCTCGGCCAGAACGTGAACAGCTACGGCCACGACCTGCCGCCGGAGGACCGCTTCGCGCACATCGACCGTGCGCGCGAGGTCGGCCGGCGGATCGACCTCGCGGGGCGCCCGGACCTTGCCGAGCTGATCCGCGCGATCGACGGGCTGCGCACCGACGACGGCGCTCCGGCGATCCCGCGCCTGCGGTTCGTGACCAGCCACCCCTGGGACCTGTCCGACCGGCTGATCGACGCGATGGCGGCCTGCGCATCCGTCCCGCCCGCGCTCCACCTGCCGGTCCAGTCCGGCTCGGACTCGATGCTCCGCCGGATGGGCCGCCAGTACACGATCGAGCACTACCTCGAGCGCCTCGGCCGGATCCGCGCCGCGGTGCCCGGGATCGCGCTCTCGACCGACGTGATCGTCGGGTTCTGCGGCGAGACCGAGGAGGAGTACGGCGACACGCTCGCGCTGCTCGATACCGTGGGCTTCGACCAGGTGTTCGCGGCCGCCTACTCCGAGCGACCCGGCACGCCCGCGACCCGCCTCGCCGACGACGTGCCGCCGGACGTCAAGCGTCGCCGGCTCGTGACCCTCCTCGAGCGCCAGGAGGCGATCTCGCTCGAGCGCAACCGGGCGTGGCTCGGGCGCGCGGTGACGGTCCTCGTCGATCGGGTGGTGCCGCCGCGCAGCCACGACCACGCGGACGAAGGGGAGGCCGATGACGATCACGCCGCCCGCGACGCGTTCGCAAGCCTCCCGGACGGCCTCGTCCACCTCGTCGGACGGAGCGGCGAGAACAAGCTCGTCCACCTCGCGGGCACGCCGGACCTCGTCGGGCAGTTCGTGCCTGCGCGCGTGATCCATGCCGGCCCGTACGCCCTTCGCGCCCAGGCGGCCTGACGACGGAACCCGATCTTCCGCCGCTCATCGTCCTCGGCGGGCCCACCGGGACGGGCAAGACGGCGCTCGCGATCGCGCTCGCCGAGGCGCTCGCCACCCCGGGCCGCCCGATCGAGATCGTGTCCGCCGACTCGCGGCAGGTCTACCGCGGACTCGACATCGGCACCGCCAAGGTCACGCCGGCTGAACGCGCCCGCGTCGTCCACCACGGCCTCGATCTCGTCGACCCGGACCAGCCGTTCTCGGTCGCGGACTTCCGGGCCGATGCGCTCGAGGCGCTCGGGCGGCTCGCCCGGCGGGGCGGCGTCGGGATCCTCGCCGGCGGGACCGGTTTCTGGCTTCGGGCGGTCGTCGGCGGGCTGGACACGGACGCGCTGCCGGCGGACGCCACGGTCAGGGCGGCGCTCGAGGACCGCCTCGCCCGGGAGGGGCTGGACGCCCTCGTGGCGGAGCTGCGGCAGCGCGCCCCCGTGCTCGCGTCCGGCATCGACGTGCGCAACCCGCGCCGGGTCGTGCGGGCGCTGGAGATCGCGATGCTCGCCGGCGACCGGCCGCGCCCGCCCGCCCGCGGCTATCCCGCGCCGGTGCTCAGTCTCGTGCTCGACGTCGATCCTGCCGTCCACCGTGAGCGCCTGGCCGCCCGCGCCCAGGCCCAGTTCGCGGCTGGCCTGATCGAGGAGGCGCGGGCGCTCCGCGAGCGGTTCGACCCGCGGCTCCCGGCGTTCAGCGCGATCGGCTACCGCGAGGCGTGGGACGTGCTCGACGGTCGGGCGACGCTGGACGAGGCGATCGAAACGGACGCCCGCCGCAACGTCCAGTTCGCGAAGCGCCAGCGCACGTGGTTCCGGCGCGAGCCGGGCGATCGGATCGACGCAACGGGCGATCCGATCGGCGCGGCGTTCGCGCGGGTGCGCCCATGGCTCGCGGATCCGCCGGCGGGGCCGGAATTGCCGGTCTCGGGGGATTGACGACCGGTTACCATCCCGGCCATCGACCGAGCGCCCGGTCCACCCCGACCAATCGGCGGGGCACGCCCGCCGCAGGGGAGGGCCGTCCGGTACCCGTCTCGGTCACGGAGGAGGAAACGCATGCACGATCGGTTGCGACTTCGCGCCGTCGCGCTCGTCGCCGTGGGCACGCTGCTTGTCAGCGCGTGCTCCTCGGGCGGCGGGGCGACGACCGCCCCCAGTGAGGCTCCGCCTGCGAGCGAGGTGCCGGCCAGCGAGGCGCCCGCGAGCGAGGCGCCCGCCAGCGAGGCACCCAGCGGCGGCGGTGTCGAGGAGTGGGTGCCGGATCCGGACCTGCTCGCAGCCGCCCAGGCAGAGGGAACGCTATCGACGATCGCCCTGCCGCGCAGCTGGTGCAACTACGGCGAGACGATCGACACGTTCAAGGAGAAGACCGGGCTCGAGGTCAACGAGCTCAACCCCGACGCGGGCTCGGCCGACGAGCTGACCGCGATCGACGCGAACAAGGACAACCCCGGACCGCAGGCGCCGGACGTCATCGACGTCGGCCTCTCGTTCGGCCCCGAGGCCAAGGAGAAGGGCCTCATCCAGCCGTACAAGGTTGCGACCTGGGACACGATCCCGGACGACGCGAAGGATCCCGAGGGCTACTGGTACGGCGACTACTACGGCGTGCTCGCCTTCGAGGTGAACACCGCCGTCATCAGCAACGTCCCGCAGGACTGGCCGGACCTGCTGAAGCCCGAGTACGCGAACTCCATCGCCCTCGCCGGCGACCCGCGCGCCTCGAACCAGGCGATCCAGACCGTCTACGCCTCCGCGCTCGCGAACGGCGGCTCGCTCGACGATGCCCAGCCCGGTCTCGAGTTCTGGAAGCAGGTCGTGGAGGCCGGCAACTTCGTACCGACCATCGCGAACGCCGGCACGATCGCGCAGGGCGAGACGCCGATCACCGTTCGCTGGACGTACAACGCGCTCGCCAACCGCGACGAGGCGGCGGCCAGCGGCGGACCGGCGATCGAGGTCGTCGTCCCGGCGTCCGGCCGGTTCGCCGGTGTCTACGTCCAGGCGATCAGCGCCTACGCGCCGCATCCCAACGCAGCGAAGCTGTGGATGGAGTGGCTGTACTCCGACGAGGGCCAGAACACCTGGCTCAAGGGCTACTGCCACCCGATCCGCTACGAGGATCTCGTCGCCCGCGACGCGGTCCCGCAGGAGCAGCTCGCCAAGCTGCCCGACGTCGAGGGCGCCGTGTTCCCGACGCTCGACCAGCTGAACAAGGCCCGCGATCTCATCTCGGGCCAGTGGGATGCGGTCGTCGGCGTCGACGTCGCGGAAGGCTGATCGAGCCCGCACTGACATGAGCAGCGCGGAGCAGGCCGTTCCGGTCACCGCTCCCGCACCGCGTCCGGCCAGGCCCGGGTCCATCTGGGCCTGGCTGGGCGTGCTCCCGTTCTTCATCTGGACCGCGATGTTCATGGGGCTGCCGGCGCTGTTCCTGCTCGTCGGCAGCTTCACCCTTGCCGACGGCGGGCTCGGCATCGACAACTACCGCGACCTGACGACCGGCGCGATCCTGCCCGCGTTCGTCAACAGCATCCAGCTCTCGTTCATCACGGCCGTCGTGGGCGCGGTGTTCGGGCTGCTGCTCGCGTCGGCCGCGATCCTGGGCAAGCTGCCCCGGGTGTTCCGGTCGGCGCTCATGACGTTCTCCGGCGTCGCCAGCAACTTCGCCGGCGTCCCGCTCGCCCTCGCGTTCGTGTTCACCCTGGGCAACCTCGGGCTGGTCACGAAGCTGCTCCAGGACGTGTTCGGGTTCTCGCTGCGCGGTACGGGCTTCAGCCTGTACTCGATGACCGGGCTCGCGATCGTCTACCTGTACTTCCAGTTCCCGCTCATGGTGCTCGTCATCGCCCCCTCGATCGAGGGTCTCCGGCGCGAGTGGCGGGAGGCCGCGGAGAACCTGGGCGCGACGAGCTTCGGCTACTGGCGGCGCGTGGCGCTGCCGATCCTCACACCGTCGATCCTGGGCGCCGGGATCCTCCTGTTCGGCAACGCCTTCGGCGCCCAGGCCACCGCCTACCAGCTGAGCGGCGGCACGATCCCGCTCGCCACGCTCGTGATCACCGCCCAGATGCAGGGCGACGTGCTGTTCAACCCGGGTCTCGGGTACGCCGCCGCGATGGGCATGGTGTTCGTCATGGGTCTCTCGATCCTGGCGTACAGCGTGCTCCAGCGGCGCGCCGAGCGGTGGCTCCGGTCGTGAGCGGGCCGGCCGTCGGGGCGCGCGCGCCCGAGGCGCTGGGCACGATCGCGGCATCCGCGAGGCCGCGGCGCGAGCGCTCCGTCGGCGCCTGGTGGGCGTGGCTGATCTTCGTGGTCGGCGCGCTGTACTTCTTCGTGCCGCTGCTCGCGACGCTCGAGTTCTCGCTCCGCGCCTGCGCCCCGCCGAATCAGCCGTGCACGGCACCCGACTTCTCCGCCTACTCGAACGTCCTCCAGGGCGAGGAGTTCTACGAGAAGTTCGGCTACTCGATCCTCGTGGGGCTGGTCACGATCGTCGTCAGCCTCCTGATCATCGTGCCCACCGCGTACTGGGTCCGGCTGCGGCTGCCGCGCCTGCGGCCGATCGTCGAGTTCGTGACGCTGCTGCCGTTCGTCATCCCGCCGGTCGTGCTCGTGTTCGGGCTGATCCGGGTGTACAGCCGGCCGCCGCTCCAGTTCACCGCCACCGAGCTGAGCAGCACGGCGCTGCTCGTGTGCGCGTACGTCGTCCTGTCGTTCCCGTACATGTACCGCGCGGTCGACGCCGGGCTTGCCGCGATGGACGTCCGGGTGCTCACGGAGGCGGCCCAGAGCATGGGCGCCGGCTGGGCCCGGATCCTGTGGTCGGTGATCTTCCCCAACCTCCGGACCGCGGCACTGTCGGGAGCGTTTCTCACGCTTGCGATCGTGATCGGCGAGTTCACGATCGGCAACTTCCTCGCGCCGTGGGGGTTCGGGCCGTACCTGTCACTGCTCGGGCGGGACAAGATCTACGAGCCCGCCGCCGTGTCGCTGATCAGCTTCGGGCTGACGTGGCTGGCGATGATCTTCATCGCGGTCGTGGGTCGGGGACGCGGGAGTCGCGTCCAGGTCGCGGGCGCCCGGTAGGAGAGGGGAGCGAGACGTGGGGTTCCTCGAGCTGGCCGGGGTCCGCAAGGAGTTCCCCGGCGGCGTCGTCGCCGTCGAGAACTTCGACCTGGACGCCCGGAAGGGTGAGTTCGTGTCGTTCCTCGGGCCGTCCGGCTGCGGCAAGACGACCACGCTGCGGATGATCGCGGGCTTCGAGGCGCCGACCGCGGGTACGATCCGGATCGACGGCCGCGAGATCACCCGCACGCCGCCCAACCGGCGCAACGTCGGCATGGTGTTCCAGTCGTACGCCCTGTTCCCGAACATGAGCGTGGCCGACAACATCGCGTTCGGGCTGAAGCTGCGCGGCATGGCCGCCGACGCGCGCCGCAAGCGGGTGGGCGAGCTCCTCCGGCTGATCAACCTCGAGGGCCGCGGCGATCGCTACCCGTACCAGCTGTCGGGCGGCCAGCAGCAGCGTGTCGCGCTCGCGCGGGCGCTCGCGATCGAGCCGACCGTGCTCCTGCTCGACGAGCCGCTGTCCGCGCTCGACGCGAAGATCCGGGTCGCGCTCCGCCAGGAGATCCGGCAGATCCAGCGACAGCTCGGGATCACGACCGTGTACGTGACCCACGACCAGGAGGAAGCGCTCGAGCTGTCCGATCGGATCGTCGTGATGAGCGAGGGCCGGGTCGAACAGGTCGGCACGCCGTTCGAGGTCTACAACTTCCCGTCGACCGCGTTCGTGGCATCGTTCGTGGGCACGCTCAACGCCCTGCCCGCCCGGGTCGTCGATGCGGCGTCGGGACGGTTGTCGCTCGCCGGCCAGGAGGTGCGCACGACGTCCACGATCAGCGGCGGCGCGGGCGAGCGGGTGACGGTCGCGATCCGCCCGGAGGCGATCGGCCTCGAAGGCGTCGACCCCACCGTGCCGGTGGGCGCCCCGAACGGGGCGAACCGGCTCCAGGCCACCGTGGACGACGTCGCGTTCCTCGGCTCGGTCGTTCGGGTCCGCGTGCGGCTCGCGGGCGACGGGGCGCACCGGCTCGACGTCGACACGTTCAACAACCCGAACCTCGCGGTGCCGAGCGCGGGCGCCCCGGTGGCGCTCCACTTTGCGCCCGAGGCGTGCCTCGTGCTGCCGGGATCGGCGCTCCCGGCGACGACGGACGCGCTCGAGGCCGCGGAGGCGATGCTGTAGCCGTCGATCTCACGGGGATCCGGCTCGTCGTCTTCGACAAGGACGGGACCCTCCTCTCGTTCGACGCGATGTGGGGCGGCTGGGCGCGCGACCTCGGCGCGCGCCTCGAGGGCGCCACCCGCCGGCCGGTGGCGGGCGACGTGTTCGCCGCGATCGGGTTCGATCCGACGACCGGCCACATCGCGCCCACGGCGCCGCTCGCGATCGGCACGAGCGAATCGATCGCGGACACGATCACGGCCGTCCTTCGGCGCTGGTGCCCGAGCGTGGCCGCTGCCCGGCGCGCCGTCGAGGCGGCCTGGTTCATGCCCGACCCACGGACGCTCGCCGTGCCCCTCGCCGACCTGCCTGGGCTGTTCGGGCGCCTCCGCTCGCGGGGCATGCGGATCGCGGTCGTGACGACCGACGACCGGACGCCCACCCTCGCGTCGCTCGAGGCGCTCGCGGTGGATTCGCTCGTCGACGCCGTGGTCGCAGCGGACGACGGTATCCCGACGAAGCCCGATCCGGCGGCCGTCCGGGAGCTCGCCGCCCGATTCGGGCTCGAGCCGGCGTCGATCGCCGTGGTTGGCGACACCCCGGCGGACCTGCAGATGGGTCGCGCGGCGGGCGCCGGGGTCGTGCTCGGCGTCCTCAGCGGCCTGGGAACGCGCGAGGCGCTCGCACCGCTCGCGGACGCGCTGCTGGACTCCGTCGCCGAGGTGGCCTGAGCCGGCCCCGGAGGCTGCCGCCGTCAGGCGGCGGCGGCGCCTGCCGGCATCGCCGGCGTCGTGGTCGGCAGGAGCGGCTCGACCGTCGGCAGCGACCGCTGGCGGAAGAGCAGGATCGCGAGCCGGGCCAGCGGAGCCACCGCCGTCGGGTCGAACTCGACGCCCAGCCGCCAGCCCCTCTCGCCCGCCTGGACCGTCCGGACCGTCGCCGGCAGCTCGATCGTCTCGCCGCCGAACCGCAGCGCGACCGAGCCCCGCTCGCCGAGCGCGCGGATGACCGGCGCGTGGAGGCGGGCGCCGGTGAGCGACACGTCGAGCACGTCGACCGCGAAGCCATCCAGCTCGCCCTCGAGCTCGACGTC
Source organism: Candidatus Limnocylindrales bacterium (assembly GCA_035699445.1). GTDB lineage: Bacteria > Chloroflexota > Limnocylindria > Limnocylindrales > CSP1-4 > DASSPX01. Next base: position 10,680 of record DASSPX010000041.1, on the reverse strand, counting down.
GAAACGGACGCTCGCCCGCCGCTCCGGTCCGTAGCGCAGGGACCGGATGCGCATGATCGCGACCAGGATGAGCGCGGCATCGGCGACGAGCCAGCCGAGCGTCGCGAGCATCGCGCCGAGCTCGGCGTACCGGACCGGGGTCGTGCCCATGAGCGTGAGCGCGAACCAGGCCGCCGCGCCGAACGACGCCGCCAGGATCGCGGTCAGCGGGAGCGGCGCGCGGACCCGCGTCCGCCCGTCGGCGGTGCGGCCCTTCGGGGTGACCATGAAGCGCGGCCGACCGCGGGTGACGAGCGTCGCCGTGGCGCGCATGTTGGAGGTCATCCGGACGAGCTCGAACACGATCGAGAGCACCGGTCGGTGGCAGCCACGGCTGAGGACGCGCAGGGCGACCTGCTGGAGCAGGAAGCTGCTCGTGAATGCGACCGCGAACGTCATGGCGTCGGCGCGGATCGGGATCGCCCCGGTCGCGAGCACGACGATCGGCAGCACGAGCAGCGCGAACGTCCGCCAGGCATCGAACCAGCCGAGCAGCGTCGAGGCGTACGCGAGCCGCTGGGGAAGGCTGAGGCCGCTCACGAACAGCGGGTTCTCCTTCCGGAGGACCTGCATCGCGCCGGTGCCCCAGCGGAGGCGCTGCGCCTGGTACGTGTCCGCGTCGGCGGCCGCGAGGCCCTGCGCGAGCACCTCGTTGTGGTAGACGGTGCGCCAGCCCCGTCGATGGAGCCGAATCGTCGTGTGGATGTCCTCGGTGATCGTGTCCGTCGCGACGCCGCCCACCTCGCGCAGCGCGGCGACCCGCACGAGCGCACCGGTGCCGCACCAGAACGCCGCCGACCAGCGGTTCTTGCCCGGCTGGAGGACGCGGTAGAACAGCGCCTGCTCGTGGAACCGCTCGCCATCGCCGGGCAGGGCATCGTGCTCGAACGAGTGGCGGTTGTAGAACTCCTGAGGGGTCTGGACGAGCGCCACCCGCGGATCGTCGAAGTACCCGAGCAGCCGAACGAGGAAGTCCGGGCTGGCGACGTGGTCCGCGTCGAGGACCGCGATGAATTCCGCGTCGATCACGCCCAGGGCGTGGTTGAGGTTGCCCGCCTTCGCATGGTGGTGCTCGGGGCGGGCGAGGTACCGCGCGCCGAGCTGCTCCGCGAGCGCCGCGATCTCCGGGCGGTTGCCGTCGTCGAGCACCCAGGTCTCGTGCGGCAGGCGCATCGTGACCGCCGCGGCGATCGTGGGCAGAAGGATCTCGGGCCCTTCGTTGTAGGTGGGGATGAGGACCGCGATCCGCGCGTCCGTCTCGGTCACGTCGCGCGTAGCGGGGCGCCGGTCCACGTCCCACAGCGAGAACGTGAACAGGGCGAGCCCGAGGAGGCTGTGGACCTCGAGCGCGAACAGCGGGTAGGACACCCACCACACGCCCGGATCGAGCGTCGAGGTCAGCCGCCACCAGAGGTAGACGGCACCGACCGCGAGCGCGCCGAGCGCGATCGAGCGGATCGTGAGCCGGCGCAGGCGCGACTCGGGCGGCGGCAGGCCGTCGCCGGGGATGGATGGGCGGAGCCAGCCCGCGCGGCGCGGGCGTGCAGGACGGGACGCGATCCGGGAAGCCACGTGCGCCAGTGTCACGATGCCCCACGCACCGCTCCATGGCGCGGACGGTGCCCCGGGGAGGCCCAGAAGTCCCATCGCCGGGCGCCGCTATCCTTCCGCCCGTGAGTCCCCGAGAGCCCATCGATCTCGCGCCGCCCATCGAGCGCGCCTTCCTCGTAGCCGTGGACACCGGCGACGATCCCGGCTGGAACGCCGAGGATTCGCTTGCCGAGCTGGCCGCGCTCGCGACGACCGCGGGCGCCGAGGTCGTCGGCGCCGAGTGGCAGAACCGCCGCCACGTCGACCCGAACTGGTATGTCGGCAAGGGCAAGGCCGAAGAGCTCGCCCAGGCGAAATCCGAGACGGGCTTCGACCTGCTCATCGCGGACGACGAGCTGAGTCCCGGACAGCAGAAGGCGCTCGAGGGGCTCCTCCGGACGAAGGTGATCGACCGCAGCCGGCTGATCCTCGACATCTTCGCCCAGCATGCCCGCACGCATGAGGGGCGGCTCCAGGTGGAGCTGGCGCAGCTCGAGTACCAGCTGCCGCGCCTGACGCGGCTGTGGACGCACCTCTCGCGCACCCAGGGTGGCATCGGCTCGCGGGGTCCCGGCGAGTCGCAGCTTGAGACGGACCGGCGGATCATCCGGGAGCGGATCAAGAAGATGAAGGAGCGGGTGGAGGACGTCCGCCGCCAGCGTGCGACCGCCGCACGAGGCCGCGACCGGCGCCTTGTGCCCACGGTCGCCATCGTCGGCTACACGAACGCCGGCAAGTCGACGCTCCTCAACGCGCTCGTGGGCAGCGAGGTCGCGAGGGCCGAGGACAAGCTGTTCGCGACCCTCGACCCCACGTCCCGCCAGGTGAAGCTGGGCGACGGGCAGACGGCCATCGTGACCGACACGGTGGGCTTCATCCACAAGCTCCCGCACCAGCTCGTGGACGCGTTCCGGGCGACGCTCGAGGAGGTCACCCGCGCGGACGTGCTGCTCGAGGTCGTGGACGCCGCGGACGCCCACCGCGAGGAGCACCGGGCCACGGTCCAGCTCGTGCTCGACGAGCTGGGCGCCGGGGACAAGCCACGGGTGGTCGCGTACAACAAGGCGGACCTCGTGGACCGGTCGGCCACCAACGGGGAGGTGCCCGCGCCCGTCGTGGGCGGGGCGGTCCTCGTCTCCGGGCTCACCGGTTACGGCCTCGATGCGCTCCGGGCGGAGATCGCGGCCGTGCTCGCCTCGCTGTGGGAGGACGTCGACGTCGCCGTGCCCTACGCGGCGGGTGAGCTGCTCGCCCGTGTGCGCGAACGGGGCACGATCGACCTCGACTACCGCGACCGCGACGTGCGGGTGCGCGGGCGGATCGCCCCATCGCTGGCGGGGGAGCTGCGAGCCGCCGCCACGAAGTGGGCACAGGTCCTGCGCGAGGAGGCGACGGTCTCCTGAGCGCCGTGCGCCGCGCCGGAGCCGGCCAGGACGCCGACGGCCGCCTCGTCTGGTGGTCGGTCGCCGAAGGCCAGCGCGGGCGCCGCTGGCGGGAGGCGATCGTCGGCGGCGGCGGGCTCGTCCACTCGCTCCTCCTCGAGACCGGGCCGGATCGACGGTTCACGCACCTGGAGCTTGCGACGCCGGCCGGCCTGCTGACCCTCCATCCCGAGCCGGACGGGACCCTCCATGGGAATGCGGTCACGGATCGCGGGATGCGTCATGTCGCCGGGCTGGCCTGGGACCCGGATGGGCTCGTGATCCTCGCCGGCTCGACGATCGCCGCTGCCGCCGCGGGGCACCTCCTGGCGACGCTGCTGCCGCCGGGCGCGACCCCGGCGGGGATGTCCACGTCGCAGCTCGTGCTCCGGATCGCGGCCGACCTGTCGGTCGCGACCGCGTTCGCCGACGTCGAGCTCGGCACGGACGGCCGGTACGTCGTCGCCGACAGCGGCGTCGTCGCCACGGACGGCGACGGGCTCCCGTTGCTCGACGAGGCCCGCTCGTGGCCGCTCGAGGCGGCCTGAGCCGGTGGATGGGGCGGCCGGTCGGCATCGCGGGAGGCGTTCGTTGCACCGCCCGCACCGGTTGGGGACGGGCTGTGGACAATCGCCCTGGTGCGGGTCGCCGGCGCTCGAACTCGTGGATAACTCGGTACGCCGGGCGCGCCGCCGCCCGCTATCGTTGGTCTTGCCCGAAGGGGCCACGGACATCAGGGACTCGGCCGGTGCTTGCATTGGCTGAGACAACTGGTGGACGACGGTTCCTTCGGGCGTTTTCGTGTGTCCGCCGCACCGTGAGGGGCCGTTGACCGCCACGCTTCCTGCCCAGCGTCCCGCCCGCCCGCACGAGGCGCTCACCGCCGACGCGATCCGCGCCGCCCGCGGCCGGATCCCCGCCGAGTTCCGGGACACACCGCAGTACGTCCAGGAGCAGCTGTCCGCGATCGCCGGGTCCCCGGTCGTGGTCAAGGTCGAGACCGTCAACCCCGTTCGCGCGTTCAAGGGTCGTGGCACGTGGCTCGCGGTGCACGCGCTCGCGGCGGCGGGCCGGATCTCGGAGGAGCAGCCGGTCGTCGTCGCGTCCACCGGCAACTTCGGCCAGGGCGTGGCGTACGCCGCGCGTGCCGCCGGTGCTTCGGCCGTGATCTTCGCAGACGTCCACGCGGTGCCCACGAAGCTCGACCGGATCCGCGCGTTCGGGGGCCTGGTCATCGAGAGCGGCGAGGACTTCGACGCCGCGCGCGAGGCGTCGGAGGCGTACGCGCGCGACCACGGCCTCGAGCTGCTCGTCGACGGTGACGATCCGCTCGTGGGGACCGGGGCGGGCACGATCGCGCTGGAGCTGACCGACGCGGCCGAGCGGGGCGAGCTGCCGCCGATCGCGAACGCGTACATCCCGGTGGGCAACGGCGCCCTGATCGTCGGGGTCGGGGCCTGGCTCCGGCAGGTCGCGCCGGGCTGTCGCGTGGTGGGCGTCCAGTCCGAGGCGGCACCGTCGATGACCTGGTCATGGCGCGAGGGCCGGCCGATCGCCACCGAACGGGCGGCCACGATCGCCGACGGGATCGCGACGCGTGTCCCCGTTCCGGCCGCGCTCGAGTTGATGGACGGCCGCGTGGACGAGATGCTCCTCGTGCGGGAGGCGGACCTCCCCCGGGCCCAGGCGGTGCTCGCGAATGCGCTCGGCGTAACGGTCGAGGCGGCCGCGGGGGCGTCCTGGGCAGGGGTGCTCGCCGACACCGATCGCCGGCCGGGGGCGTGCCTCGTGCTCGTGACCGGCAGCAACGTCGTCACCACGACCCCGTAGCCGATCGCGGGGGAGCCGCCATGGAGCCGTCGACGGCCGCGCGACGGCGTGGGGCGACGCTGGCGATCGCGGCGGCTGCGCTCGTCCTCGTCGCGGCCGGCGTGCCGGCCGCGCGCCTCCCCGTCGCCGCCCTGCTGGTCAGCGGCTGCGCCGTGCTGCTCGCGGCGCGCCAGCCGGGAGGCATCGCCTGGGCGGGCTGCGTGCCGGTCGCCCTCGCGCTCGCCTGGCCCGAGGTCGCCGGCCGTGACCTGCCCCTCGGCCCCGCCTGCGCGGATCCCGCGTCGCCCATCCTGCTTCGTCGCCTCGGGGAGGCGGCCCTCGTCCTGGGGTCCGTGGCCGTGCTGCTCGCCGTCCTGCGGCGATCCCCCGCGGAGCTCGGGATCGCCGGGCCCGGCCGGCAGGCGTCGGCGGCGGGCCTCGCGCTCGTTGCCGGGGGCGCGGTTGCCTCGCTCGCGGTCGGACCGGTCGTCGCGCGGCCGTTCTTCGGCGAGGTCGCGTTCGAGGTTCCAGTGGCCGCGGTCGCGCCCGCGCTCGCGTTCGCGGCCGCGAACGGCGTGCTCGAGGAGGTGGCCTATCGCGGCGCGATGCGGACCTGGCTCGGCGAGGCCATCGGCGTTCGCCCCGCGATCCTCGTCCAGGGCGTGGCCTTCGGGCTGGCCCACGCCGGTACCGACGTCACCGCGTTCCTGCCGCTCCACGTCACGCTGCTGAGCCTGGCCGGGATCGTGGCCGGCATCGTTGCCACGCGGATGCGCTCGCTGTGGCTCGTGGTCGCGGTCCACGTGGGCGCGGACATCGCGCTCTACTACGGCCTCGCCTGCAGAGCGGCCGCCTGACCGGCGACCGGCCCGTCGGCCGGATTCGGCCGTCCGTCATGCGACGAGGATGACCCGGATCTCCTCGATCACCCGCAGGCTCCCGAGGACGACCGCCGCGACCACCGCCGTGCGGCCGACCGCGACGAGCGCCGGGGGTCGCGGGTCCCGGCCGTTCGCCCGGAGCAGCCAGGCCACGATCGTCGCGCCGCCGGCGACCGCGATCGCGGTCCCGGTCGGGCGCTCGGGGCGGCAGAAGCAGATGTCGGCCGAGAAGTAGAAACCAACGATGAAGGGCAGCACGAGCACCGCCCCGAGGCCGACGAGCAGCGCGTACCCGCCGGCGACCCGGAGCCGTTCCGGGCGGACGGCCGGCAGTCGGCGCTGGAAGGCGGCATCGACGAGCGCGAGCACCGCGCCGAACAGCGCAATCAGCCCGAGCAGCAGCCCGATCACGATCGGCTGGAGGTCGAGGATCCGGAAGTCGGGGTTGTCGCCCTCGACCAGCAAGAACCCCGAGACCGCGACTGCGACGGGCATCGCGACGAGGGCCCGGCGGATCGGCTGCTGCGGGAGCCAGCGCCAGATGGCCGTCCACACGATCGCCGCGCCGAGACCGAAGAACATGCCGCCGAACAGGATCAGCGCCACCGTTCCGCCGAGCGTGATGTCGCCGATCCGGTTGCCGTTCTCGGTGAGCCGGCCGATCGCGCCAGGGTCGAGGAGCGTGGCCGCGCGCATCACGAGCCGCCCGCCAAGCCCGAGGACGACGATGCCGGTCACGAGGCCCGCGAGCGCCGTCGCGACGACCTCGCGAAGCAGCGGTCCGAGGGTGAAGGCCACCCAGGTCGCCGCCGATACGTCGTTCGGGGTTGCCGCTGTCGACGCGCTGGACGGGGAGGGCTGCATCGGCCGCACCTCGGTGAGGGCGTATATCGTCAGACGATACACACCGTGTCAAGGCGCACCCGGCGCGGAGGCTCAGTACTCGTCGGTGCCCGAGCCGCCGGTGACTGCCTCGCCCGAGGGGGAGACGGCGAACCACACGTCGTTCACGCCCTGGCCGTTCGTCTCGCCGGCCGCGGTGTCGGCCGCGAACGTGTAGAGCGGCCAGCCGTTCAGCGTGACCTGCGTCGTGCCGTCGTCGCGGGTTGCCGTGCCGAGCTCACCGGTGACCCCGGCGCCGGCCGTCGGTTTCACGCCGTCGTCGACCAGCACCGGCGGCCAGTTCGCGGCGCACTCGTCGTTGCACGCGCTCGTGCCCGCGCCCTGCATATCCCGCGTGAACAGGTAGAGCGTTCGCCCCTGGGCGTCGACGACGATCTCGCCCAGGCCGGTCGACGCCACGGCGATCGTCGCAGCGGCCGCCGGTTCGGATGCCGCGGCGCTGGGGGAGGGGGGCGCCGCCGAAGGCGCTCCAGACGGGGCATCGGACGGCGCGGCGCTTGCCGCGGTCGACGGAGCGGTCGACGCCCCGCTGCCGGTGGAGCAGGCGGCGACGGCGAGCGCTGCGGCGGCGAGCATCGCGACCCGTCGGCGGCTGGTGGTCCGGTGCATCACGTGACGACCTCGGTGGGGGAGCGGCGGTCGAGCGTCCCGGACCAGTGATACGACTGCCAGGGCTGGACCGGTTTGCGGCTCCGGATCACCATCATCGCGCGTCCATCTCACCGGATCGCCAACCCGGGGCAACCATGCCTGCCGTCCGAAGCTCGCAAGGCGCGGCCGGATCAGGGGCTCGCCGCACTCGCGGGCGCTCCGCCGGCGTCAGGACGGGGCGGCATCGAGCCAGCCGGCAAACCCGCCGTCGGAGACGAAGCCCGAGACGCTGCCGCTTTCGACATGCGCGGCCAGGTACTCGACCTCTACCTCGAGCGAGAGGAGCTGCAGGAAGACGACGCCGTCGCGGCTGGCCACCACTCGAGGCACGTACGATCCCGTGTCCAGCGACAGCTCCCCGCGCGGTGAGCCATCGATCCCGAACTCGAACAGCGTGGTGCGAACGGGTCCCTCGTCCTGGGCCTGCGGCGGATCCCCGCGCGGCGTGGCGAGCACGAACACGCGATCGCCATCGACGACCGGAGGCTCGGCGGCCCGCGCGAGGAGCGGCACCGAACGGGGCTCGGCATCGCCCGGTCCCTGGAGTCGGAGCGTCACGGCGCCGTCCACCGTCTCCTGCCAGGCGATGGTCCCGTCGTGCGCGACCTGCTCCGGGGTCAGGATCGAGATGTTCGTGCGCCCGAGCGCGTCGCCACCGGCGGGAATCGCCTCCGCGGCGCGCACCGCGCCCGTCGCCCGGTCCACTCCGGCCGCGATGGCAAAGTACGGTGCCTGTCCCGTTGTCGTGGTCCGCAGGATCCAGAGCGTGCGGCCGTCCTCGGAGAACCCCAGGGGCTGGTGCAGCCCGCGGTAGGGGGCAGGCGACTCGGACGAGGTGGGAACCGGCTCGAACGAGACCGGTGTGACGACAGGCGTCGAGCCCGACGCCAGCTCGACGATGGCGCCCGTGCCGTCCACGTAATCGAGTGCGAGCGCGCTGCCGTCCGGACTCCAGAAGAGGTTCGCAAACACACCTTCCGACCGCCACGCCTCGTCGCCGGTTGCCGTCTCGATCAGGACGAAGTCGGGCGTCAGGCCGGGGCCGACGATCGCAGCGATCCACCGCCCGTCGGGGGACACGAGTGCGCGCAGGGGCGTGCCTGGCGCCGCCCCGTCGAGCGCGACGTCGGCCAGGATGCGCGGCGGCGCTCCGGGCCGCTCGGCGTGCACCACGAGGCGCCCCGTCTCGGGCACGTCCGCGAACGCGAGTTCCGCGCCCGGCGGCAGCGGTCGGGAAGGGAAGAGCGCGGGCGACGGCTCCGCGGAGGCAGATGGGCTGGCGGAGCTCACGTCGGGAGTTGGAAGCGGGGACGTCGACGCCGAGGAAGTCGGAGCAGTCGAGGGCGCAGCCGAGCCAGGCGGCGCGACGCACGCCTGGATCACGGACGTGAGCAGCCCGACAACGAGCAGGAGCGGCGCGGCGCCGTGCCTCGTCATCGGGACCCTCGCTGCCTCCAAGGCCGCTCGAGCTGCTGACGTAACTGTAACGACCGCTCTGCGGCTCGCTCGGTCGTTGACCGACGGCCGGAAGCGGACTAGAGTGGACTAACCCCAGGGAGACATCGTGACCGAGCGGGCGATCAACATCCACGACGCGAAGACGCACTTCTCGAAGCTCGTCGAACGAGCTGAGGCTGGCGAGGAGATCATCATCGCGCGAGCGGGTCGGCCCGTGGCCAAGCTGGTGCGACTCGCGACACGCACTCGACCCCGGACGCCCGGCCTGTGGGAGGGCCAGGTGAAGCTCGCCCCGGACTTCGATGCGACGCCGGACGACATCATCGAGGCCTTCGAGGGGTGAGACTGCTCCTTGATGCTCACACCCTGCTGTGGTGGTTGGGCAACGACGCGACGTTGTCTGTTGCCGCCCGAGTCGCGATCGCTTCTCCCGCGAACGACGTTCTGGTGAGCGCCGCGACGGTGTGGGAGATCTCGATCAAGCGTGCGCTGGGCAAGCTGAGCGCACCGCCCGGGATTGCGGCCGTCCTCGCCGCCGAGGGCTTCTCCGAGCTTCCTGTCGAGGGTGTGGACGGCGAGGCTGCAGCGTCCCTGCCGGCTCACCACCGCGATCCGTTCGACCGCATGATCGTCGCCCAGGCACAGCGACATGGGCTCACCATCGTCACGCGCGACCCCGGTTTCGCCCCGTACGGCCCGCCGACGCTTCTGGCCTGACAGCGAACCGCTCGCACAACCCCACACGCACCCGCGAGCCATGTGGGACTGTACTTCCGATAAGGTGAGTTATGTCCGAACAGGCACCGCGGAGGTTCAACCCAGGATGCGCGCGATCTCGCTCATCCGAAGCGACAGGTGCATCGGGTCCGTCGGTGACGCGTCGAACTCGGCCAGGTGCATGTAGAACGCTCGGGCCTGTTCGGACTCGGCGTGGATGAGCAGGGCCCGTGCGCCCACAATCTCCGCTGCCCGGTAGGCGCGAAGCACTGCGTCCTTGACGAGGGCCGCGCCCAACCGTTGCCCCTGGACGGAGACGTCGACGCCGAGGCGTGCGAGCAGGATGACCGGGATTGGGCTTCGGCCGGCTGCCTTCAGGAGCTCCGGCGGGGCATCCTCGTGCGAGACCGAGGCCGCGGCGAGGGCGTGGTAGCCGACGACTCGGGGTTCTCTCGCCGGCGTGACGACGTACACACGAGTGGTCCCGGCAGCCTGCGCGGTACGCGCGACCTGGCGCAGCCAGCGCGTCTGGGCCTCTGAGCCGCAGTCAAATGCGGAGGCGTCGTGCCGTCCTGGATCGAACGTGACCGGCCCGTCGAAGTCCACACCCTGGCCGCGCTTCGCGTGCCTACTGCTCGAGGGTGGATGGTTCAGTCAGCAGCCGGCGCAGACGTGGCTTCTCGAGGGGCGGGCGGTCGAGCATCTCAATGAACGCATTCCAGCGATCCGGTGACAGCCGGAACTCACTGCGGGCTGCGAGGACCTCCTCCGCTCGAGCAAGCGAGGCGCGCAGGACAAAATCGCTCATGGTCGTCGACGCTGCCTCGCTCGCTCGCCCGATCAGCTCGCGCTCCTCCTGCGAGGCGCGCAAGGCGATTCGGTCGCTCTTCACCGGACGGCGCGTTGGGGCGGTCCTGGCTGCTATCTCGGCCATCAAGCCACCTTCAAGCTGTTACAACAACGTGTGTACAGCGTACTCCCCGACAGCGCTCCGCGTCAACGGGCCCGATCCGCTACTTCCGCTTGCGCGAGTGAGTTATGTCTACAACGCCCGGACCGGGAAGAAGCCGTATCGCCCGGAGAGACTCTTCGTAAAGTGAACGTATGTCATCTCGCCGGCGAGGTCGGGTGGCGGCTCTTCGTTTTCCAGGATCACGACCTGAACGCCGGCGATGCCAGACGCGAGTGACTGAAAGAACGCTTCCTTGACG
>DASSPX010000040.1:0-13748 GCA_035699445.1 Candidatus Limnocylindrales bacterium | reverse complement strand
CACGGCCTCCGCGACGCGACGTTCACCGCCGGCTGAGCGGGGCCCCCGCCGGGCGGGCCCGCGGCTGCGCGCGGGGCCGCTGCGCGCTACCCCGCCGGCGGCTCGAGCAGGTCGGTGATCCGGAGCGCGAGCGTGAGGTCGAAGACCGCCTGCGGATCGTCGAGCGAGATGCCCAGCAGCTCCTCGATCCGGCGAAGCCGGTACACGACGGTGTTCACGTGGACGAAGCAGCGCGCCGCGGTCCGGCGCTGGACACGGTCCTCCTCGAGGTGGACCCGGAGCGTCCGGAGGAGCTCCCCGCCGTGCGCCCGTTCGTAGGCGAGCAGCGGCTCGAGCGTCCGCCGGGCGAACGCCTCGAGGTCGTCGCGGGAGGTTGCCCGGAGCAGGAGCGCGTACGGCCCGAGCTCGCGGACGCCGATCGTGGTCCCCGCCCGCCCGAGCCGGACCATGAGCTCGAGCGCCTCCCGGGTCTCGCGATAGGCGCGCGGGTAGTCGTCCGGCTGTTCGCAGCGCACCCCGAGCGCGATCGTGACCGGGCCCGGGATGGCCAGCGCCTCGAGCGCCCGACGCAGGTCGTCGGCGAGGGCACGGGGGTCGTCCGGACCGCCGCGATCGCGGGTGGCGAGCACGACGATCGCGCCGCCGTGGACCGCCGCGATGCTGCCCGGATGGCGGATCGCCAGGCGCTCCCGGATCGCCGCCAGCGGGCGCGCGGTGCCACGGGACGGACTGTCCGGCGTCGATGCCGGGCCGGCCGGCCCGCGACCCTCCTCGTCGTGGATCCGGATGACGATCAGGTCCCGCGGCTCGTCGAGGTCGTAGCCGAGCCGGGCCGCACGACGCGCGATCGCGGCGGGACTCACGTAGCTGCCGGCGAGGAGGTCGCCGACCGCCTCGCCCCGAAGCCGCTCCTCCACCTCGAGTGCCGCGCGGGTCTTGGCGAACTCGAGGGCCACGCCCGTGGTCGCGATGTCGATGAGCGCGCGGTCGATCTGGCCCAGCTCTCCCTCGTCGGACAGGAGCAGGTGACCGACCACCTCGCGCCCCACCCGGACCGCCACCGAGAACGGCTCCGCAGCGCCCTCGCCGCCCGTTCGGGCCGGGCCGCCCGCCCGCGCCGTGAGTCCCCGCCAGTCCGTGCTGCCGTCGGGCGAAGCGCCGGCGATCGTCCGGTGGAGGTGGTCCTCGATCACCACGCGCCTCCGAAGATCGCGGGCGAGCACCGCGGCGATCCCGGCCGCCCCGCCGTCGAGGATCACCTGCTCGGCGAGTCGCTGCTGGACCTCGAGCGACCGCGTCAGCTCCCGGTTCGTCTCCGCGAGGTCGCGGCCGAGCCGGACCTCGTTCGCATACCGGCGGGCGTGGTCGATCGCAATCGCGGCATGGCTGGCGAATGCCGTGAGCAGCTCGACGTCGGCCTCCGAGAAGCGCAGGCCCGGCCGGCCGGAGTGGACGTTGAGGGCGCCGATCGCCTCGTCGCGGAACAGGAGCGGCGCGCAGAGCACGGCACCGAAGTCGTACCGCTCGAGGCCCGGCGCCCGGTGCTCGTACGCCCGGTAGTCCTCGACCTGGATCGCGCGCCGTCTGCGGATCGCCTGCGACGAGACACCGTCCCCGAACCGGAGCTCGAAGCCGAGCATGTCCGGCGGGAAGTTCGAGACCGCGACCACACGCAGCGCGCGCCGGTCCGGGTCGAGCAGCAGCATGTCGCCCGACTTGCCGTGGAGGAGCTCGGTCGCGTCGCGGACGATGCCGGCCAGCACCTCGTCGAGGTCGAGCGAGGCGACCGCTCGCCGCGCGGTCACGAGCAGCTGCCGCAGGCGATCCCCGGCCCGGCGTTCCCGGTCCAGCACGAGCGAGCGGACGGCGCGCAGCGCGGCGGCCTCGAGCAGCATGCGGTCCGCCACCTCGAGCGGGCCCCGCGCGGCGACGATGAGCGCGCACGCCTCGCCGGTGGAGAGCGCGAGCCGGGTCCAGGGCACGCCCCCGCGAGCCGGGATCTCCTGGATCGCGTCCCCGTCGACGGTGTCCGATGCCGGAAGCAGCCGGCGCACCTCGCCCGCGGCGATGCGGCCCCGGCAGCGGATCGTGGCCGGCGCCGCGCTCCGTTCGCGATAGGCGGCCAGCAGCGGACCGCGAACGGGCGCGAGCTCGTCCAGCAGGGCGTCGAGCGTCCGGCCGGTCGCACCGTCGGCGCGAGCGGCAGCGGATCCGGTCGGGGCGCGGGAGGCCATCATTCCTCCGGACCACGGCGGTTCGTCACCGCCACGGCGGCGATCATAGGCGCTGGCGGCGCGGGCAGTTCGTGGATTGTCGACAACGAGCCGGCGATCTCATTGTGGACAGCCTCCATGGGGAGCCGCCCGGGGCGCTGGTACCGTCCGCCTCGTTTCCCACGGACCGGATGCCAGGAGGCAGGGTGACGGACGCACGCGACGTCGTGGTGGTCGGGGGCGGCATCGTCGGCACGGCGACCGCCTATCACCTCGCGCGGCGCGGACTCTCCGTGACGCTCCTCGAGGGCGAGCGCGTCGGCTGGGGCGCGAGCGGCCGGAACATCGGCTACATCTGGCTCCACACGCGCCGGCCGGGGGTGGAGCTCGACCTCGCGCGGCCGACCCGGGCCGCGCTCGAGGAGCTGCCGGGCGAGCTGGACGCGGACATCGGGCTGCGGACCGAGGGCAGCCTGATCGTGTTCGACCGCGAGGAGCAGGCCCCGGTGTTCCGCGAGTTCGTCGAGGCGCGCCGGGCGGACGGACTGGACGTGCGGCTCCTCGCCGGACCGGAGGCCCGCGCGCTGTGCCCGATCCTCCCCGAGACCGCCCTCGGCGCCTCGTACTGCGTGGACGACGCCCAGATCGACCCCGGGCGCTATTCGGCAGCGTACGCCCGGGCGGCGGCCCGCCTCGGCGTGGAGGTCCGTGAGGGCGTGCGGGTGGACCGGCTGGCCCGAACGAACGGGCGGGTGACGGGCGTGATCACCGGCGAGGGGCCGATCGACGCGGGCACGGTCGTGCTCGCGGCGGGCGTCTGGACCCCGGCGCTCGCGGCGACCGCGGGGCTCGAGCTGCCCATCCGGCCGATGCGCCTCCAGGTGCTCCGCACGGAGCCGCTGGACGTGCGGCTCGAGCAGCTGTACTACGGTGCGGTCGCGGTGAAGCAGTACGCGATCTTCCGCGAGCTGTCCTCGTTCCGCGAGGAGGCCTTCGTGTCCGACATCGAGGCACGCCACGGGCTCGCCCTGCTCGAAGCCGCCTGCCAGACGGAGGACGGCTCGTTCCTCCTGGGCATCGCGATGGACTACCCGGGGCTCGTCCAGCAGCCGACGCTCGAGGGCGTCGCGCTCGTCGCGGAGGGCCTCACCCGCTCGCTGCCGGCGCTCCGCGGGGCGTCGTTCGCGCGGGCGTGGGCAGGGCTGCTGCCCTACACCGCCGACAACCTGCCGATCGTGGGACCGGCGCCCGGCCTGGACGGCCTGGTGATCGCTGCCGGCCACGTGTTCGGCAATGCGGCGGGACCAACAACCGGTCGGCTCGTGGCGGACCTCGTGACCGGCGATCCCCCCGTCGTCGATCCGACGCCGCTGCGAGCCGACCGGCCCGGACTGGCGTTCTCCGAGGAGGTGAGCACGTGGTGACCGAATCCGGGGCCCGCCCGGCGGCGCAGGCTGCTGGACGCCCCGCGACACCGCCGGCCGAGCCGGGCGTCGCCCGCCGGGTCGCGTTCATCAACCCGTTCGGAACGCCGATCTACGACGACATCATCCGGGAGACCCTGCTGCCGTACGCGGCGGCCGGGACGACGGTCGATGTCATCCACCTCGAGGGCGTGCCCGCGAACATCGACTACTTCTATCCGAAGCACCTCATGGAGATCGCGATCTGCCAGGAGGTGGTCCGGCTCGAGCAGGCGGGCTACGACGCGGTCGTCGTCGGCTGCTGCTACGACCCGGGCGTGCGGGTCGCTCGCGAGCTCGTGGACATCCCGGTCGTCGGGCCCCTGGAGGCGGCGATGAACCACGCCTCGTACTTCGGCCACCGGTTCACGGTCATCACCGACCATCGCAAGGCGCGCCCGGCGCTCGAGGACCTCGTGCGGCTCCACGGGACGACGAACTGCCGCGCGGTCCGGTGCATCGACTGGTTCATCACGGACATGATCCAGGACCCCTCCGCGGTCGCCGATGACGCGGCTGCCGCGTGCCTGAACGCCCTCCGCGAGGACGAGTCGGAGGTCGTGATCCTGGGCTGCACGATCATCGCCGGCTGCCTCGAGCGGGAGATCATGACCACCCGCCGGCACGCCGAACTGCCGATCCTCAACCCGAACCTCCTCGCGCTCAAGGCGGCGGAGACCCTTGCCGACCTGCACCGCCACGGCAAGTACGCGATCAGCCGGACCGGGTACTACCAGCGCCACGAGCAGCACGATCCTGCCGAGGCGTCCGAGGTCCGCGCCCGCTGGCGGCTCACCGACCTCGGCCCGGCCAGCGGCGCATGACGACAGCCGTCGAACACACCGTCGCGAGCACCGCCGAGCGCGTCGTCCGCGACTACCTCGGCGTCCGGGCCGGCGAGCGGTTCGCGATCGTCGTCGACACCCGCACCGACCCCGAGATCCCCCACGAGCTGGCGCGCGCGGCACTGGCGCTGCGCGCGGACCCGGTGGTGGTCACGATCGCCCCCCGGGCGAGGAGCGGCGAGGAGCCCCCGGAGCCCGCCGCGGCCGCGATGCGCACCGCGGACGTCGTGCTGTGCGCCGCATCGACGTCGCTCTACCACACCCGGGCGAAGGCCGAGGCGGAGCGGGCGGGCGTGCGCGGCGACTTCAACGCCCCGTCCCGGGCGGACGCCTGGCGCGAGGGCGCGATGACCGCCGACTTCTTCGCGATCCGCGCCCGCGCCGAGCGCCTCGCGAGGCTCATGCGCGCGACGAGCGTGTTGCGGGTGACGAGCGCCGCCGGCACGGACCTCACCGCACGGATCGAGGGACGGGAGCCGAAGGCGTGGCTGACCGGAATCTGCCGCAATCCCGGCGAGGTCTCGGCGCTGCCGGGCGGCGAAGTGTCCCTGCCCCCGCTCGAGGGCACGTCGGAGGGCGTGGTCGTGTGGGAGCGGGTGGCCTCGGACCTGGGTGCGCTCGCCGAGCCGGTCCGGATCGTCGTCCGGGGCGGGCGCGCGGTCGCCATCGAGGGCGGCGAGGCCGCGGAGCGGCTCCGCCGGATCGTGGCCGACGTCCGCGACGCGGACAACATCGGCGAGATCGGCATCGGGCTGAACCCCGCGTCGCGCATCCGGGACGAGATCACCGAGGCGAAGAAGGCGTTCGGGACGGTCCACATCGCGCTGGGCGATTCGGCGAACGAGTACGGCGGGCTCGTCGAGTGCGACGTCCACCTCGACGGCCTCGTCATCGCGCCCACGGTCGAGTTCGACGGCGTGCCGGTGATCGTGGACGGCCGGCACGTGTACGACGCATGACGGCGCCGACGGCGGCGCGCGCCTCCGCGGCCGTCGGCGAGCCCCGGGCGTACCCCGGCCCGCGGGCCCGGGCGGTCATCGAGCGCGCCCGCCGGATCGAGGGCGCGGGCCCGCGCACCGGTGCGTCCGAGTCGCCCCTCGTCGTCGACCACGCCTCCGGCTCGACGCTCGTCGACCCGGACGGCAACGCATGGCTGGACCTTGCCGGGAGCTTCGCGGCCGCGACGGTCGGCCACCAGCACCCCGCGGTCGTCGCGGCGATCGCCGCGCAGGCGCCCCGCCTCGCGCACGTCTCGTCGGCGGCGCTCAGCGAGGCCCGGGTCGCGTTCGAGGAGTCGCTGCTCGGAATCGCACCGCCGGGGCTGGATCGCGTGCTGCTTGGGATCAGCGGCGCCGACGCGAACGACACGGCGCTCAAGCTCGCCCGGACGCTCACCGGCCGGCGCGAGGTGCTCGCGTTCTCCGGTGGCTACTTCGGGCGTGCCGGGGGCGTGGTCGGGATCGACGGCAAGGTCCGCTTCCGTACGGCCGCCGGGCGCGATGTCGACGCCCACTTCCTGCCCTACCCGCATCGCTACCGCTGGCCGCTCGGGGACCCGGGCAGCGACGATGCCCTCGCCGAGCAGGCGCTCGCGCTCGTCCGGGCGGTCGTCGAGGGCGGCGCGTCGGGCGTCGGGCCACTGGCGGCGATCGTGCTCGAGCCGGTCCAGGGCAATGGCGGGATCGTCCCGGCTCCCGCGGCGTTCCTCGCCGGGCTGCGCGAGCTGTGCGACCGGCACGGAATCCTCCTCGTGTTCGACGAGATCCAGTGCGGCTTCGGGCGGACGGGACGCACGTGGGCGAGCGAGCACGCCGGAGTCGTGCCGGACCTCCTGACCGCAGGCAAGGGGATCGGCGGCGGGCTGCCGGTCTCGGCGGTCCTTGGCCGGGCGTCCGCGATGGGGCACTGGGCCCCGGGCTCGCACACCTCGACGTTCCTCGGCAACGCGGTCACGCTCGCCGCGGGGCGGGCGGCGATCGAGGTGTTCGTGCGCGAGCGCCTCGCCGAGCGGGCGGGCGGACTCGGGACCGCGGCACTGGCGCGCCTCCGGGCCGCGCTCGCGGACGAGCCCCACGCGGGCGACGTGCGCGGGCTGGGGCTGCTGATCGGCGTGGAGATCGTCACGGATCGCGACAGCCGGACACCCGATGCGGCCCGGGCCGGCGCGATCCGCCGGGCGATGCTCGAGCGGGGGGTCGTGACCGCGATCGCCGGCCACGACGACAACGTGCTCAAGGTGAGCCCGCCGCTGACCATCGGCGAGGACGAGCTCGAGCTCGGGCTCGAGGTCCTCGCGGACGCCATTCGAGGAGCCAGATGACCGTGACCAGCGCCGGGGTGATCGAGGTCCGCAACTACGTTGCCGGGGCCTGGGCGCCGCCGTCCTCCACGAGGTTCGAGAGCCGGGACCCCGCGACCGGGGAGTTGGTCGCCCTCGCGCCGCAGTCCAGCCTCGAGGACCTCGACCGCGCGATCGCCGCGGCTCGCGCGACGTTCGACGACGGCGCCTGGCCGGGCAGCGCCGGCCGGGACCGGGCCGCGATCCTGCTCGAGCTCGCCCGGCTCCTGCGCGAGGAGCAGTCGCGGCTCG
Organism: Candidatus Limnocylindrales bacterium; assembly: GCA_035699445.1. Lineage (GTDB taxonomy): Bacteria > Chloroflexota > Limnocylindria > Limnocylindrales > CSP1-4 > DASSPX01. Next base: position 6,637 of record DASSPX010000040.1, on the reverse strand, counting down.
CGGAGCTCGTAGCCCGCGAGATGGGCAAGCCGATCCGGTACGTCCGGCAGCGCGAGATCGAGCCCGCGATCGATCGCATCCTGTTCTACGCCGGCGCCGCCCGGATGATCCGCGGCGAGGTCACCACCGCGGCACCCGCGCACCTGCTCAACCTCGTCCTGAAGGAGCCGGTCGGGGTGTGCGGGCTGATCACGCCATGGAACGACCCGGTCGACCTGCCGCTGCGCAAGATCGGCGCCGCGATCGCCGCCGGCTGCACGTTCGTGCTCAAGCCCGCCTCCGACGCCCCGGCCTCGTCGATGGCGATCTTCGAGCTCCTCGACCGGATCGAGAGCCTGCCGCCGGGTGTCGCGAACGGCGTGACGGGCGACGGGCGGACGCTCGGCGAGGCGCTCGCCGCCGACCCGCGCGTGGACAAGCTGTCGTTCACCGGCTCGTCCGAGGTCGCGCGGCGGCTGATGGAGCTCGGCGCGCGGAACTTCAAGCGGCTGTCGCTCGAGGGCGGCGGGAAGGCGCCGGTGATCGTGTTCCCGGACGCGAACCTCGACAAGGCGATGGACGCGGTGTCGGTCGGGATCTTCCTGTACCAGGGCCAGTCGTGCACCGCCGGCGCCCGGCTGCTCGTCCACCGCTCGATCCACGATTCGTTCCTCGAGGGACTCGTGGAGCGGGCGCGGGCGCTCACGGTGGGCTCGCCGCTCGACGACGAGACCCAGCTCGGGCCGATGGTCTCGCGGCGCCAGCTCGATCGCGTGCTCGGCTACGTCGAGCGTGGCCGGGCCGAGGGCGCCCGCCTGGTCCTGGGCGGCGAGCCGTTCGCGGAACCCGGCGGGCTGTACATGGCGCCCACGATCTTCGACGACGTGCGCCCGGACATGACGATCGCCCGCGAGGAGATCTTCGGTCCGGTGCTGTCGGTCATCCCGTTCGAGGACGAGGCGGAGGCCCTCGCGCTCGCGAACGATTCCGAGCTCGGGCTCGGGAGCGCGGTCTGGACGCGGGATCTCGATCGGGCGATCCGGATCGCCCGCCGGCTGCGGGTCGGGGACGTGTGGGTGAACACGCACTACGTCCGGCTCGCCGAGAGCCCGTTCGGGGGCGTGCGCCAGAGCGGCATCGGGCGCGAGCTCGGGATGGAAGGGCTCGAGGCCTACCTCGAGTCGAAGCGGGTGTGCATCGACAGCTCGCCCACCTTCCACATCCGCTGACCGTTGACCGCCCGCCGCCTCCCCGCCCCGCTCCACCCCGGGGTCGAGCGGGGTTCCCTCGTCCGCATTCGCTTCGACGGTCGCACGATCCGGGCTCCGGAGGGCGAGCCGCTCGCCGTGAGCCTGTTCGCCGCCGGCATCCCGATCCTGTCGCGCTCCTTCCGCTTCCACCGGCCTCGCGGCCTGATGTGCGCCGACGGCCAGTGTGGATGGTGCGAGTGCGAGGTCGACGGGCGGCCGAGCGTCCGGACGTGCCGCGTCCCCGTCCGGGACGGCCTCCGGGCCGGGGGCGAGCACGCCCTGCCGGCTGTCCGGCGCGACCTCCTGGGCCTGCTCGACCTCGGCTCGCGCTGGATCCCGCCGACCTTCTACCACCATCGCTTCCTGCGTCCGCGCCGGCTCCGGAAGCGGTACCTCGACGTTCTTCGCTGGTTCGGCGGCCGGGGCCGGCTGCGCGTGGACCATGGTCGGGCCATCCCGCGTCCGCGCCCTGTCGAGCGGCTGGCCACGGACGTGCTCGTCGTGGGCGGGGGGCCCGCCGGGATCCTCGCGGCGCTCGGCGCCGCGGATGCCGGGGCGCGCGTGCTGCTGCTCGAGGCGGAGCCGCGGCTGGGCTCGACGTGGGCCTGGCGGGAGCCGTTCCACCGCGACCTCCTCACGCTCAAGGAGGCGCTCGCGGCGTCGGGGGTCGACGTGCGGACCTCGACCACGGCGATCGGCGTGTACCGGACGACGGTCACGGCGCTCGGACCCGAAACGCAGCTCGAGATCGAGGCCCGGACGGTGGTCGCGGCCACCGGGGCGCGTGAAGCGCTGCCGCTCGTGCCGGGCAACGACCTGCCGGGCGTGATGGGCGCGCGGACGGTCGAGTGGCTGGTCCGGCGGCATGGGGTCGTGCCCGGGGAGCGTGCGGTCCTCGTCGGTGCCGGCGCCGCGGGGATGCAGGCGGAGACGGCCCTGGAGGCGGCGGGCTCGCGGATCGTGTCGCGGCTGGAGGCGGGCGCGATCGCCCGGATCCTCGGCTCGACCGCGGTGCGCGGCGTCCGGCCCACGCAGGGGCCGACGATCGCCGCCGACCTCGTCGTCGTCGCCGACCGGAGCCCTGCCCTCGAGCTGCCGCTCGCGGCCGGGGCAACGCTCGAATGGTCGCCGACCGGTCTGCGGCCGGCCGCGGAACCGGATGGGCGGACGTCCGTGCCCTGGCTGTGGGTCGCAGGGTCTGCGGCCGGGCGCGGGTCGACCGACGCGGACCCGGAGGCAGCGCGCGCGGTGGGTCGGGCGGCAGCCGCCGGCCCGGTGGCCGTGGAGGCCCTGACATCGACGTCGTCGGGTGCCCTGCGATCCGCCGCGCCGCCGGGGCAGCCGGGGCGTCGCGGCGCGATGGTCTGCTTCTGCGAGGACGTGCGCGTGGACGAGCTCGACGCCGAGCTGCGATCGGGCACGACCCATCCCGAGCTGCTCAAGCGACGGACGGGCGCGCTCACGGGACCGTGCCAGGGCAAGCTCTGCCTGTCGGCGTTCGCCGCGTGCGTCGCCGCGGGCACGGACGACGCCGTCGCCCCGCCCACGTCGCGCCCGCCACTGCGGCCGGTGCGGCTGGGCGACCTCGTCGCGGAGGACGCCGGGTGACGGCCCGGGGAGCCGGGCTGCCCGCATCGGCGGACGTCGTGATCGTCGGCGCCGGGATCGCCGGGCTGGCGCTCGCGCGGGCGCTCGTCGCACGCGGGGTGACCGACGTCGTCATCGTCGATCGCGGCTACCCCGGCGGCGGCGCGACCGGGCGGAACGTCGCCCGCATCCGGGGCATGCAGCTCACGGAGGAGCTGACGCGGATCGCCCTGGCGGCGCAGGCGACGTACGACCGGATGGGCGAGGAGCTCGGGTTCAACGTCCTGTTCTACCGAATGGGCTACGCGTGGCTGCTGTACGAGGCCGCCGAGGTCGAGCGGATGCGCGGGATCGTGGACATGCACCACCGGATGGGCGTGCGGAGCCGCCTGCTTGACCCGGACGACACCCTCCGGCTGCTGCCGGTGCTCCGCGGCGGTGAGCCGGTCGCCGGCGCGGTACTCCACGACCGGGACGCGATCGTCCACCACGACGCCGTCGTGTGGGCGCACCTCGAGCACCTCGCCCGGACCCCGGTGCGGATCGCGCTGGGAACGGAGGTCATGGGGATTGACCGCGCGGGCGCCACCGTGAGCGGTGTGCAAACGACGGCCGGGACGATCGCGACCCGGGCGGTGGTGAACGCGACCGACGGCTGGTCGGCCGGCCTGAGCGCGCTCGCGGGCGTCCGGGTGCCGAACCGGCCGCTCCGCCGCGAGGTGCTCGTGACCGCGCCGCTGCGGCGCACGCTCGAGGCGGCGGTCACGTTCTACCGGCCGCAGGAGGGCTGGTTCAACCAGACGCTCCGGGGCGAGGTGGTCATGGGGGTCGTGGACCAGGACGAACCGGCGGCCGTCAACCAGGCGTCGTCCGCCGCGTTCCTGCGCCGCACGGCGCGGGTCATCACCGCGAAGGCGCCCACGCTCGCCGACCTGACCGTGATCCGGCAGTGGGCCGGGATGTACGACGTGACGCCGGACCACCAGCCGCTCGTCGGGCCGACGGCACAGCTCGCCGGCTGGTGGCAGCTGAACGGCTGGAGCGGACGCGGGATGCTCCTCGCCCCGTTGTCGGCCGAGCTGCTCGCCGGATGGATCGCGCGGGGCGCCGATGCCCCGGCGCCGGACATGCTCGCCGGGTTCCTGCCCGACCGCTTCCCGCCCGACGCGGACGCGGCACACGACGACGCCGACTACTACGCGCGATACGCACGCCGGGCCTGACCTCCCGGCGACGGTAGGTCAGTCCGCCCTGACGAGCACCGGAACCCGCTCGACCCGGGTGCGGCGGATGGCGAGTGCGACCACGCCAGCGCCGACGGCCATCCAGCCCGCCGCGATGAACGCGAGCGCGTAGTCGCCCGCGGCATCACGCACCGCGCCCGCCACCCATGCCGCGATCGCCGCCCCGAGCATGTGGGCCGCGAACACCCAGCCGTAGACGATGCCCACGTTGCGCCGGCCGAACGTGTCGGCCACGAGCATGACCGTGGGCGGCACGGTGGCGATGTAGTCGAGGCCGAACACGACGGCGAACGCCACGATGTCGAGCGAGCTGTGGAGCGCCGGCAGGTACAGGAGCGACAGGCCGCGGAACCCGTAGTACACGAGCAGGAGCCGGCGCGGGTCGAACCGGTCGGTCAGCCAGCCCGATGCGAGCGTGCCCACGAAGTTGAACGCGCCCATGAGCGCCAGCGCCCCCGAGGCCGCGACCGGTGCGAACCCGTGGTCCGCGGCGTGGGCGATGAAGTGCTGTCCCACCACCCCGTTCGACGTCGCGCCGCACACGAAGAACGTCCCCGCAAGGAGCCAGAACTCCGGCGTCCGGATGGCGCGACGCATGATCCCCGGATCGGCGCGCTCCGGGCGCCCGCTCGCGTCCGGCGCGCTCCCGCGCGGTTGCTGCCCGACGTCCGACGGGTACTCGCGCAGGAGGAGCACCGCCGGGATCGCGACGAGCGCGAGCAGGACGGCGAGGATGGCGGCCGAGGCTCGCCAGCCCGCGGTCACGGAGATCGCGGTGAGCAGCGGGAAGAAGATCAGCTGCCCCGCGCTCGTGCTCGCACCGAAGATCCCGACGACGAGGCCGCGGCCGGTCGCGAACCAGCGGTTCGCCACGATCGGACCGATGGCGCTGGCCACGAGCCCGGAGCCGAAGCCGGACACGATCCCGAACAGCAGGACGAGCTGCCACACCTCGCGCGCCAGCGCCGCGCCCACCATGCCGGCCGCGGAGAACGCGAGCGCGACGATCGTGACCCGCCGGACCCCGAAGCGGTCGATCAGCTCGCCCGACAGCGGCCCGCCCAGCCCGACGAGGAGCAGCCCGGCGGCGCCGGCGAGGGCGATGTCCGCGGTCGACCAGCCGGTATCCGCCTGGATGCCCAGCAGGAGCGCCCCCGGCGCGGCGCGACCGCCCGTCACGGTCAGCGCGACGAGCGCCGCGACCGCGACGACGATCCAGCCGTAGAAGATCCGGCGCGCGGGAACGGCGGTCACGGGCGGCATCGTAGCGGTCAGGTATCCCCACGCCCGCTGCCGGTTTCTTCAGGTACCGCGCCCGAAATCGCCGGGGCCATGGCCCGATGGCCGTGGCGCTCGGGAAGTGGAGGATCGCTGGCATCGAAGCCGGCCCGCGTGGGGTCGGGCCACACGGAGAGGAGCAGCCCGATGATGCATCCCGAGACGATGCGCACCCTGGCCAACCTGAAGATCGCCGAGGAGCTCGCGTGGGCCGAGCGCCAGCGCCGCGCCCGCCTGAGCCGCACCGCGCCCTCGCCGGATGCGGTGACGTTCGGCGAATCGACCGAGCACCTCAGCTTCACGGCCCGTCTCCGGACGGTCCTCGGGGCGCTGCTCCACGGGACCGACCGACGGCCGACGGGGCTCGCGGCAGGCTGACGGGATCCGCCGCCCGGCGGGGTCGCGTCCTTGCCGCTCCCGGGCGCGTCTGCGCCGCCGGGCGTTCCACCTGACGACGGAACCGCTCCGGCGGCCGCCCCCGGGCTGCTTCCCGACACGCTCCGTCGCCGTTTGGGTACGCCGGGCGGCGCAAGTGACGGATCAGTCGACAGGTGCGCCGCCAGCCGTGCCAGATGGGGCTGCGCGGCGCCGGGCTGGAGACGCAGGACGCACCCGCGGGTCCTAGCATCCGCCTGCCGCGACAGCGTCCGTGCCACGCGCCACGGCCAGGAGGGATGTCGGATGCCGCACCTGCAGGTCCGAAGCTCGACACGACTGTCGCCGGCCGATGCCGACGGGGTGCTCAACGTGCTCCGCGGCGCCGGGATCAACATCCTCGGCGTCACAGGCAGCAACATCGAGGCGGAGGGCGAGATCGGGCTCATGCTTCGCCACCAGGACGTCGAGCCGGCGCACCGGGAACTGAACCGCGCCGGCTACCGCGCCCGGATCGTGCGCGCCGAGGACGGCCTGTACGAGGGCGTCGTCGAGGACCGCGTCGGTGGGCTGGTCGACGCCCTGCGCGAGGCGCGCAAGGCCCACCCACGGGGTCTCATCCTCGACCTGGCCGTGGGCCTGGAGTCGGAGGAGCGCACTCGGTCGGACGGCACGACCGTCCGCGCATACCCGCTGCAGGTGTTCTTCATCGAGCCGCCTGAGCGTGACGCCGACGGCAACGTCGTGAAGTAGCCCTCAGCCCTCGTCGAGGAGGCCCATTCGGGACGCGACCATGGCCGCCTCGATGCGGTTGCTCACCCCGAGCTTGTCGAGGATGTGGGTGACGTGCGTCGAGGCGGTCTTGCGCGTGATGAACAGCTCCTCGGCGATCTCGCCGTTCGAGCGTCCGGCCGCCACCAGGGT
>DASSPX010000039.1:0-6888 GCA_035699445.1 Candidatus Limnocylindrales bacterium | reverse complement strand
CATGATCATCCCCAAGGGCGCGGTGAACAAGCTGAACGCCGAGCGGATGATCGACTGGGTGTACGACGTCGACCGCGCCGCGCGGCTGGCGGCGTTCATCTACTACATCTCGCCGGTGAAGGGCGTGTCCGAGGCGATCGTGGAGCTGGATCCGGAGGCCGCGGAGAACCCGCTCCTGTTCCCGCCCCCGGACGTGGTCGCGAAGCAGCACCCGCAACCCGACTGGGACGAGGAGACCGAGGCCGCGATCAACACGATGTTCGCGGACCTCCTCGGCGTCTAGCCGGGCCGTCGTCGCACAGCAAGGGGAGCACGGATGACCTGGCGACGCCGCGTCGCCCCGTACGTGCTCATGGCACCGGGGCTGCTGTGGCTGCTCCTGTTCTTCGTGCTCCCGAACATCCAGATGCTGCTGATGTCCCTGTCGTCGGGGCGGATCTCGACCGGGTTCGACCTGACCTGGGACTTCGGTAACTACGTTGACGCGGTGTCGTCCTTCCAGGACCAGTTCCGGAACTCGCTCGTGTACGGCGGCCTCGCGACGCTGCTGTGCTTCCTCATCGGCTATCCGCTCGCGTACGGGATCGCGTTCCGTGGCGGCCGATACAAGAACCTGCTGCTGTTCCTCGTGATCGCGCCGTTCTTCACGAGCTTCCTGATCCGAACGATCTCGTGGCGGATCATCCTCGGCAACGACGGGCCGTTCCTGTCGATCGTGCGCGATGCGCTCGGGCTGGTGCCCGCGAACTTCTCGATCATCGGGACGCCGCTCGCGGTCGTGTCGGGCATCACCTACCAGTTCCTGCCGTTCATGGTGCTGCCCACGTACGTCGCCCTCGAGAAGATCGACCGGCGGCTCGTCGAGGCCGCCCGCGACCTGTACGCCGGACCCTGGCGGCCGGGCGGCGCGATCGTCGGCGGCGCCATCGGCGCGATCCTGCTCGTGGTCATGGGCGCCGCGCTCACGTACGTCCCGCTCGCGGTCGAGAACCTCGCCGGGATCCTCGTGGTCGCTGGCGTCGGTGCCGCGATCGGCGCGCTCGTGGGCTGGTTCCTCGTGTCCGAGGCGTTCGTGCGGGTGATCTGGCCGCTGTCGCTGTCGGGCGTGTTCGCGGGCGGGATCCTGACGTTCATCCCCGCGATCGGCGATTTCGTGAACGTGGAGCTGCTGGGGAACCCACGCACGCAGATGATCGGCAACGTCATCCAGAACCGGTATCTCGCCCAGAACGACTATCCGACCGCGGCCGCGCTCTCGTTCCTGCTGATGGCGGGCATCCTCGTGGCGATCTTCGTCTACGCCCGGCTGCTCGGGACCGAGGAGCTGAGCGGGGGCCGCGTGTGAGCACCTCCGCGGCGACCACCGGGGTCGCGCCGAGCACGGCGGCGCCGGGCGCCGGCGCGCGCCTCGCCGCGCTCCTGGAGCGGACCGCCGTGCCGGTGTTCACGGCGGCCGCGATCCTCTACCTCCTGACGCCGATCTTCGTCATGGTCGCGTTCTCGTTCAACGACCCGCCCGGACGCTTCAACTTCGTCTGGGGTGAGCTCTCGCTCGAGGCATGGGCGCGTCCATTCGCGCGCCCGGGGCTCGCCGATGCGCTCGTGACGAGCCTGGTCGTGGGCGTGATCTCGACGCTCGTCGCGACCACGCTCGGGACGCTCATCGCGCTCGCGCTCACGCGCTACGACTTCCGCGGCCGGGCGGCCACGAACCTGTTCATCTTCATCCCGATGGCGACCCCGGAGATCGTCCTCGGCGCCAGCCTGCTCACGCTGTTCGTCGCCACCGCCCAGGAGCCGCTCCGGACCCTCACCGGCGGCGCGTTCTTCCCGCTCGGCGTCCAGACGATCCTGATCGCCCACGTCATGTTCAACATCAGCTACGTCGTGGTCACCGTGCGGGCCCGGATGCAGGGCTTCCCGCGCCACCTCGAGGAGGCGGCGATGGATCTCGGGGCGACGGAATGGGTCACGTTCTGGAAGGTGACGTTCCCGCTCATCTTCCCGGGCATCCTTGCGGCCGCCCTGCTCGCGTTCAGCCTGTCGATCGACGACTTCATCATCACGAACTTCACGTCCGGGACGTCATCGACCTTCCCGATCTGGGTCTGGGCGTCCATCCGCAACAACCTGCCGCCGCAGGTCCACGTGATCGGCACGATGATCTTCGTGATCGCGATCGCGCTGGTCGCCGTCCCCACGCTGCGGTCCGCCTGGGTGGGCCGTCGGGCACAGCGGCGCCACGCGGCGGCGAGGCCGTGAGGCGGTCGCGCGTCGTGATGCGGTTCCCACCGCCCGCCGTGCACGCGCCATGTGCATCCGCTGGGCATCGAGTCGCCGGAGCCGCGGCAGGGCGTCGGTCAGGCCGATCGCGAGGCTCGCTGTCGCGCGCCGAGCGCATGAGGCGTGCATCCGGCGCGACAACCGCCCCGCTTCGCCGCCCAGCTCGACGCTGCACGCCGCCGTCGCGCCAGAATGCGCATGAGCCGAGCACGCGGGCGATGACGCCCCGCCACGCGACGAGGAGCGACCGATGATCGACACGGCAGGCGCCCGAGCTACCGCGACGGGCGAGGCGGACACCCTTCCCGATCGCACCGTCGTGCCGCCGGTCTGGGGCCGGATCACGGATCTCATCGTGTCCCACGGCGAGGGCTCATGGCTCGTCACGACGGACGGTCAGCGCTACCTCGACTACACCTCCGGCATCGGCGTCACGAACACGGGGCACGCCCACCCGCGGGTCGCGGCCGCGATCGCCGCCCAGGCGACGAAACTCCTGCACGGCCAGCAGAACATCGTCTACCACGAGCCGGGGCTCCGGCTGTACGACAGGCTGTCGCGCCTGCTCCCCGGCGGTCCGTGGGGCGCGTTCCTGTCGAACAGCGGGGCCGAGGCGATCGAGGCGGCCGTCAAGCTCGCGCGCGTCGCCACCGGGCGGCCGGCGATCATCGCGTTCCGCTACGGGTTCCACGGCCGCACCGGCCAGGCGATGGCGTTGACTGCGGCGAAGGACGTCTACCGCGGCGCGTTCGAACCCCTGCCCGGCTCCGTCTACCACGCCGACTACCCGTACTGCTATCGGGCGGCCGGGGGCGGGCATGCCCCGGACGCGTGCACGTGCGACTGGGAGGAACGGCTCGAGCTCCTGTTCCACCAGCTCGTCTACCCGTCGAAAGTGGCGGCGATCGTCGTGGAGCCGGTGATCGGCGAGGGCGGCTACATCGTCCCGCCGCCCGGGTTCCTGCCGCGCCTGCGCGAGATCACCCGCGAGCACGGGATCCTGCTCGTCGCGGACGAGGTGCAGACCGGCTTCGGGCGGACCGGCGAGCTGTTTGCCGTGCGGCACTGGGACGTCGAGCCGGACATCCTGGTGATGGCGAAGGGGATCGCGTCCGGGCTGCCGTTGTCGGGCATCCTCGCCCGCCGCGACCTGCTGGAGAAGCTGGCGCCGGGGACGCACGGCGGCACGTATGGCGGCAACGTGGTGGCGTGCGCCGCTGCCCTCGCGACGCTCGACGTCATCGAGGACGAGGGGCTGGTGGTGAACGCGCGCGAGCGCGGCGCCCAGTTCCTCGACGGGCTGCGGCGGATCGCTTCCGGGCGGGCGACCGTGGGCGACGTGCGCGGCCTCGGCCTGATGCTCGCGCTCGAGTTCGTCGAGCCCGGCGCAGGCGACGGCCGCGCCCCGAACCCCACGATGACGAAACGGGTCCAGCAGGAGGCCTTCGACCGGGGCCTGCTCCTCCTGACCGCCGGGACCTACGTCAACGTGATCCGGATCATCCCGCCGCTCGTGACCACCGCCGACGAGGTCGACCGGGCGCTGGGCGTCCTTGAGGCGTCACTGGACGCGGCGGGCGCGTAGAGGCGACCCGCCGGGCGGGCGACCAGGCTGGTCAGGAATCCCGGGCCGCGGGACAGGGTGGCGGCCCGGACCGGCCGTGGGGCCGGTCAGCGCAGAACATCGCCACCGCTCGAGGACGAACCAGGCTCGCGTCAGGTCTCGCGGACGTCCCGGAACCCGCCAAGAGACTCGCGTCGCCCCCCGCCGCCTCGGGCCTGTCCCGCCACACGGGATTTCTGCGCCGCTCCCGGCCGCGGCCCGACAAGCGCTAGTCGGTTGAAGGCGGAAAGCGGATCTCCAGCGAGCGGTTGATCGCCTCGAACCGCCGGCTCGCGGCGACCCAGATCAACGCGAACCACGCGATCGTGCCGATGACGCCGGCCAGGAGGGACGCCGTGGACGGGAGGTCGGCCAGCATCGCGAGCACGGCGAACAGCGCGCCGCCGATGACCGAGTTGATCGTGCCGACCATGCCCGGCGTCGTCGTCATGCCGTGCAGGAACGACGCGCCGAGGTTCGGCCGCTCCGGCGTCGCCCCGTAGACCATCAGCACGGTCACCGGGTCGTCGTGCCAGCCGCTGGTGAAGTACGGCGTGAGGGACGGGACCATCTCGAGGTAGGCGTGGCGGATCCGGTTCATGGCCTGGAGCGCCCGGAACTCCTCCGTCGTGGCGGAGGACACCCGACCGAGGGTAGCCAGCCCCACGAACAAGTCCACGCCGAGCAGCGCGGCGGTCGCGACGAGGAAGTCGCGCCCGAATCCGCTCGCCTGGGACAGGAACCCGAGCGCCACGAGCGACGCGGACAGGAACGTCAGGAACATCCCGGCCCGGGCAAAGGCCTCGTTATAGACGAGCGACCGGGACGTGAGCAGGCTCCAGTGCTCGGTGCTCAGGATCTGGAGCGCGCGCGGATCCGCGAGGTGGGGTGGGCCGGAGCCCTCGGCCCCGCCCGCCTCGATCGGACGCTCGGACGCCATCGTCGCCAGCCGTTCCTCGCTCACGCCCGCCCTCCCTTCGTGAGTCGCTCGAGGACGACATCATGCAGCACGCCGTTCGTCGCGAGCGCCGACCGACCCCAGATCGTCCGGCGCCCGGTGAGATCCGTGAACCGGCCGCCGGCTTCCTCGACGACCAGCACGGGCGCCGCGAGGTCCCAGGGGTTCAGGTCCGGCTCCACGACGATCTCCGCCGCGCCCTCGGCGAGGAGGCCGTACATCCAGAAGTCGCCGTAGTTCCGGGTCCGCCACACCTCGTCCACGAGCGCGCGGAACCCCGGCGTGAGCGGCGTCCCGTCCAGATCCCGAAGCTCGCCGTGGAGCAGGTGCGCGTCCTGGAGGTCCGCCACCCCGGACACCTGCAGCTGGCGCGGCGCGGCGCCGGACGCCCCGCCGACGGCCCACGCCCCCAGCCCGCGCGCCGCGTACCAGCGCTCGCCCATCGCCGGCGCCGACATCACCGCCACCTGCGGCTCGCCGTCCACCTCGAGCGCGAGCAGGAGCGCGAACACCGGCACGCCCCGGACGAAGTTCGAGGTCGCGTCGATCGGGTCGATATACCAGCGCGCGGGGGCATCGGCCGCCTCGGTCCCGAACTCCTCGCCCACGATGCCGTGGCCGGGGAATGTCGCGCCGATCCGCTCGCGCACGAGCCGCTCGACACCCGTGTCGGCCTCCGTCACGAACGTCCGGTCGGCCTTCATGTCGACCCGCTCCAACTGGCGGAACCAGCGCATCGCGATCTCGTCGGCGGCGTCCGCCGTCTCGAGCGCGAAGTCGAGCCACGCGCGGCGCTCCCGCTCGGACCCCCGCGCGAGCGAGGCGGACCAGTCGGAGCCGTACGCGGGACGACCCTCGCTCACGCCCGGATCCGCTCCCCCGCCGGGTCGTAGACCGGGTCGCGAACGACCTCGAAACCGACCCATTCGCCGAACACGTCGACCTCGCCGCGCGCGCCCAGCGGCACGTCGGGCGGCAGGTGCGCGAAGGCGATCGACCGCTCGACCGCGAACCCCTGGCCGCCGCTCGTGACGCGCCCGACCACCCGCCCCTCGAGGCGAACGGGCTCGTTGCCCAGGCACACGGCGCGCAGGTCGTCGAGCACAAGACAGCGCAGCCGCTTCCGCGGCCCGGCCGCCTTCGCCGCGACCAGCGCGTCCCGCCCGAGGAAGTCGCCCTTGTCCAGCTTGACCGCGAAGCCGAGGCCAGCCTCGTACGGCGTCTCCTCCGGGGTGATGTCGCTCGACCACACCCGGTAGCCCTTCTCGAGCCGGAGCGCGTCGATCGCGCGGTACCCCGCGGCGACAAGGCCGTGCTCGCGCCCGGCGTCCCACAGCGTGTCCCACAGCGTGGCGCCGTATTCCGTCGGCGCATACAGCTCCCAGCCGAGCTCGCCCACGTACGTCACCCGCAGCGCGAGCAGCGGCACCGACCCGACCGTGATCTCGCGCGCCGTCAGGAACGGGAACGCCGCATCGGACACGTCGTCGGTCGTCGTTGCGGACAGGATGTCGCGTGCCTTCGGCCCCCAGAGCCCGAAGCACACCCGCGACGACGTGACGTCGGAGATGAGGACCGAGCCGTCGCCCGGGGCGTGCTTGCGCAGCCAGCCGAGGTCGTGCTGCCCGAACGCGGTCCCGGTCACGAGCAGGTAGCGGTCTCCTGCGACGCGCGTCACCGTCAGGTCGCACTCAATCCCGCCCCGCCGGTTGAGGAGCGCCGTGTAGACGACCCGCCCCACCGGCACGTCGACGTCGTTCGCGCACAGGTGCTGCAGGTAGGGGCACGCCCCGGGGCCCGCGACCTCGAGCTTCGCGAAGCTCGTCTCGTCGAACAGGCCCGCCGCGTTCCGGGTCGCCAACGCCTCGGCAGGGATCGCCGTCGACCAGTGCTCGCCCACCCAGCCGCGCGGCCGGAGCCGCTCGAGGGCGGGGTCCTCGTTCGACGTGAACCAGTTCGGGCGTTCCCAGCCGCCTTTCTCGCCGAACACCGCGCCCAGTGACTGGAGCCGCGGATACGCAGCCGAGAGCCGCAGCGGCCGGCC
>DASSPX010000038.1:0-9360 GCA_035699445.1 Candidatus Limnocylindrales bacterium | reverse complement strand
GTTCAACCACAACTACATCGGGACGGAGCACCTGCTCCTGGGCCTCGTCCGCGAGGGCGAGGGAGTCGCCGCGCGCGTCCTCGAGAACATGAACGTCGAGCTCGCCAAGGTGCGCACCGCGGTCGAGTTCATCATCGGGCGCGGCGACCGGCCGGTCGTCGGCGAGGTGGGCCTCACGCCGCGCGCGAAGCGGGTGATCGAGCTCGCGATCGACGAAGCGCGGCGCCTGGGCCACAACTACATCGGGACGGAGCACCTGCTCCTGGGCCTGGTCCGCGAGGGCGAAGGGATTGCCGCGGGCGTCCTCGAGAGCCTGGGCGTGAATCTCGACAAGGTGCGCCACGAGGTCATCCGCGTCCTGTCCCAGAGCTCGTCCGCCGGACCGGCGCAGGAGACGAAGCGCGCGAGCAAGACACCCACCGTCGATGCGCTCGGAATCAACCTCACCGAGGCGGCACGGAGCGGCAAGCTGGATCCCGTCATCGGACGCGAGAAGGAAATCGAGCGCGTCATCCAGATCCTGTCACGGCGGACGAAGAACAACCCGGCGCTCATCGGCGAGCCGGGCGTCGGCAAGACGGCGATCGCCGAAGGGCTGGCGCACCGGATCGTCAACGGCGACGTCCCCGAGACGCTCCTCAACAAGCGCGTCCTCACCCTCGACATCGGGTCGCTCGTCGCGGGCACGAAGTACCGCGGCGAGTTCGAGGAGCGGCTGAAGAAGATCATCGAGGAGCTGCGCAACACGAACGACGCGATCCTGTTCATCGACGAGCTGCACACGCTCGTCGGGGCGGGGGCCGCGGAGGGCGCGATCGACGCCGCGAACATCCTCAAGCCGCCGCTGTCGCGCGGCGAGCTCCAGTGCATCGGCGCGACCACGCTCGACGAGTACCGCAAGTACATCGAGAAGGATGCCGCCCTCGAGCGCCGCTTCCAGCCGGTCATGGTCGAGGAGCCCACGCTCGAGCAGACGGTCGAGATCCTGCTCGGCGTCCGCGAGCGCTACGAGCAGCACCACAAGGTCGCGATCACCGACGACGCCGTGCGCGCCGCGGCCGACCTCTCGATCCGCTACATCACGGACCGTCACCTGCCGGACAAGGCGATCGACCTGATCGACGAGGCCGCCAGCCGCGTCCGCCTCCGGCACGCGAGCGCGCCGCCCGACCTGCGGGCCGCCCAGAAGGACCTGGAGCGGATCACGAAGGAGAAGGACGCCGCAATCAACGCGCAGGAGTACGAGCAGGCCGCCACGCTCCGCGAGCAGGAGGCGACGTCGCGCGAGCTCGTCGAGCGACTGCGCGGCGAGTGGCAGTCGCAGGTCTCCACCGAGACGCCGCAGGTCGACGAGGAGGAGATCGCCCAGGTCGTCGCGATGTGGACCGGCATCCCGGTCACCCGGATCGCGGAGGAGGAATCCGAGCGGCTGCTCCACATGGAGGAGGCGCTCCACAATCGCGTGATCGGGCAGGAGGAGGCCATCGAGATCATCTCGAAGGCCGTGCGACGCGCCCGGGCCGGGCTCAAGGACCCCAAGCGCCCGATCGGCTCGTTCATCTTCCTCGGCCCCACCGGCGTCGGAAAGACGGAGCTCGCGAAGGCGCTCGCGGAGTTCATGTTCGGCTCCGAGGACACGCTCATCAAGATCGACATGAGCGAGTTCATGGAGCGCCACAACGTGAGCCGGCTTGTGGGCGCCCCGCCGGGCTACGTGGGCTTCGACGAGGGCGGCCAGCTCACCGAGGCGGTCCGGCGCAAGAGCTACGCGGTGATCCTGCTCGACGAGGTCGAGAAGGCGCACCCGGAGGTGTTCAACATCCTGCTCCAGATCCTCGAGGACGGGCAGCTTACGGACGCCAAGGGTCGCCGGGTCGACTTCCGGAACACGATCATCATCATGACCTCGAACCTCGGGGCGGCGAAGATCCAGACCAACTCGTCGCTCGGGTTCCGCGCGATGGGCGACACGGCGGAGGCGCGGGCCAGCGCGTCGTACGAGCTGATGAAGGAGAAGGTCCAGGCGGAGCTCAAGCAGAACTTCCGCCCGGAGTTCCTGAACCGGATCGACGCCACCGTCGTGTTCCGCAGCCTCACGGTCGAGGAGATCACCCGGATCGTCGACCTGATGCTCCGCCGCGTGCGCGACCAGCTGAGCGCGCAGGGCATGTTCCTCGAGGTGACGCAGGCCGCGAAGGAGCACGTCATCCAGCTCGGCTACGACGTCGCGTACGGTGCCCGACCGCTGCGCCGGGTGATCCAGAACCTCATCGAGGACGTGCTCGCGGAGCATCTCCTCCTCGGGCGGTACGAGACCGGTGCCACGATCGTCGTCGACAAGGATCCTGACGGGCCGGGCCTCACGATCCGCGCTGCCGAGGAGAAGACGCCGGTCGAGGCCGTCTGACCGGGCCTCCTCAACTCCCGGGTCATGCCCAAGACCCGCACGCGGTACGTCTGCCAGTCCTGCGGCGAGGCATTCCTTCGCTGGGAGGGCCAGTGTCGGGCGTGCGGCGGCTGGAACACGCTTGTCGAGACGGTCGTCCGTGAGCCGGACGCCCGCGCCGCCCGGCCCGCCGGCGCCGCAGGTCCGGCGACCTCGCACCCGCTGGCCGGACCCGACACCGGCCCGCCGGTGCGCCGGCCCGTGGGCATCCGGGAGGTGGACCGGGTCCTGGGCGGCGGGCTCGTGCCGGGCGCGGTCGTCCTCGTCGGCGGGGAGCCGGGGATCGGGAAGTCGACGCTCCTCCTCCAGGTCGCGGGCAGCGTCGCCGAAGGGTCGACGGGCGGCGTCCTCTACGCGTCCGGCGAAGAGTCGATCCAGCAGGTCCGGCTGCGGGCCGGCCGGCTCGGACTGACGGACGCGGCCGCGGGGGTCCGGATCCGGCTGCTCGCGGAGAACGAGGTAGGCTCGATCGCCGACCGGGCACGGGAGGAGCGACCGGATCTCCTGATCGTCGACTCGATCCAGACGCTGGTCACCTCCGAGCTCGACGGTCCGGCCGGCACCGTCGGCCAGGTGCGGGAGGCCGCGGCACGGCTCATCGACCTCGCCAAGGGGGAGGGGATCCCGGTGATCCTCGTGGGCCACGTCACGAAGGACGGGACGCTCGCCGGGCCGAAGACGCTCGAGCACCTGGTTGATGTCGTCCTCGCGATCGAGGGCGAGCGGACCGGCGGGCTCCGCCTGCTCCGCGCCCAGAAGAACCGCTACGGCTCGACCGAGGAGATCGGGGTGTTCGAGATGGGCGAGCGCGGGCTGGCCGAGGTCGCCGACCCCGGCCGCGCGTTCCTCGGCGAGCACGACGGTCCGGCGCCCGGCAGCGTCGTCGCACCCACGCTCGAGGGCTCCCGCCCGATCCTCGTGGAGGTCCAGGCGCTCGTCGCCCCGACCACGTACCCGTCGCCCCGGCGAACCGCCTCCGGGTTCGACGCGAACCGCCTCGCGCTGCTGGTCGCGGTGCTGGGCCGGCGCGCGGGGATCGGCCTCGGGTCCCACGACGTGTACGCGAACCTCGCCGGCGGGCTCGCGCTGTCGGACCCCGGACTCGACCTCCCGGTGGGGCTCGCCCTCGCCTCGTCGTTGCGGGACCGGCCCGTGTCGCCCGCCGCGGTCGCGATCGGGGAGGTGGGGCTGCTCGGCGAGCTTCGGCCCGTTGGCGGGCTCGATCGGCGCCTGAAGGAGGCCGCGCGGCTGGGGTTCGCGCGGGCGATCGTGCCGCGTGCCGCTCGGTCCGCGCCGAGGGCCGACGGGATCGAGATCGTGCCCGCGTCGACGCTCGCGGAGGCAATCGAGCTGGCGCTCGAGCCCCCCGCGCCGCGGCGTGGTGAGCGCGTCGTCGCGACCGGCCGATGCTAGGCTCTCGCCGGGTCCGGGTGGCCGCGATGCGGCGCGAGCGGGCGTCGGAAGCGGTCGATCGAGGAGAGCGCGTGATCCGCACCATCCGCGTCCTGGGTGCCGCGCTCGGTGCGTTCGTCGGGCTGGGGCTGGCCGCCCCCGGGCCGGGCGGGGCGGAGCTGTTCGAGAGCTCCCCGAACGGCGGCATCCTCCTCGCCGCGTGGCTGGCGGCCTGGGTCGTCCTCGGCTTCGCCGTCCTGCCGTATCTCACGTTCGTGCCGGCGATGTGGCTGGTGCGACAGGTCCAGCAGCTGTCGACCGCGGAGTTCGTCACCGCAGTCGCCGGCCTGCTCCTCGGCCTGCTCGCCGGGCTCCTGCTCGGCACTCCGCTGTCCGCGTTCGAGGAGCCCTGGGGGACGTGGCTGCCGCTCGGCGTGTCGCTGTTCCTCGGGCTCGGGATGGTCGGGCTGACCGTCGCCAAGCGGGATGACCTGCTCGTGGCCGCAGAGGCGATCGGGCTCGTGCGCCGGCCCGCACCTCCGGACGCGGCGGAGCGCAACGGCGATCCGCACATCGTCGTCGACACGAGCGCGATCATCGACGGCCGGATCGCGGAGATCGTCGAATCCGGCTTCATCTACGGGACGCTCGTCGTGCCCCGCTTCGTCCTCGAGGAGCTCCAGCACATCGCCGACTCGGCCGACGCGCTGCGCCGTAACCGCGGCCGGCGCGGCCTGGAGATCCTCGCCCGGATGCAGCGCGACTCGCGCACGCCCGTGCTGATCGTCGACGACGAGGCGCCCGCCGCCGGTGAGGTGGACGCGAAGCTCGTGGAGCTCGCGAAGCGCTACAGCCGGGCGATCCTGACGAACGACTTCAACCTCAATCGGGTCGCGGAGCTCCAGGGAGTCCGCGTGATGAACGTGAACTCGCTGGCGAATGCCGTGAAGCCCGCCGTGCTGCCCGGCGAGGAGCTCCGGGTGCGGGTGATCCAGGAGGGCAAGGAGGCGGGCCAGGGTGTCGGCTTCCTGGACGACGGGACGATGATCGTCGTGGAGGGCGGGTCCCGGTTCATGGATCGCGAGGTGGACGTGGCGGTCACCCGGGTCCTCCAGACCGTCGCCGGGCGGATGATCTTCGCCCAGCCGCGCCTGGAGTGACGACGCGGTGAGCATCCGCGGCCACGCGGACGTCGTGGTCGTGGCGGCGGGGGAGAGCCGCCGGATGGGGTTCGACAAGCTCGAGGCGCCAGTCCGGGGACGGCCGCTCCTCGCATGGACGCTCGAGCGCCTCGCAGGCTCCCCGGTCGTGGATTCGATCGTCGTGGTCACCGCGCCGGATCGCGTCGGGCGCCTGCGTGCCGCCCCCTGGCTGCCCGGCTTGGTGTGCGAGGTGGTCGCGGGTGGGTCGCGGCGCCAGGAATCGGTCCATGCCGGGGTGGAGGCGCTTGCAGCCATCCACGGTGGCGCTGCCGACGATCGGGTGGTGCTTGTCCACGACGCAGCCCGGCCGCTGGTCACGGCCGACCTCGTCGCCGCCGTCGCCGCAGCCGCCGCGGAGCACGGGGCGGCGATCCCCGTCGTGCCCGTGGCGGAGACGGTGAAGCAGCTTGGCGCCGATGGGCGCATCGTCGGCACGCTCGACCGCCGCAACTTCGCGGTCGCCCAGACACCCCAGGGCGCGCGGCTCGGCCTGCTGCGCGCGGCCTTCGCGCGCTTCCCGCCGGGTGGGACGACGGAGTTCACCGACGAGGCATCCCTGCTCGAGGCCTGTACCATCCCGGTCCATGCGATCCCCGGTGAGCCCGCGAACCTCAAGGTGACGGTGCCCGACGACCTGCGGCAGGTCGAGCGGGCACTGGGCGGAGGGACCGTGCGCGTCGGGATCGGCCACGACAGCCATCCGTTCGGACCGGGCTCGCCGCTCGTGCTCGGCGGCGTCCGCTTCGACGGCGCGCCGCGCCTCCACGGCCACTCGGACGGCGATGTCGTGCTCCACGCCGTGGCGGACGCGCTGCTCGGGGCGGCCGCGCTGGGCGACCTCGGCCGGCTGTTCCCCGCCGATGCCCGGACCCCCGCCGGGATCGACTCCCGGACGATGCTCGCGACGGTCGTCGAGCGGCTTCGGGCGGTCGGCCTGCGGCCGGCCCGCGTGGACCTCGTCATCGTCGGCGCCCGGCCGCGGCTCGGCGGACGGCTCGCGGACATGCAGGCGGCAATCGCGGGCGTGCTGGACCTCGCGCCGGATGCGATCGGCGTCAAGGCGTCGACCGGCAACCTCGACGGTTCGGAAGGCGCGGGCCGGGGATGGTCGGCGCACGCCGTCGCGACGGTGGAGCCGATCAGGTGACGATCCGCCTTCAGGACACGCTCACCGGCACCGTCCGGCCGCTCGAGCCCCTCGAGCCGGGCCACGTCCGGATCTACAGCTGCGGCCCGACGGTCTACGGGCCGGCGCACATCGGCAACTTCCGCTCGTTCCTGTTCGCCGACCTGCTCGTGCGCCACCTGCGCTGGCGCGGGCTGCGCGTCACGTGGGTGATGAACCTCACCGACATCGACGACAAGATCATCCGCGGGGCGGCCGCGGCGGGCGTGTCCACGACGGAGCTCACCGATCGGTACGCTGCCGTGTTCCTCGCGGACGCGGACGCCCTGGGCATGACCCGGCCGGACGTGCTCCCGCGCGCCACCGGGCACATCCCGCAGATCGTGGAGCTCGTCCGCACGCTGCTCGACCGGGGGCACGCGTACCGGACCGACGACGGGTCGATCTTCTTCCGGATCGCCTCGTGGCCGCGGTACGGGGTGCTCGCCCGGCTCGACCCGGACGCGCTGCGGGTGGGTGAGCGCGTCGAGTCCGATGAGTACGGCAAGGACGACGTCCGCGACTTCGCCCTCTGGAAGGGCCCCAAGCCGGACGAGCCCACGTGGGACACCGAGGTCGGGTCCGGGCGCCCGGGCTGGCATATCGAGTGCTCGGCGATGAGCATGACGCACCTGGGCGAGTCGTTCGACATCCACACCGGCGGGATCGACCTCGTCTTCCCGCACCACGAGGACGAGATCGCCCAGTCCGAGGCGGCGACCGGGAAGCCGTTCGTGCAGACGTGGCTCCACTGCGCCCATCTCCGCATGGACGGCGAGAAGATGGCGAAGTCGCTGGGCAACATCGCGCGGGTCGCCGACGTGCTCGACGCCGGGGTCTCGCCGCGGGCCCTCCGGTATGCGCTGATCGCCGTGCACTACCGCGCCCCGCTCAACTACTCGGACGATTCGCTGGCAGCGGCGGCGGCGGCGATCGATCGGCTCGATTCCCTCGATGCGGCGCTCGCCGCGTATCGGCAGGACGGCCCTGACGACCCGACGCTGCCCGACGTGCTCGAGCGGCTCGTGACCGGGTTCGGCGACGGCCTCGACGACGACCTCAACGTCTCCGCGGCGCTCGGCGCGCTGTTCGACGGCGTGCGCGAGATCAACCGCCGGCTCGATGCCCGGTCGATCTCGACCGCCGACGCGGCCCGGGCGGCGGACGCGCTCGGGACCGTCCTCGGCGTCCTGGGCATCGGACGCCCGGAGGAGGCGCTCGAGCCGGAGCTGGAGGTGCTGCTCGTCGAGCGTGCCGCGGCGCGCGCGGCCCGCGACTGGGCGGCGAGCGACCGCCTTCGCGACGAGCTTCAGGCGCGCGGGATCGCGGTCGAGGACACGCGCGACGGACAGCGCTGGCGTCGGATGGTCGCCGCCCATGGCTGACCGGCCGGGCGGCCGGCGGAAACGCGAGTTCGGCGACGATCGACCGCGGCCGCGACGTGACGCGGACGACGCCGGAGGTGGACGCGGCCCTGGCGGCGGTCGGGCCGGGGGCGATGCAGGCGGTGGACCCCGCGGCAGCCGCGGTGGTCCGGGCGACGGGCGCGGCGACCGCCCCGGGCCGGCTCGCTCGGGCTTCGGATTCCGCGGCGGTGGTGCGGATCGTCCGCCGGGCCCGGGGCTCCGCGGTCGTGGTGGCGGACCGCCCGGTGGGCGAGGGCAGGATCGGTTCGAACGTTCCGCGGACGACGGCCGGCGAGTCCGGCCGCCCGGCTCGTGGCCCCCCGGTCCGCCGCCCGGGGAGCGACCTCCGGGTCGGCCGGGCGGCCAGCGTCCGGCCGGCTTCAGGCCGTCGGGCCCCCGACCTGCCGGCCCCCGACCCACCGGCCCCCGACCCTCCAGCCCGTGGCCCACCGGGCCGCGGCCTGGCGGTCCGCGCCCGCCCGGCGCGAGGTTCGGCGGCCCGCCTTCGTCCGGTGGCCAGCCTCCGTCCGGCCCTGGCGGGTTTCACGAGCGACGCCCGGGCCCGGCCGTGGCGCCCGGGCGCACCCGCCCGTTCGGTCCCGAGGTGCCGCCACTCGATCCGGAGCGGGAGGAGCTCGTCGCCGGCCGCCGCCCGGTCGAGGAGGCCTTCGTCGCCCGTCGGGTGGCCCGCCGGCTGTACGTCGTCCCGCAGCGGCGCAACGCGCTCGAGAAGCTCGTGCTGCACGCGACCAGCCTCCGGATCCCGGTGATCGAGGTGGAGGGCGGCTCGCTGACCGCCCTCGCCGGCTTCGACGGGCACCAGGGCATCGCGCTCGTCGTCGAGCCCCGCCACTGGTCCTCCCCGGACGAGATCCTCGCGGATGCGCGAACCGCCGGCGAACCGCCGCTCCTCGTGGTCCTGGACTCGCTCGAGGACCCCCAGAACGTGGGCACGCTCCTGCGCACGGCCGAGGCCGCCGGCGCCCACGGCGCGATCTTCCCGACGCGCCGCCAGGCGCCGCTGACGCCCGCGGCGGTGAAGGCCTCCGCGGGCGCCGTCGAGCACCTCCGGCTGGCGCCGGTCGACGACCTCGCGACGACGCTCGCCGATCTCCACGCGCACGGGATCCGGATCGTGGGCGCCGACGGCGACGCCCCGCTCGCGGCGCGCGCGGCGGACCTGCGCGGGCCGCTCGCGATCGTCGTGGGCAGCGAGGGCAAGGGGCTGAGCGCGGCCGTCCGGCGCCGCTGCGACCAGCTCGTCCGGATCCCGATGCGCGGGCTGGTCGGCTCGCTGAACGCGTCCGTGGCCGGCTCGATCCTGCTGTACGAGGCCGCGGCCCAGCGCGACCCGTCCGGGACGGCAGCGCCGCGGCGCCCGGCGAGCCGCGCCCATCGGCCGGAGCGGGATGCCGCCGACGCCCAGGAGCCGACCGCCCAGGACGGACCAGCGGACGACGCCCCTGACACGCCCCCGGACACTCCCCCGGTCACCGATCCGGTCTCGCCCGCGGATCCCGCGCCGTCCGACGCCCCGGAGGAGGACCTGCTCCCGGGCGGCCCTCCGATCGAGCCGGACGAGGGGAACGACACCCCCGACGCACCGCTCTCGGACGCTCCGGACGACCCGGATCGCGTTTGACGCCCCCCTGACGACGGCCGTATCATCCTCCGGCTCGCGGAGTCCTCATCCTGTTTGACGCTGCGCGCAAGCCGACGTAGCTCAATTGGTAGAGCAGCGGTTTTGTA
>DASSPX010000037.1:0-3264 GCA_035699445.1 Candidatus Limnocylindrales bacterium | reverse complement strand
GTCGCCCGTGTGCCCGCCGCGACCCTCCTCCGCCTGCTCGATCGCCCGCTCGACCGACACGACGATGTCGCCGAGGTGCGGTCGCCGCCCGGGCGGTAGGGCGAACGGGACGGCCCACGACGCCGCCGGCCCACCCGGAACACCCGATGCACCCGACGCGCCCGACTGCCCCGGGTGGGGCGGGAACGCCCCGGGCGGCAGCAGCGGGAACGACAGGACGTCCGTCGGCCCCCGCCTGCCCATGTGCTCCACGTTCAGCTGGGCGAGCTCCTCGTCGTGGGTCAGGACGAGGCCGATGGACGCGGGGCCCGGCGCCCCCGCGGCATCAAGGGCGCGGGCCGTCACGCGGGCCAGCTCGGCGTCGGCCACCACGCGCGGCACGCCGTCACGGCGCTCGATGTCGATCCGCCAGGCGGCGATCCGATGGGCCGCCACGGTCAGGCGCCCTCGCCGCCCCCGCTCGCCGCCCGCCGCGACTCGAGCTCGACGACCTTGCTCTGCGGGTACGCGACGCGCTGGTGGTACATCCCGAGCAGCTGCCCGACGAAGGCCTCGCGGATCCGGTCGAGGTCGCGGAACGTCAAGTCGCACTCGTCGAACTGTCCGTCCGACAGCCGCTCGTCCATGATCCGGCTGACCATCGCCCGGATCGCCGGCTCGTCGCGCGCGGAGAGCGACCGGACCGAGGCCTCGACGCCGTCGGCGAGCATGATCAGCGCGGCCTCGCGCGTCTGTGGCTTCGGGCCGGCGTGGCGGAACTTGCGGATGTCGACGGCATCGGCGGCCTTGCGGCCCTCGGGTGTCGCGAGCCCGCCGTACGGCTCCGCCGCCTGCTCCCGGGCACGAGCGTAGAAGTACGACATCACCGCGGTGCCGTGATGCTGCGGGATGAACGCGATCACCGCCTTCGGCAGCCCGGCCCGATACGCGAGGTCGATCCCGTCCGCGACGTGCGCCTTCAGGATCTGGGCCGACGTCTCGGGGTCGAGCTGGTCGTGGGGATTGTCCCCGCCCGCCTGGTTCTCGATGAACGCGCCAGGGTTCGCGAGCTTGCCGAGGTCGTGGTAGAAGGCCGCCACGCGCGTGAGCAGCGTGTCGGCGCCGATCGCCTCCGCCGCACGCTCGGCGAGGCTCGCGACCATCACCGAGTGGTGGTACGTCCCGGGCGCCTCGACGAGGAGACGGCGCAGCACGGGCTGGGACGAGCTCGCGAGCTCCAGCATCTGGAACACGGTGAGGATGCCGAACACCGAGCCGAGCACCGCGAATGACCCGACCGCGGCCACGCCGGCCCCGCCCGCGGCCACGAACGAGGCTCCCCAGAGCTGCCCGATCCCGAGCAGATCGCGATCCTGGGTGCCGAGCAGGGTGAACGTCGTCACGACGAGCACGTTCGCGAGGAACACCGCCGCGGCTGCCTGGACGAACATTCCCAGGCGGTCGCCCTTGCGGACGGCGACGATGCCCGCCAGCCCGCCGGTGAACGTGTACGCGGCCAGCTCCACGCTGCCGTTGACGGCACCTGCGACGAGCGCGAGCAGGGCCGTGAGGAGGACGGCGGCCCCCGCGTCGAGGAGGATCGCGATGAGCATGCTGATCGCCGCGGTCGGCAGGATGTAGGGCAGGAACGCCCGGTCGGCGGTGAGCTTGAGGGCGAACGTCGCGACCACGAGCAGGAGCGCCACGAGCAGCAGCACGTTGCTCCGGTGCCAGTACTCCGGCCGGAACCGGCGCACCCAGGTGAGCAGCGCGCCCACGACGAGCACGGCAAGCAGCGCCCAGCCGGCCACCGTCGCGAGATCGACGCGGCCCTCGTTGAGACCGAACTGCTCGATCGCCTCGAACGCCAGCTCGTCGACGATCGCCCCTTCGCGGACGATGATCTGGTTCGCCGCCCACGACCGTTCGACGGGCTCCACCGCGGCTGCGGCCGCCTCGCGGGCGATCGCGGTCTGCTCCTCGGACAGCGTCGAGTTGGGCACGATGAGCGGCCGGATGAGCTCCGCGGCCAGGGAGCGCTCGGCTTCGCTCAGGTCGCCCGCCATCCGGCCCTCGATCTCCTGGCGAACGATCGCGACGTCGCTGTCGCGGAGCTCCACGCGCTCGGTGAGATCGAGCACCCGGGCGGCCTCGCCGCGCACGGCGGACCAGCGATCGGGCGTGAGCTCGAGGAGCGTCGTGCGCCCCGCCTCGCTCAGGTCATCGACCGCCGTCTCGAGGATCGCGAGCCGGTCCTCGGGCAGCAGCGCGTCCTCGAACGCAGCGTCGATCGACGCGACGCGCCGGCTGAACGCGGCGAGCTGCTCGGTGGCGACCGTGAGGCCACGCTCGGTGCTGTACGTGTAGACGTTCGGCACCGACCGCCGCGCCTCCTCGCGTGCGGCCTCGGTCTGGATCGTGCTGATGTACGTGAGCGCGCGCGGCGCCCGAACGTCGACGGTCGCCAGATCACCGGCCTCGAGCCGGAGCGCGGGCCGGAGGATGTCCGACGAAAGGATCGCCGTGAGCACGGCGATGAGCGCGAGCGCGGCGGCGGCGAACCGGGTCAGGTCGCCGCGGGTGAACCGGCTGACCTCATCCGCGCGCTGGGCGAGCATGGCTGTGCGACGGGCTCGTGCCCGTCAGTGGCTCCCCTGGTGGGCGGCCAGGTCGGTCTGCGCGAGCGCCTGCGCCACGAGCCCGGACACGACCCTGCCGTCGGCCCGCCCGCGGGTCTTCGGCGCCAGCCAGCCCATCACCTTGCCCAGGTCGCGTGCCGAGGTGGCGCCGGTGGCGGCAATCGCCTCGTCCACCAGCGCCCGCAGCTCGCCCTCGCCGAGCGGCTGCGGGAGGTAGCCGGACAGGATCGCGATCTCGGCCTCCTCCTTGGACGCCAGGTCCTCTCGGCCGGCACCGCGGAAGGCCTCGACGGATTCCCGGCGGGTCTTCACCTCGCGCGCGAGGATGCCCACGACGTCGTCCTCGGACAGCGTCGTGCGCTTCGCCTTCTCGACGTTGTAGATCGCGTTCTCGGCCATCCGCAGGACGTCGCGACGCAGCACGTCACCCGACCGCATCGCGGCCGTCACGTCCTCGTGGATCCGTTCTCGAAGGGACACCGGAGATGGCACCTCGGGCGGTGGATCGGATCGACCACCCGGTCGGGCGGCCGGACCGCCCGTCGCCAGCCTAGCCCTGGCTCGCGCGGGCGTTCTTCTTGCGCTTCGCTTCCTTGCGCTTGCGCTTCACCGACGGCTTCTCGTAGTGCTCGCGGCGACGCGCCTC
>DASSPX010000036.1:0-9275 GCA_035699445.1 Candidatus Limnocylindrales bacterium | reverse complement strand
GACGCTCCAGGGCCTCCTGCGCAACCCGCTTGCGGACCCGTACGTGCTGGGCACGGCCTCGGGCGCCGCGCTGGGAGCGGCCGTGGGCGTGCTGCTCCCCATCCGCGCCGTGGTCCTGGGCTTCGGCCTCGTGCACGTGCTCGCCTTCGCCGGTGCGCTCGTTGCCGTCTCCACCGTCTACCGCCTGTCGCGCATCAGCGGCATCTCGGCCACGACCTCGCTGCTGCTGACCGGCTACGCCGTGGGATCGCTGCTCGCCGCGGGGCTCGCGATGGCGATGTACCTGTCCGGTGCGGCCCTCCGGCAGATCTTCGCCTACCTGCTCGGGGCGTTCGACGGCGCGTCGTGGGAGCGGCTCGCCGGTACGGTGCCGCTGATCGCGCTGGGTTCGGTGGCGATGGGGCTCCGGGCGCGCTCGATCAACGCGCTGCTACTGGGCGAGGACGCGGCCCATCACCTGGGCATCGACGTCCGGCGCGAGCGCACGCTGCTGCTCGCGCTGGCATCGCTCGTCACGGCCGCCGCGGTCACCGTCAGCGGGCTGATCGGGTTCGTGGGCCTCGTCGTCCCCCACGTGGTGCGGCTGGTCGTGGGACCGAACGCGCGGGCGGTCCTGCCCCTGGCTGCGATCTGGGGCGCGAGCCTCATGGCGTTCGCCGATCTCATGGCACGCGTGCTGGGCGAGATCCCGGTGGGCGTCGTCACCGCGGTCATCGGCGCGCCGTTCTTCATCGTGCTGCTGCGCCGATCTCGATCGGGGTACGAGCTGTGATCGAGCTCTCCCGGGTCACCGTCGCCTACCGCGGCCGCCCCGTGGTCGCGGACGTGGACCTGACGATCCGGCCCGGCGAGCGCGTGGCGCTCGTGGGGCCCAACGGCGCCGGCAAGTCGACCCTGCTGCGCGTGATCACGGGCATCAACCAGCCGACAGCCGGGTCGGTCGCTCTTCGCGGCGAGCCGGTGCGCCGTCTCTCGCCGGCCGCGATCGCGCGCCGCGTCGCGATGGTCCCGCAGCAGGCGACGCTGCCGTTCGCCACCCGGGTGGAGGAGGTCGTGGCGCTCGGGCGGATCCCGCACGAGGACCCCATCCGCGGTGCGCGACCGGCCGACCGGGCGGCCGTCGCCGCCGCGATCGAGCGCGTGGGGCTCGGGCACCTCCTTGGCCGCGACGCCCGCGAGCTCTCGCTCGGTGAGCGTCAGCTCGTGCTCATCGCGCTGGCCGTGGCGCAGGCCGCGCCACTGCTCATCCTCGACGAGCCCACGGTCCACCTCGACCTCCGCCATCAGGTGGAGACGATGGAGCTGCTCGTGGATCTCAACGAGCGGGACGGCACGACCGTCCTCGCGGTCCTCCACGACCTCGGGCTTGCCGCGCTGTTCTTTCCCCGGCTGCTCGTCATCGACGCCGGCCGCCTGGTCGCCGACGGGCCGCCGGGACGCGTGCTCACCCCGGAGCTGATCCGCGAGGTGTTCGGCGTGGACCCGTCCGTCGTTCGGCTGCCTGCCCCGATCGCCTGACGTGGGCTCGCCGCTCGTCCTCGTGCTGGGCGGAACGCGAAGCGGGAAGTCACGCCACGCTCTCGAGCTGACCCGCGGCTGGGCCGGCGACGGGCGGGCCTGGTTCCTCGCCACCGCCTGGTCGGGCGACCCCGAGCTCGATGCCCGGATCGAGCTCCACCGTGCGCACCGACCGCGGGCGTGGCCGACCGTGGAGGTCGGCACCGACCTGGCGGGCGCCGTACGCAGCACGGTGCCCGGCGAGCCGCTGCTGGTCGACGGCCTCACGCTCTGGCTGAGCGCGTTGGCCGGCGACGAGCCGGTCGACCTCGAGCCGATCCTCGTCGGCCCGGTGGACGCCGCGCTCCACGCACTCACCGAGCGCGATGGGCCGGTGTGCGTCGTGAGCGACGAGCTCGGAGTCGGGATGGCGCCGCTCGACCCGGGCGCCCGCGCGTTCCGCGACCTGACCGGGCTCGTGCACCAGGCGTTCGCCGCCGCGGCCGACGAGGTCCGGTTCGTGATTGCCGGTCTGCCGGTGCGGCTCAAGCCGTGATCGCCCGGCCTCCCCGCTGCGGCTCAGCCGTGACCGCCGCCCTCCCGTTGCCGCGCAGGCCGTGACCGCCACGCCGCCGATCGAGATCGCGGCGATCCCGCCGCTCGAGGAGAGAGCGATGGCCGAGGCTCGCGCCCACCTCGACGCGCTGACCAAGCCGCCCGGCAGCCTGGGACGCCTCGAGGAGCTCATGGTCGTGGTCGCCGGGATCACCGGACGGCCGCGGCCGGCCCTGCGACGGCCGGCGATCGTCATCGCGGCGGGCGATCACGGGGTCGCGCGCCACGGCATCTCCGCGTACCCCACGGACGTCACCGGGCAGATGGTGGCCAACTTCCTGGCCGGTGGCGCGGCCGTCAACCAGCTCGCGGCCGCGGCCGGCACCGAGGTGATCGTGCTTGATGTCGGCGTAGCCGGTCCTGCCAGGCCGGGCGGCCCCGGATCGGGTGGCGCGCGGCTGGTGGCCCGCCGGATCCGCGGCGGGACCGCGGACATGACGGCAGGTCCGGCGATGGAGCGGCGGGAGGCGGAGGCCGCCATCGCGGCCGGCGGGGAGCTCGCGGCCCAGCTGGTCGCAGCGGGCATTGACGTGATCGGCATCGGCGAGATGGGCATCGGCAACACGACCGCGGCCAGCGCGATCGTTGCAGCGCTGACCGGCCGTCCGCCCGGGGACGTGACGGGCCGCGGCACCGGCGTCGACGACGCGGGCTGGCGGCGCAAGGTCGCGGCCGTCGAGCGGGCGATCGCGGTCAACGGGCCGGATCCGCTCGATCCGGTCGGGGTCCTGGCGGCGCTCGGCGGGCTCGAGATCGCCGCCCTCGTCGGCATCACCCTCGAGGCTACCCGGGCGCACGTCCCGGTGGTCCTCGACGGCTTCATCACCGGCGCCGCCGCCCTGCTCGCGGCCCGCCTCGCCCCGGGCGCCCCGGCCCGCTGGATCGCCGCCCACCGGTCGAGCGAGCCCGGGCATGCGGTCGCGCTCGATGCGCTCGGTCTGCGGCCGATCCTGGAGCTCGACCTTCGACTCGGGGAGGGGACGGGCGCGGCGCTCGCGATCGGAATTCTCCGGGCGGCGGTTCGCGTACGCGACGGGATGGCGACGTTCGCGTCGGCGGCCGTGTCGGGGCCGGCCGGGAGGTGACGCACGCACCGCGGCTGTGGCTCGTGCGGCACGCGTCGACCGCGTGGTCCGGGGTCCGCTTCTGCGGCCGGAGCGACCCGCCGCTCGACGACACGGGCCGGCTGACGGCGGCCGAGGTGGCCGATCGTCTCGCGCACGAGGTGCCGAGCGGGGCGTCGGTCCTCAGCAGCCCGCTCCTGCGTGCGCGCGAGACGGCCGACCCGATCGCCGCCGCGCTGGCGTCGGACGTCCGCATCGAGGGCTCCTGGGCGGAGGCCGACATGGGCGAGGTCGACGGCCTGACGTGGGACCAGGTCGTCGCCCGCTGGCCGGTCGTGTCCGACGCCCTCCTGCGCGGCGCGCCCGTGGACTGGCCCGGCGGCGAGCGGCACGTCGACCTGGTCGCCCGGGTGCGCGGGGCGTTGGAGCTCGCGCTGGCATCCGACGCGCCGACCGTGATCGTCACCCACGGCGGGCCGCTGCGGGCCGTCCTGGCCGCCCTCGGGCGGCAGCCCGCGCACGTCGTGCCGGGTGAGGTGCTGCGGGTCCCCTGAGCCGGCGCCCGTTTACGGCGTGCCGGTACGCTGCGCACGTGCATCGCGCGCGCCCCGGTCCCGTCACGGCGCGCCGGATGCTTCCGCTCATCGCGGCGATCGGACTCGCCGTGTCAGCGTGCGGGGGCACCGGCGAGCGCTCACCGTCCGTCGAGGCGGCCGGGTCCCCGGCCGTGGCCGCATCCGACGCGGGCACGCCCCCCGTCGCCTCGCTGGACACACCGCCGGCGCCTGTCGGCTCCGTTCCGGCCGGGTCACCCGGCAGCCCCGATCCGACGTCGAGTCCGCCGGCCGCGAGCCCCGAGCCGCCCTCGTCCGGGACGGCGGCCGCGTGCGCCGGCTCGCCCGAGAACCGGGACTTCTACCTCGCCGTCGCGGAGGCGGTTGACTGGATCGTCCTGTGCCCCGTGCTCCCGGATGGCTGGTTCGTCGAGTCGGGCACGTACCGGCTGGCGGGCGGCGGCTGGCTCGAGATCGCGTACCGCGGACCCGCGGGCGCGCGGATCCGGCTGCGCGAGGGGGCGTTCTGCCCGGACGCATCGGGCTGCGTGCCCTCTGGCGCGGAGGTGGCGGACGTGCCGGTCGGGCCGCTCGCCGGGCGTCTGATCACGACCGACGACGGGGGCTGGGCGGTGGTCGTGGACCGGGGCGCGCAGCGGTCATGGCTGCTGGAGGGCACCGGGCTGGACGAGGAGGCGTTCCGGTCGCTGGCGGCCGGGCTCGTGGCGGTGGACGCCTAGCGGGGGCGATCGCCGCCTCCGTCACCATCCCGGAAGGCCGCCGTCGCGAGGGCGACGATCGCATCCACGGTCGGGCCGGGGTCGCGCCCGACGAGGTTCACGCCCGTCGCGCCGACGCCCACGACGCCGAGCGCGCGGTCGAGGGCGCGGACGACCGCGAGCAGGGTCTCCAGCGCCAGGCCGCCGGGCTCCGGCATCTGGACCCCGACGCCGGTCGACGGATCGAGGCAGTCCATGTCGACCGCGACGTAGACGCCGTCGGTGCGCGTCGAGACGACACGGGCCCACGCCTCGAGTGCGGCGAGCCCGGCCGCCGTCCGGACCATCCCCGCCCCGAAGTGGGCCACGGGCGACGCCGCCAGCCAGCGGGATTCGGGCTCGTCGAGCACCTGGCCGCCGACGAGCGCGGCATCCTCCGGCGCGACCGTCGGACCGTCGCACGCGGCCACGAGATCGGGACGCCCGCGCCCCAGCAGCATCGCGAACGGCATGCCCCACACATTGCCCGAGGGCGTCGTGTCGGGCGTGTTCAGGTCGCCGTGGGCGTCAAACCACGCGATCGCGAAGCGCGCCTGGGGACGTGCCCGGCGCAGCCCCGCGAGCGCCCCGGCGTGCGCGGTGCAATCGCCGCCCAGGATGAGGAGGCGGGACGCTCCGTTCGTGGCGCCGGCGCCCGTTCGCGCGACGAGCCCGGCCTCGAGGGGCAGAAACGCCGCGATCCGGTCCGCGTTCTTCGCGGTCGGATGCGGATCCGGCGCGAACCCCGGATCGATCGGGACGTCGCCGGCATCGACGACCGACATCGACAGCGCGTCGGCCAGCCGGTCGGGGAGCCCGGCCTCCCGCAGCCGTCCGGGCGTCCGCTCCATGCCGCCGAGATGGCCGCCGAGCGCGGTCGGGACGCCCACGATGACGAGCTCCTGCACGCGCGCAGGGTAGGGGACGGCATGATGTCGGCGATGCGCATCGACGACTTCGCCCTCGAACGGTTCTTCGCCCGCTACGAGTTCTCCGCCCGGCATCTCCTGTGCGCCTCCGACGTGCAGGGCTGGGCGATGCGCGACCTGCTCGCGCTTGCCGATGCCGAGACGTCGGCGCTCTGGGAATCGCTGACGCTCGGGTACACGGAGGCGCCCGGCCATCCACTCCTGCGCGCGGAGATCGCCTCGCTGTACGAGTCGATCCAGGCCGACGAGGTCCTCGTGTTCTCGGGTGCCGAGGAGGGGATCTTCGTGCTCGCGAACGTGCTGCTCGGACCGGGCGACCACGCCATCGTCGTGTGGCCCGCGTACCAGAGCCTCCACGAGGTCGCCCGCGCGGTCGGCGCGGACGTCACCCTGCACGAGCTGCGCGAGGACGAGGGGTGGGCGATCGATCTCGACCGCCTCCGCCGGGAGATCACGCCGCGCACCCGGCTGATCGTCGCCAATGCGCCCCACAACCCGACGGGGGCGCTGCCGGACGCGGCGACGTACCGGGCGATCGTGGACCTCGCCGCCGAGGCGGGCGCGACCCTGCTGTCCGACGAGGTGTACCGGTACCTCGAGCTCGATCCCGCCGACCGCCTGCCGGCCGGAGCCGACGCAGCCCCGCATGCCGTCTCGCTCGGGGTGATGTCGAAGTCGTTCGCGCTCGCCGGGCTGCGGATCGGCTGGCTCGCGACGCACGACACGGCGCTGCTCGACCGCGCGGCGCGGTTCAAGGACTACACGACGATCTGCAACGCGGCACCGTCCGAGCTCCTCGCGCTCATCGCGCTGCGGGCGCGGGGCGAGGTGCTCGGCCGCTCGCGGGGGATCGTCGAGTCGAACCTGGCGCTGCTCGACCAGTTCTTCGCGCGCCAGGCGGGACGGTTCGCCTGGGTGCGCCCGCGCGGCGGCTCGATCGGGTTCCCGCGGCTGCTCGCCGACGTGAGCATCGACCGCTTCGCGGACGAGCTCATCGAGACGGAGGGCGTGCTCCTCGCGCCCGGCTCGGTGTTCGGCCATCCGGGCAACCACTTCCGGCTCGGCTTCGGGCGCACGGACCTGCCGGCCGCCCTCGAGCGGCTCGAGGCGTTCGCGGAGCGGACGCTCGCCTAGGCGGTCTTGCGCTCCAGGTCAAGGAACGGAAGGTCGACGACGGTTGCCGGCACCCGCCCGCGGCGGCCCTCGACCGTCCACTCGACCTCGACCTTCGAGCCCGGGCGCTCCCAGGCGGGCGGGACGCTGGCGAGCGCGATCGCCTGCTTGAGGATCGGGCTCCAGCCGCGCGACGTCGCCTTGCCGACCTGGCGCCCGCCGGCGAACACCGGCACGTGCGACCGGTCGACCGACGGGGAGATGGCGGGCGGCAGCCCCTGCTCGTCATAGAGCGCCTCGATCGCGTACCAGTCGAGCACGAGGCCGACCAGCCGCCGGGCGGGGCCGCCGCGCTCCTGCTCGGCGAGCAGCGCGCGCATCCCGATGTACTCCGGCTTCTCGAACGTCACCAGCCGCCCGAGGCCGATCTCGTACGGGCTGTAGTTCTGCTCCGGGTTGAGCGCGTGGCGCGCGGAGGTGTAGTCCACCTCGAGCAGGATCAGGCCCGCCTCGAGCCGCACGACGTCGAGGGCAAGCATGCCCGCGGGCCGGATCGCGTGCGCCTGCCCGGCCTCGATGAGCTGGTCCCAGACCGCGGCGGCATGCTGCGCGGGGATCCAGAGCTCGTAGCCGAGGTCCCCGGTGTACCCGGTCCGGCTCACGTCGACAGCGACGTTCGAGCGCCCGACCCGGAACGCGGCGGGGCGGCGCCGGAAGTAGCGCAGGTCGGCGAAGTCCTCGCCGGTCGCCGCCTCGAGCACGGCCCGGCTGAACGGCCCCTGGAGCGCGAGCGCGGCGATCGCCTCGGTCTCGTCCTCGATCGTGACGTCCAGGCCCGCGGCGCTCATGCGAAGCCAGCGGTACTGCGGGTCGGCGGCGGTCCAGCGGAACGAGCCGTCGTCGAGCCGGTGGATGGTCCCGTCGTCGATCACCTTGCCGTGCTCGTCGCACCACGGGGTGTAGAAGACGCGGCCGGGGACGAGCTTCGCCGCGTCGCGGGTGATCACGCGATCGACGAGCCGTTGCGCGTCCGGCCCGCTCACCCGGTACTTGTAGAGCGGGCTGACGTCGATGAGCGCGGCCGCCTCGCGAATGGCGTTGTACTCGATGTCGTGCGCGTCGGCATACGCGCTCGACGCGAAGTAGCCCGACCACTCGCGCCACTGCTGCTTGCGGTTCAGGGGTGCGGTGCGCGCGTGGAAGGCGGTGCCGACGCTCAAGGGGGTTCCTCCGGTGGATCGCCCACAGTATGCCCGGCCGTATCCTGCGGCTCGTGCCGTACTTCATCCTCCGGTACCAGGTCGTCGACGACTACTTCGCCCGCCGCGAGCCGTTCCGGGCCGCGCACTTCTCGCTCGCCGACGAGTTCACGGGGCGCGGCGAGCTGCTGCTCGGTGGGGCGCTCGAGGATCCGGCGGACGAGACGGTGCTCGTGTTCCGGGCCCCGGAGGCCGCGCGGGTCGAGTCGTTCGTCGCGCGCGACCCGTACGTCGCGAACGGCCTCGTCGGGTCGTGGTCGATCCGCCGCTGGCGGGTGGCGGCGGGCGCGGCGTCACTGCCGGAGGACCGGCCGCCGGGGCTCTGAGCGGGCGAGGGCGCGCGGGGCGCGGCGGTCGCGGCGGTCGCGCGCGTCCCGGGACGCGGCCTCGGCCCCGACCCCCCCGGTGTCGGCAGTCTCCTCGCCGTCGCCATCGGTCGCAGCCGAATTGACCGTCAGCTGGGCGCCCTGTCGGCGCCACCGCCGTCAGCTCACGCTCGACCGAGGCGCGCCCGGTCAGGCTGCCTGGTCGCCGTAGGCGAGGACGGGCACCCCCTGCACTTCGAAGTCCCGCGGGTTGCGGGTCACCACGGTTGCCTGGAGGTCCCAGGCGACGCCCGCGATGAGGGCGTCACCGAGCTGCCTCGGGCTCGTCCGGCGGAGCCGGTGGCGTGACGTGCCGGCCCATCGAGCCGCATCCGGCGTGGTAGCCACGTACTCGAGCGCGTCGATCAGGCGGCCGATCGCGGCGACTTCGTCTGCCGGGCCCAGCGACAGCGCTTCGGCGACCACGGCGTCGCACACGAAGAGGTCATTCGGCTCGCTGAACAGCTGTGCCACGACGGCGACCGCTCCGGCTCTCGCCTGCACGTGATCGACGAGCACGGTCGTGTCCAGCAGGTATCTCATCGACGGCCTCCGCTCCCCAGATCCGGCGCTCTCGCTCGGTGTCGTCCCGGAGCCGCCGGATCGTCTCGAGCACCTCCTCGTCCGTCGTGCCCCACGTGGTCGAGCCCTTGAGCGCGCCGGCAAGCTCCGAGAACACCCTGCGCGCGTGGTCGCGCCGTACCTGCCGGGCGACGACGTCCGCGATGTAGCGGCTTCGGCCGCGTGGCCCGGCGACCTCGTCGACCCTGGCGAGAACCTCCTCGGGCAGGGTGATGTTCGTGCGCACGAGGCTCATGCGGATCAGGTCCAGTGTGAATTCCAGCGCACACACACTATCACACTCAGCCGCCGACACCGGAAGCCAGCCTGGACAGGAATCCCGCCTGGAGGGACAGAGATCCGGTCACGAAGCGGCACGACGGCCGCCTCCGCTACCCTCCGCCACGCGCCCACCGCATTCGAGGAGAGGAAGTTCGCGCGTGCCCCAGCGCTATGACGCCGTGGTCATCGGCGGCGGCCACAACGGCCTCGTGTCCGCCGCCTACCTCGCTCGCGGCGGCCTGAAGACGGTCGTCCTCGAGCGCCGCCACGTTCTCGGC
>DASSPX010000035.1:0-8229 GCA_035699445.1 Candidatus Limnocylindrales bacterium | reverse complement strand
AAGGCGATCGTGCGCGAGGTCCGCGGGCTGTCCCACGGCGCGGCGAAGTGGCATACCGCGCGGGTGATCGCCCGGCAGCGGGTGAGCCCGGAGGCCCGGGAAGGGTTCGCCGCGTTCGTCGGGAAGCGCCGGCCGGACTGGCAGCCCGCAGACGAGTGATCCCTAAAGGCGCTTCCCCGTTCGCGCCGATCGCCATCCGCCGGGTGTTCGTGGCGAACCGGGGCGAGATCGCGCGCCGGATCGAGCGCACGACGCACCGGCTGGGGATCGAGGCCGTGCTCCCTCCCACCGAGGGCGAGGATGCCGTGAACCTGCTCGACGTCGATGCAGTCGTGGCGGCGGCGCGCGCGGCGGACGCGGACGCGCTCCACCCCGGCTTCGGTTTCCTCGCCGAGAGCCCCGACCTGGCGGCCGCGGTCCAGGCAGCGGGGATCCGGTGGGTCGGGCCGCCGCCGGAGGCGATCGCGGCGATGGGCGACAAGGCGGCGGCACGCCGGCTCGCCGCCGGGCTCGGGATCCCCGTGCTGCCGGGCTACGACGAGCCGGACCAGTCCGACGCCTCGCTGGAGGCGGCCGTCGGCCGCATCGGGCTGCCGGTGCTCGTCAAGCCGGCGGCCGGCGGGGGCGGCAAGGGCATGCGCGTCGTGCGCACGCTGCCGGACCTTCCGTCGGCGCTGGCCGCCGCCCGGCGCGAGGCCGCGGCGGCATTCGGCGACGACCGGCTGATCCTCGAGCGGCTCGTCGAGGGCGGTCGCCACGTCGAGGTCCAGGTGCTGTCCGACGCCCACGGGCACGGCGTCCACCTCGGCGAGCGCGACTGTTCGATCCAGCGGCGGCACCAGAAGGTCCTCGAGGAGACACCTTCGCCGGCCGTCACGCCCTCGCTCCGTCGCGCGATCACGGAGGCGGCCCTCACGCTCGCGCGCGCGGTCGGGTACGTCTCCGCGGGAACGGTCGAGTTGCTCGTCGACGAGGACGGCAGCTTCCACTTCCTCGAGATGAACACCCGGCTCCAGGTGGAGCACCCCGTGACCGAGCTGGTCACCGGGCTCGATCTCGTCGAGCAGCAGCTCCGCGTGGCGGCCGGCGAGCCGCTCGGGCTGGACCAGGCAGAGCTCGACGTCCGCCGCCGCGGCCACGCCGTGGAGGTGCGCCTGTACGCCGAGGACGCCGAGCAGGGGTTCCTGCCGCAGACCGGTCGGGTCGTGGAGCTCGCGTGGCCGGAGGGCCCCGGCGTCCGGGTCGACGCCGGGATCGATGCGGGCGATGTCGTCAGCGGCCGGTTCGACCCGATGCTCGCCAAGGTCATCGCCCACGGCGACAACCGCGGCGAGGCGCTCGACCGCCTCGCGGATGCCCTGGACCGGACCGTGGTGATCGGCGTCGTCACGAACCTTCGCTTCCTCCGCTGGCTGGTCCGACAGCCGGTCGTCCGGGCGGGCGACGCACGGACGGACACGCTCGACCGGATCTGGCCGCCTGCGGGATGGGAGCCGCCGACGCTCGGCGAGGCGGTCTGGGCCGCCGCGGCCGGCGCGCTCGGCCACACGGCGCTGGCCGGCGATGTCTGGGCGGGCGGCTGGCGGATGAACGCGGCTCCGCGCCTGCGGCTCACGACGGACGAGCGCGAGGAGGTGCGGCTCGTCGCCCTGCCCGCGGTCGCGAGGGATGGAGCGCGTCCGGGCCGCGCGATCGTGGTCGACGGCGTGGCGTACGTCGACGTCGAAGGTCGGAGCGTCGCGTTCCGGCTGGCGCCGCCGCCGGACGAGGGAGCGGCCTCGGCGGGGGCGGGCGGCCATCGCGGCGGCACCGGCGACCGGCTGACCGCGCCGATGCCGGGAGTGGTCATCGGGCTACACGTCGAGGTCGGGTCGGAGGTCGCGGCGGGCGCGCCCGTCGCCACCCTCGAGGCGATGAAGATGGAGCATGTCGTGGTGGCGCCGCACGCGGGAGCCGTGACCGCGCTCGAGGCCCGGGTGGGCGATCAGGTGACACGCGGCCAGCTGCTCGCGGTCGTCGAGCCCAGCCCATACTCTCCCACCGCAGGAGGAACAGCAGCGTCATGACCCGACGGACCGATCCCACCCCGCCCGCCGCCGCCAAGGTCCGGGCCCCGGCCACCGCCGAGCCGACCCGCGAGCAGCTCCTCGAGCAGCACGCCGAGGCTCGCCGTCGGCGGAATGCCGCCCCGCTCGGCAGCGAGGCGTGGGCGGAGGCATCGGCGGAGGTCGGGCGGATCGAGGTGGAGATCGCGCGCATCGAGCGGGCGATGGACCCGCCGCGGGTCTGACGGCCCGCCGCTCCCCGATGCCCGACCGGGTCCGGATCTACGAGGTCGGGCCGCGCGACGGTCTCCAGAACGAGTCGACGCCGGTGCCGCTGGCGACGAAGCGGCGGTTCATCGAGCTGCTGGTCGCGGCGGGTCTCCGGGAGATCGAGGCGACGAGCTTCGTTCGCCCGGACGCGATCCCCCAGCTCGCAGACGCGGACGAGCTGCTGCCATCGCTGCCGGACACCCCGGGCGTGCGCTACCCCGTCCTCGTCCCGAACCTCCGCGGCTACGAGCGCGCGGTCCGCGCCGGCGCCCGCGCGATCGCCGTGTTCACCGCTGCGACCGACGCGTTCACGACCCGGAACATCGGGATGACCGTCGCCGAGAGCCTCGCGGCCTTCGCGCCGGTGGTCGATGCGGCCCGGGCGGCGGGCCTGTGGACGCGCGCGTACGTCTCGACCGCGTTCGGCTGCCCGTATACGGGCGCGGTGGCGCCGGCGACGGCGGTGGGCGTGGCGGTGCGCCTGCGCGACCTCGGCTTGGACGAGGTGTGCTTCGGCGACACGATCGGGGTCGGGGTGCCGCCGCAGGTGCGTGCGCTGGTGGCCACGGCCGCGGATGCCGGCTTCGACCCCGAGGACCTCGCGTTCCACTTCCACGACACGCGGGGCACGGCGCT
This sequence comes from Candidatus Limnocylindrales bacterium, assembly GCA_035699445.1. Lineage (GTDB taxonomy): Bacteria > Chloroflexota > Limnocylindria > Limnocylindrales > CSP1-4 > DASSPX01. The sequence continues at coordinate 5,278 of DASSPX010000035.1, read as the reverse complement.
CGCGAACGTGATGGCCGCCCTGGCCGATGGCGTCCGCACGTTCGACGCGAGCACCGGCGGAACGGGCGGCTGTCCGTATGCGCCGGGCGCGGCCGGCAACCTCGCGACCGAGGACCTGGTCTACGCGCTCGATGCGATGGGCGTCGAGCACGGGGTCCGGCTGCCGGGCGTGCTCGAGGCGGCCCGGTTCATCGCGTCTGCGCTGGGACGGCCCCTGGCGACGAAGGTCGGTCAGGCGGGCGGCTGGGACCCCGCAACGGGACAGCCCACCGGCCGGTAACGGGTCACGCAGTCGGCGTGGCCGCCGTCGTCGCTCCCGTTGCGGCTCCCTGGCTCGCCGAGCGCTGGAGCGCCCGGTCGAGCCGGTCGAGCCAGGGCCGAGCGCGCAGGTCCTCCAGGAGCGGGCGGACCGCATCGACACGGGCGCGGAGCTCTGGCGCGTCCGGCAGTGCCGTGAGCGCCTCGATCGCCGCGATCGCCGCCTCGAACGTCAGTCCGAGCTCGGTGTAGCCGTCGTGCGCCGCCAGGAAGCTGCGGACGGCGTCCTCGACACGGCCGTCGGCGGCCGCGATCGCGCCTCGAGCGTGCGCCTTCATGCACGCGATCGAGGCGCCGGTCACGGTCCCCTCCAGCAACCGGCTCGCCGCCTCCCGGATGTGGGCGGCATCACCCTCCTCGATGGCGGCGCCGAGGGCGGCCAGGAGCGGCAGCTCAGGATTCGGCGGCGCGAGCGCCCAGAGCTCCATCGCGGTCGCGTAGGCCTCGGTCGGGCGTCCCAGCGCCCGAGCGGTCCCCGACGCCGTGAGCAGGATCACGACGCGATCGTCGACGTCACCCTCCTGCGCGATCAGGGTGCGCACCTCGGTGTCGTACGCCTCGAGGTGCTCCCCGCGGGCCGTCTCGAACACGCTCGCGAGGCCCCGCAACCGCAGCCTGTCGGCCGGAAGTCCCGCCTCCTCGTGCGCCTCTCGCAACAGGCGCACCTGCTCGTCCCAGTCACGGCCCTGGCTGTACCGGAGCATCGCCACGACGCCCAGGATCCAGTTGTACATCCCGCGGTTGCCGATGTCGCGCGCGAGCTTGGTGCCTTCGAGCAGCAGCTCGGCGGCGCGCTCCGGGTCGTCGAGCGACAGATGCGTGGCGGTGTTGTTCAGGATGCGGATCTCCGTCCCCCGGTCGCCGACCCGCCGAATCACCTCGAGCGCGCCGAACCCGAGGAGGGTTGCCTCGCGGCGCCGGCCGAGCTGCCCGAGGGCAGACGACTTGTTGATGAACGCCTCGGCCACCTCGGGCTCGAGATCGCGATGCTCGGCGATCGCGAGCGCACGGTCCGCCGCCGCGACGGCGCGATCCGACAGGGCGAGGCGCATGCAGGCACGTGACAGGTTCGCCAGCGCGGTCGCGAGCGGTCCCGGGTCCTCGAGCTGCTCCGCGTCGGCAACGGCCTGCTCGAGGACCTCCAGTGCCCGCGTGATCTGGCTGGCGTCGAGGAGCACTCGGCCGAGTCGCGCACGGGCGAGTGCCGCGGCGACCGCCTCGCCGATCTCCTCGTAGGCGGCGAGCGCGCGCTGCGCATAGACCTCCGCCTCGGGGATGGCGGCCGAGGCGGCGGCAGCAGCGGCCCGGTCGAGCAACGGCGCGCGCTCCCGGGCGTCGTGCGTGATCCCGAGGGCCTGCTCGAGATACGCCACGGCCTGCCGCTGTGCGCCGAGCTCCGCCGCCCGGTCGGCGGCGCCGCGAAGCGCGAGGCGGGCCTGCGCGGCAACCGCATCGGACTCCGGGCCCGGCTCGGACAGCGCGAGCGTGCTGAGGTAGTGGTTCGCGAGCGCGCCCGCGACCTCGTCGTCGCCCAGCGACTCGTAGTAGCGGGCCACCGCCAGGTGCCGTGCCCGCCGGTCGCGGTTGGCCAGCGTCGCGTACGCGACCTCGCGGATGACCGACTGCACGAACCGGTACTGGCCGCGCTCGGGTGAGTGCGGGTCGGTCTCGAGCTCGATGAACTGGCGACGGGACAGCGCGCCGAGCCGCGCCGCAAGATCGGCCTCGCTGCGCCCGGTGACCGCGGCCAGCGCCTGGACACCGAACACCTGCCCCAGCACGGATGCGTCCTGGAGGAGCGACCGGTCACCGGCGTCGAGCGCATCGAGGCGCGAGGCGACGAGCGATCGAAGGGTCTCGGGGACGCGGAGCGCGGTCAGGTCGCCGACCGGGCGGTAGACGTCGCCTTCACGCCGGATCTGCCCGTCCGCGAGCAGGGAGCGGACGGTCTCGACGGCGTACAGCGGGATCCCCTCGGCCCGGTCGACGATCGCGGCAAGCGCGGGCTCCGGGAGGCCGGGGACGAGGCCATCGAGCAGCGTCCGCATGTCGTCGGGCGCGAGCGGGTCGAGCGCCATCGCGGTGAGCGTCCGGTGCCCGGCGCCCCAGTCCGGTCGCCGGTCGAACAGCTCCGGCCGCGCGAGCGTGATCACCATGATCGGCAGCGCCCGCGTCCAGCCCAGCAGGTGGTCGATGAAATCGAGGAGCCCCGTATCGGCCCACTGGAGGTCCTCGAACACGAGGACCGTGGTTCCGCGCTCGGCGATCCGTTCGAAGAACGTGCGCCAGGCCGGAAACAGCGCGTCGCGGCCGGCGGCCGGCGCCGGCTCCACGCCCAGCAGCGCCAGCAGCGCGCCGGCGACCTGCTCGCGCTCGGCCTCGTCGGCGACGAACGCCTCGACGGTGGCCCGGATGCGCGACCGGGTGGTCGGCTCATCGTCGCCTTCGATCAGGCCGGCACGCCGGCGGACGATCTCGCCCAGTGCCCAGAACGTGATGCCCTCGCCGTAGGAGGGTGATCGCCCGCGATGCCACCAGACGTCGTCGGTCACGCCGTCGACGTACTTCTCGAGCTCCCAGGCAAGGCGGCTCTTGCCGATCCCGGCGGGGCCCGTGATCGAGACCAGCCGCGTGCGGCGGTCGCGACCGGTCGCGTGGAGCAGGTCCTTGAGCTGGCGCAGCTCCTCCGTTCGCCCCACGAACGGCGGCTCGGGCATGTCGCTGCGTCCGTGCCCGCCGCGGGCGGCGACGACGCGCGTCGCCCGCCACGCCGGGACCGGCGTCGTCTTGCCCTTGAGCGTCTGGTCGCCGATCGGCTCGAACGCGATCGAGCCCGACGCCGCGCGCATCGTCGTCTCGCCCACGAGCACGGTGCCGGGGTCGGCGACGCCCTGGAGGCGGGCCGCCGTGTTGACGAGGTCGCCGGCGACCATGCCCTGGTTCGTCGCCCCGATCGTCACCGCCGCCTCGCCCGTGAGCACCCCGGCCCGAGCGGACAGCCCGGAGCCCAGGGACGAAACGGCGTCCACGAGCTCCAGCGCCGCGCGGACGGCACGCTCCGCGTCGTCCTCGTGGGCGGTCGGCGTGCCCCACACCGCCATCACCGCGTCGCCGATGAACTTCTCCACCACCCCGCCATGGCGCTCGATCGTCGCGCGTGCCGTGTCGAAGTAGCGCGAGAGCAGGTCCCGCACCGTCTCCGGGTCCCGGTCCTCCGCGAGCGTCGTAAAGCCCACGAGATCCGCGAACAGGACCGACACCATCCGCCGCTCCGCCGTGGAGCCGGCTCCTTCCGGCCCGGCTGCCGTGGGGCCGCGGGACGTGCTGGTCGACGGCTCGCCGTCACGATCCTGGAGCTGGGTCCCGCACTCGCCGCAGAACCGGGCGCCCGGCTCGTTCGCCATCCCGCATCGCGAGCACACGAGGTCGAACGCCTCGCCGCACTGGCTGCAGAACTTCCGGCCGGCCCGGTTCTCGACTCCGCATCCCGGACAGATCAACGCGGCCCGCTCCATCGCGCGAGGTGCGCGGCGGCGCCGCGCGTCCGGGAGAGGATGCGGTCACGGGTCGCTCGTCGCAAGCCGGAGGCTCCATGTCTCGAAGCGGAGCCCCAGCCGGAGCTCGCCCTCCCGGGCCTTCTGATGCCGTCCGGGCATGAGCCGAGCGGCGAGCGTGCGCGCACCGAGCCCCGATTGGACGGTCATTGCACGCATCCGAGCGTGCCCACGCGGGAGTCGAGTCCCGGCCAGCATCAACGCCGGCGCCCACCCCTCGTACCTCGCGACACCTTTTCGCTATCGTTCGCGCCGATGGACGGCGTCGTGCTCGTGCTGAACCAGAATTACGAGCCGCTGAACGTCTGCAACATCCCGCGGGCGTTCCGGCTGGTGTTCGGCTCGAAGGCCGAGGTGCTCGAGTACGACCACACCGAGATCCGCACCGTCCGCCAGGTGTACCGGGCGCCGTCCGTGATCCGCCTCCAGCACCACATCCGGCGGCCGCGCCCCAGGGTGAAGCTCACCCGGCGCGAGATCTTCGCGCGCGACAAGCACACCTGCCAGTACTGCGGGCGACAGGTCCACGACCTGACCCTCGACCACGTGCTGCCCCGCCACCGGGGCGGCGCGCATTCGTGGGAGAACCTGGTCGCCGCGTGCAAGCCGTGCAACCACCGCAAGGGCGGCAAGACGCCGGAGGAGGCGCGGCTCAGGCTCCAGCGGGTGCCATTCGAGCCGCGAAGCGACCTCTACTCGCTGTTCAGCCCCTACCTCACGGACGTCCGGAACGAGGCCTGGCGGTCGTACCTGTTCCTCGGTCGGAACTGATCCCCGCCGTGGCGGACGACCCCGCCGTGGTCGACCAGGCAGCCGAAGCCCGCGTCGCCGAGGCCGTGCCGGCCGCCGTCCGCGAGCTGATGGCGACGCTCCGCGCGGCCGGGCACGCCGTGTTCGTCGTCGGCGGGTCGGTGCGCGACGTGCTCATCGGACGTGAGCCCCTCGACTGGGATCTCGCGACGGACGCCCGTCCGGAGCAGATGCTGGAGCTCCTGGCGGGCGCCGTCTACGAGAACGCCTTCGGAACGGTGGCCGTGCGGCGGGACGGCCGGCCGTACGAGCTGACGACGTTCCGCAGCGACCACGAGTACGCGGACTTCCGGCGCCCGCACCGGGTCGAGTTCGGCGACGCGCTCGAGGACGACCTGGCGCGCCGGGACTTCACGGTCAACGCGATGGCCTGGGGCTACCGCCGCGGTGAGCCCGACCCGTCGCTGGTCGATCCCCACGGCGGCCGGGCCGATGCGGCGCAGCGCATCCTCCGTGCCGTCGGGGACCCGGGCGCGCGCTTCTCGGAGGACGCCCTGCGCATGCTTCGGGCGATCCGGCTGGCCACGACCCTCGAGTTCGAGGTCGAGCCGGCGACGAGGGCCGCGATCCACCGCCATGCCGGGCTCGCCCTTCAC
>DASSPX010000034.1:0-52104 GCA_035699445.1 Candidatus Limnocylindrales bacterium | reverse complement strand
CACCCGGTGCGGGTCCGCCAGCACGCGGTGAAGTTCGCCTACACGTTCTGCCTGGGCGGGCTGTCGTTCTTCCTGTTCCTCGTGCTCACGGTCACGGGCGTGTACCTGATGTTCTTCTACATCCCGTCGGAGACCCAGGCGTACAGCAACATCCTCGAGATCCAGAGCCGGGTCACGTTCGGGCTGCTCACCCGGAACATCCATCGCTGGGCCGCGCACCTGATGGTGTTCTTCGTGGTCCTGCACATGATGAGGGTCTTCTACCACGGGGCCTACAAGCCGCCGCGTGAGTTCAACTGGGTCGTGGGCGTGGTCCTGCTGTTCCTCACGATCATGCTCAGCTTCACGGGCTACCTGCTCCCGTGGGACCAGATCGCCTACTGGGCGATCACGATCGGGTCGAACATGGCCGGCTATGCGCCGCTGTTCAACACCCCGTCCAAGCTGCTCCTGCTCGGCGGGATCGAGGTCGGCCAGAACACGCTGCTGCGGTTCTACGTGCTCCACATCATGGTCTTCCCGCTCGTCGCGGCGATCTTCCTCGCGGTCCACTTCTGGCGGATCCGCAAGGACGGCGGCATCTCGGGACCGCTATGAGCTGTCGAATGCGTGCGTTGCCACCTCCGCTGCTCGCTCACGCACGTTGGCGTGCGCTCGCTCCGCTGCTCGGCGGCGCCTTCGCCTCGCCAGCCCCTGGCGGTCCGCAGGAGCAAGGTCAGTGACGGATCAGAAGACCGACACCGAGAAGCGCGTCGTCCTCCCCGTCGACCCGTCCCGGAGGACGGAGATCGACAAGCAGCGCGTGCCGATGTCGGCGCGCCCGTACCGGCTGCTTGCGCTCGTCAAGCAGGACGCGGTCGTCCGGGTCCAGAAGGAGCCCGACGACACGGTCATGACCTGGCCGCACCTGCTGTCGATCGAGTTCCTCGCGGCGGCGGTGATGAGCATCTTCCTGCTCGTGATGGGGGTCGTGATCAACGCCCCGCTCGAGGAGCTGGCGAACGGCAACGTGACGCCCGCCGTCGCGAAGGCACCGTGGTACTTCCTCGGGCTCCAGGAGCTGCTCGCGTACTTCCACCCGACCGTCGCCGGCGTCCTCGTGCCGACCGTCGTCCTCGTCGGGGCGGCGTTCATCCCGTACGTCGACCGGGGCAACATCCACGCCACGCGACCGTCCGAGCGCAAGACCGCGGTCGTGCTGTTCTCGCTGTTCGCCGCACTGGGCCTGTTCGTGACGTTCGTGGGGATCTTCTTCCGCGGCCCCGGCTACAGCTTCGTCATTCCGTACCTCCCGTTCTTCGAGATCAGCAGCCCGGGGCTGCACTTCGCGCTCTGAGGCGGAACGAGACATGAGCAACTACCACGTCGAACCCGCGCACCAACCCCAGGCCCTCACGAAGGAGGCGATCAAGGCGCTCCGCCACGAGCAGGTCCAGGGCGTCTCGCGACGCGAGCTCCTGCGCGGCTCGCTCGCCGCCGGCATCGGCGTGTGGCTGCTCGAGGTCACCGCCGGGAGCATCGGCTTCCTGTGGCCGAACCTGTCGGGCGAGTTCGGGGGCGAGATCCGGATCGGCACGCTCGACGAGATCAAGTCGAAGAACACGACGATCCCGATCGAGGAGGGCTTCCCCGTCTACGTGAGCGAGGCGAAGGCGTTCGTCGCGCTCGTCGATCCGGCGCGCCAGCAGTTCGTGCCCGGCGAGGACCCCACCGGCGACGGCACGGCCCTCAACGTCCGCGTGATGTACCAGCGCTGCCCGCACCTCGGCTGCAAGCCCAACCCGTGCCTGCGCAACTTCTGGCTCGAGTGCCCGTGCCACGGGTCGCGCTACGACCGTCTCGGCGTGAAGGCGGCGGGCGAGCAGTTCGGTCCGGCCCCGCGCGGCATGGACCGCTTCGCGGCGCGCGTGGAGCCGGATGGCACGCTCGTCGCCGACACCGGCAAGATCACGCTCGGCCCGCTGCCCGTCGCGCTCGGCCAGCCAGGGCTGATCCCGCCGCGCACGCCCACCGGCTGCATCTAGCCGCCGCGTCCCACCCAACGAGCCCGATCCCGACCAGCCACAGGGAGCCCGATGACCGATCAGCCCGGCCAGGACCCCGCGCAGCGACTCCCGGCGCCACGCCCGGACGAGGAGCGCCTGCCCGCGCCGGCGGACCGCTTCACCGCGCCACCCTCCGTCCATCGGACGGAGCTGAGCCCGGAGCGGGCGGCCGGCATCGTGCGCCAGTCCGCGAGCGCCCGCTGGGTCGGGTTCCTCGCGGTCACGATCGTCGCCCTGTTCGTGATCGCGTACTACTTCTACGAGCTCGGCGCGCCGGGCGGTCTGACCGAGTCGCGCCTGTCGGTCGAGGCCGAGGCGCAGCAGGTCACCGCGGTCGAGCGCGGCTACAACATCTACCAGGCGAACTGCGCCCGGTGCCACGGGGTGAACGGCGAGGGCGGGATCGGGCCGACCCTCAACCGCCAGGACAAGCTGTTCGCGCACCTGTCCGAGGAGTACCTCCGGAACATCCTCGAAGTGGGCGGCCGGTACGCGTGCGGCAACCCGAACAGCCAGATGCCGGTGTGGGCCGATACGGGCAATCCGCCCGGGCCGCTCAACTACCGGCAGATCGACGAGCTGATCGCGTTCCTGCGCGCCGAGAAGGGCGTCGAGTACGAGATGCGCGACCCCGAGCTCAACGAGCCCATCCTGGGCCCCGACGGCGAGCCGCTCACGTTCGAGGGCTGGGTCGACCCGAACTACCAGCCGGAGCCCGGTGCCACTCCGTATCCGGCCTGCTGGGCGGACGAGTTCGCGCAGCCCTCGGCATCGGCGTCACCGGGCGGCAGTGCCGGCCCGTCGCCCACGGCCGGGCCGTCGGGCGAGCCCACGGGCGAGGCCGTCGAGGTCGCCGCGGAGAACATCGCGTTCGACCAGTCGGAGCTCGCGGCGCCGGCCGACACCGCGTTCCAGATCGTGTTCGAGAACCGCGACCAGGGGATCCCGCACGACGTCGACGTTCTCGACGCGAACAGTCAGAAGGTGTTCGACGGCGAGATCGTCAGCGGGCCGACGACGGCCACGTACAGCGTCCCGGCGCTCGCCGCCGGCGAGTACACGTTCGTCTGCAGCGTGCACCCGAACATGACGGGCACGCTCACGGTGGGAGGCTGAGCGATGGCGACGCAGGCGCTCCCGTCCGGCCGGCCGGTCACCCGCCGTCGCGCGTTCTTCGGCCTGTTCGACGCCGACGGCTGGGGCTGGGCCAGCGCGAAGGCGCTGTTCTGGTTCGTCGTCAGCATCTTCCTCATCGGCTACATCCCGGACCGCGCGTACTACTTCACGGTCGAGCGGACGCTCGATCTGGGCGTGCTCGCGTGGTCGCCGATCAACCTCTGCCCGCCGGAGAACGAGGGGCTGCCGTGCCCGCCCGAGCCGGGTTCGACACTGCCGTGGCATCCGGCACCCCAGGAGCTCGCGCTGCCGGCCGCACGCGCCGACGGCGGGGCGGTCCAGGTCGGCACGAACGTGCTGTACATCGGCGGGTCGGACGGATCAACCGCCTCGGCGGACGTGTTCGTCGCGCCCACGGTGGGCAGCGGCAACTTCGACCGCTGGGCACCCGGCCCGGCCCTGCCCGAGCCGCGGGCGAACGCGGCCGTCACGTTCTTCGGCGGCTCGGTGTACGTGATCGGCGGCGAGGACGCGGACGGCGCGCCGACGACGACCGTGTACGCCCTGACGCCGAGCGCCGAGGGTGGCCTGGGCGAGTGGACCGAGGTCGAGGATCTCGCGCTGCCGGAGGCGCGCGCGGGAGCGGCGGTCGTCGCCGCGGGTGACGGGCTGATCGTGGCCGGCGGCGCGAACGCCGACGGGCCGACGAACACCGTCTGGAAGGCGCTCCTGGCCACGAACGGCGAGCTTGAGCCGTGGGTGGCGCAGGCGCCGCTGTTCGAGGCGGTGACCGAGGCCTCGATGGCCCTCGTCGGGGACTACCTGTGGCTGATGGGCGGCGAGGGCGCGAACGGGCCGGTGGCCACTGTCCAGGTGGGCACGATCGGCCACCCGGGTGCCGCCGAAGGTGACGGCGGGCACGGCGGCGCGGCGGAAGGCACGAGCGGCCAGGGCGCCACGGACGGCTCGGGCCAGGCGACCGAGACGGACGCCGGCGCGGTGACCTCGTGGCGCGTGAGCGAGCAGACGAACCTGCCCGGGCCGCGTGCGGACGCCGCGGGGTGGACCGCGAACGGGGTCCTCTACCTCGTGGGCGGCACGGACGGCAGCCAGGTCCGCCCGGAGCAGTACTGGACGGTCCCGACCCCGGACGGCAGCCACCCGGGCTGGAAGCACCTCGACGGCACCGACCTCGGCGAGGGGATCGCGGGCTCGGCGCCGCTCGTGAGCGGCTCGAACGCGTTTGCGATCGGCGGCGAGACGGCGTCCGGCGTGACGACCGGCAGCGCGCGCACGAACCTTGCCCCGCAGGAGCCGTTCTTCCAGCTCGGCATCCTCGGCGCGACCGTTCCGGCCCTGAAGATCGAGGGCGAGATCGGGCAGCAGCTCGGCTACCTCAACGCGATGGGCGTCGGGATGCTCAACTTCGCGATCCTCGTCGCGATCGGGGTCGCGTTCGCGCACCGCGAGCGCACACTGGCGCTCTGGAGGCGGCTGCGCCGGCGCTGAACGCCCTGCTCGGGACCATGAGCACACAGGGAGGACGCGGATGAGCGACCGCGACCGGCCGGACATCTACGCCGACGGGTTCTCGATCAATGCCGGGCCCCGGGGCTTCGCGATCGCGCTGACGCGCGCCGATCCGTTCGGCGGGCCGGACGGCCAGACGGAGTCGTCGGACATCGTCGCGGTCGTCCGGATGTCGCCCGCGATCGCACAGGAGCTGGCGGGGGCCCTGCAGCAGATCGCCCTCCAGGTCGCGGCCGGCGCCCCGGATTCACAGGACACGATCCGGCACTGAGCGCGCCCCGGCGGGGACCGGTCGCTGCGCCGCGCGCGACCTGCCCGCCGTACTTCCGCAGACCGCCACGACGGTGAGGGTTCGCGGAGGCAGCGGGTCGGGCCCAGGCTGCGCGGCCGGCCCGGGCGCTCCTGCGGCTTCCGCGCGGGAACGACCGCCCCCGCTAGCCGCGCTCGACCGGCAGCCCCGCCCGCTCCCAGGCGTTGATCCCGCCGGCGATGTTGCCGACGTCGGTCCAGCCGTTGGCGATCAGGTGGTTCGTCACGGCGGCGGACCGGTTGCCCGACGCGCACAGGATCATCAGCGGCACGTCCCGCGGCAGCTCCCCGAGCCGCGCGCCGATCTCCGAGAACGGCACGTGCATCGCCCCTGCCACACGGACCTGCGCGAGCTCGTTCGCCTCGCGCACGTCCACGATCGTCGCAGGCCGGAGCGGGTCACGGCGCCGGATGTCGGCGTACAGGACGTCGAGCTGGGGAACACCCTGCGGCTGGGTCATGAACACCTCCGGATTGCTGGGGGGACCAAGGCCGCGGCGGGCTCGGGCCCGTCGAGCGCGGCAAGCCGGTCGTCGATCGCCGCGAGGAGCGCCGGGACGTCCACCCGCGCCGCGGCACCGGCGCTCGCGCCCTCCGCGAGTCGCCGCCGCGCCCCGAGCAGGTTCTTCCGGACGCCGGCCGGGTTGCCGCGGACGGCGTGGACGTACGCCGCGGCGAGCTTGATCAGTCCCTGGTCGAGCTCACGCTCGGCGAGCTCCGCGCTGCCCATCCAGGCGGGCTCAAGCAGCTCGTGCGCGGCGAAGAAGTCGCCGCCGCCGTACGCGTCGAGCGCCGCCTCGAACGCCGCGCGCCGGTCGGCGTCGGGGAGCGGGCGGTACGCCTTGGCGCGACCGCCTTGCTGGATGCGCGCCGGGCGCGCCGTTGCGCGAGCCGCCGCCTCGGTCATTCGAGCTCGGAGAGTGGCCGGCGCCCCGCGAACCCGGTCGTGAGCTCGTGCCACCAGCCGATCTCGTCCTCGCCCAGCCGCCAGCACAGCCACACCTGGCGGCCGGCGACGAGCGCGGGCAGGTCGAGCAGGCCGGTCTGGATTTCCCGGAGCTCGATCGAGCGCTCGACGAGCCACATCACCTCGGCCTGCATCTGGTCGACGATCCCGCGCATCCGGAGGTCGATCCGCCGGATCTCGAGGTCCGGCGAGGCGTCCTGCGAGCCGCCCTCCGGCACCCCGGCGGCCTGGCGCGCACGCGCCTCGTCGCGGAGCGCGATCAGGTCAGCCCGGTGATCCCGCAGGCGCCCGGCCACGCCGGCGAGCTCGGGCACGAGCGCGTTGGCGGCGTCGATGTCGTAGAAGCGGGCCACCGATCGATGCTATCAGCGCGGTGCGGCAGCCGCCCCCGACGTGCCCCGGCGGTACGCTTCAGCCAGGCTGCAGGGGAGCGCGCGGAGGAGGGCTCGGTGCTCGGCGTCTGGCGGCTCCAGCTGTTGCGCGAGGTGGCGCGAAGGGGAACGATCAAGGCGGCTGCCGCCGCGCTCTCCGTCACGCCGTCGGCCGTCTCGCAGCAGCTCAAGGTCCTCGAGGCCGAGGCGGGCGTGCCGCTGCTCGAGCACCACGGCCGCCTGGTCCGCCTCACGCCGGCCGGCGAGCTGCTCGTGCGCCACGCGGACACGATCACCGCGGCGATCGCGGCCGCCGAATCCGACCTCGCGGCGACGCGCGACGAGGTGACCGGCACGCTCCGCGTTGCCGCGTTCCCGACGGCCGCGCGGGCGATCCTGCCCGCCGCGATCGTCGGTCTCGGGCGCCGCCACCCCTCGGTGCGGGTGACGCTCCGGGATCTCGAGACCCGCGAGAGCCTCGCCGCGCTCGCGACCGACGAGATCGACCTCGCGGTCGTGGATGAGTACGACGAGCTGACCCGGATCCGGGAGCGCGGCATCGACCTCGTCCCGCTGTTCCGCGACCCGATCCGCGTCGCCCTCCCGCTCGAGGACGGCGAGGTGCACGCGTCGCCGGAGGCAGGTCCCGTTCCGCTCGCCGCGCTGCGCGACCGGGCGTGGATCATGGACACGGAATCGAGCGCCATCCACGAGGCCGTCGTCCGGGCGTGCCGCCGGAGCGGGTTCGAGCCCGTCGCGAGGTCGCACTGCAAGGACTACGGCGTGATCATCGCGCTCGTGGAGGCCGGGCTCGGAGCGGCGTTCCTGCCCGGGCTCGCCCTGCGCGACCGGCCGATCCGCGCCACGGTCGTGCCGTTCGAGCCGCCGCTCGAGCGTCGCGTGCTGGTCGCCCTCAAGCCCGAGCGTCGCGGGCACCCGGCCGTCGCCGCGCTCGTGGACGAGCTGCGAGCGACGTCGCCCGGCAACGCGGACACCGTTCAGCTTTCCTGAACGATCGATGTAGAACCCTGCGCTTGACGTTACCGGTCGGCGTCGCCATGCTCGCCCGATCCCCCGAAGGAGTGAACAGGCGATGAGCGTCTCCACTGGGCTGCGGCCCGCCGCCCGCATGAGCAACATCGGCACCGAGAGCGCCTTCGAGGTCAGCGCACGCGCACGCGCCCTCGAGGCCCAGGGCCGCTCGATCATCCACCTCCAGATCGGCGAGCCCGATTTCGACACGCCCGCCCACGTCCGCGAGGCCGCCAAGCGGGCGCTCGACGAGGGCGCCACCCACTACGCCCCCTTCCCGGGGATCCCGGCGCTGCGCGAAGCGATCGCGGCGGACGTCACGATGCGCAAGGGCTTCCCCGCCGACCCCTCGCAGGTGTTCGTCACCGTGGGCGGCAAGGGGGTGATGCTGTACGCGATCCTCGGGCTCGTCGATCCCGACGACGAGGTGATCGTCCCCGACCCCGGCTACCCGATCTACGAATCGCTGACGCGCTTCGTCGGGGCGACCCCCGTGCCGATCCCGATCCGGATGGAGCGCGAGTTCCGGCTCGACGTCGACGAGCTCGCGTCGCTCATCACGCCGCGAACGCGGATGCTCATCCTCAACTCGCCCGCGAACCCCACCGGCGGCGTCCTCACGCGCGAGGACCTGACGCGGATCGCCGAGCTGGCCGTCCGGCACGACCTGTGGGTCCTCGCCGACGAGATCTACGGCCGGATCCTCTACGACGGTGCCGGGCACGTGTCGATCGCGTCGCTGCCGGGCATGGCCGAGCGGACGATCGTCCTCGACGGGTTCTCGAAGACGTTCGCGATGACCGGCTGGCGGCTCGGGTACGCGGTCGTCCCGCCGTCGGTGATCCCGACGTACAGCCAGCTGGTGATCAACACGATCAGCTGCGCGCCGACCTTCGTCCAGGTCGGGGCGGTGGCCGCGCTCACCGGGCCGCAGGACGACGTCGACGCGATGGTCGTCGAGTTCCGGGCCCGCCGCGACCTCGTCGTGGACGGTCTGAATCGCATCCCCGGCATCCGGTGCGCCCGGCCTGTGGGCGCGTTCTATGCGTTCCCGTCGATCGCCGGCACCGGCCTCTCGGGGGCGGAGCTGGCCGACCGGCTCCTCCACGAGGCGGGCGTCTGCGTGCTTGCGGGGACGGCGTTCGGCGGCGTCGGCACGGACCACATCCGGATCTCGTACGCCAACTCGCGCGAGAACCTCACCGAGGCCCTGGGCCGGATCGAGCGCTTCGTCGAGGGCCTCGGCCGTGGCTGAGCGTGCCTCGGAGCGGCCCCGCGTCTTCGTCGCGCGCCGGATCCCGGATGACGGCCTCGACCTCGTGCTCGCCGCGACCGACGCCGACGTCTGGCCCGACGAGATCGAGCCCGCGCGCGACGAGCTCCTCCGGCGGGTGGCGGGCTGCGACGGCATCCTGACGCTGCTGACGGACCGGGTCGATGCGGAGCTGCTCGACGCGGCCGGCCCGCAGCTGAAGGTCGTGTCGAACTACGCGGTCGGGTTCGACAACGTCGACATCCCGGAGTGCACCCGGCGCGGCATCCCGGTGGGCAACACCCCGGGCGTGCTGACCGAGACCACCGCGGACCTCGCCTGGGCGCTCCTCATGGCGGCGGCCCGGCGGGTCGTCGAGGGCGCGGACTACGTTCGCGCCGGCCGGTGGAAGACGTGGGGGCCGCTCCTCCTCCTGGGCCCGGACGTCCATGGCGCGACGCTCGGCATCGTCGGCTTCGGGCGGATCGGGCAGGCGGTCGCGCGGCGGGCGTCGGGCTTCGGGATGCGGATCCTGTACCACGATGTCGCGCGCGTCGATGTCGCGGTGGAGGAGGCGCTCGGGGCGACGTTCGTGCCGATGGACGAGCTGCTCGCCGAGAGCGACTTCGTGTCGCTCCACGTGAACCTGACGCCGGAGACGCGCGGGTTGATCGGGCGCGACGCGCTGGCGCGGATGAAGCCGACCGCGATCGTCGTGAACACGTCCCGGGGGCCGGTGGTCGACTCGATGGCGCTCCACGACGCGCTCCGCGACGGCGCGATCGCCGCAGCGGCGCTCGACGTGACCGATCCCGAGCCGTTGCCCGCCGACCACCCACTCGTCGGGCTGCCCAACTGCCTCGTGGTGCCCCACATCGCGTCCGCTTCGCGGGCCACGCGCGGGAAGATGGCGCGCATGGCGGCGGCGAACCTGCTCGCCGGCCTGCGCGGGGAGCGGCTGCCGACCCCGGTCAACCCGGAGGTCTACGAGCGGGGCTGAGGGCTCGGGCGCGCATCCTCCGCATCGCCGCCCGGATGTGCACTCGGTGCACCAGTCATCGGGTGTATCGGACCAGCGGTGCACGTGGTGCACATGCGGCCCGATTGGAGCGTCCAGCACCCGCGTGGCGCCCGGTTGTGTGTCCTGGGCACGGCGCGTCGGGTCGGGGCGACAAGTGGTGCACCACGTGCACGAGGACCGCGGCGCGGCCGCTCACCCGGCGGCGGCTGCGCCCGGCGGGCTGATCCACACCCGCGGGATGAAGTTGTCCGGCGAGCCCGCGGTGCCCACGGCGATCACCGATCCGTCCACCGCGACCGCCGCGAGCGGCTCCGCCCCGCCCAGCGCCGGCTGGACCGGCGATCGCTCCCAGCGCAGGCCGTCGCGTGAGCGCCACGCCATCCCCTGGCCGTGCTGGAGCGGGACGACGTTCCCGACCGCGACCAGCCCGCCGTCCACCTCGACCACGTCGGTCATCACGATCTTCCAGCCGTCGCCGTAGCGGAGGCTGTCCTGCTCGGCGGTCAGCGTCCACGTCGCGCCGCCGTCGCGCGACACCCACCCGAGCGCCATCGTCTCGTCCACGCGCGAGCCGACCGCGACGATCGAGCCGTCCCCGCGCACGAGCGCCGCACGCACCCGCGCGTCCGCAAAGGCCGCCGGCTCCTGCCGCAACCAGGTTCGCCCGTCCCCGGATGTCCAGGCGACCGATCCGGTCGTGCGCTGCCCGTCGCCGATGCGGCCGATCGCGAGCCAGCCGCCCGCCGGGAGCGCCACGATGTCGACGACCTCGGTCCCGTCGAACGCCGCCGGATCGTCCGGGACCGGCTGCCACGCCCCACCGTCCCCCGATGTCCAGAAGCGTGCCCGGCGCTCGAGCAGCTCCGGGCCCACGCTGCCGCCCGCGATCATCGTCGTGCCGTTCCCCGCAACGGCCGTCATCCGCTCCCAGTCGTCGTCGCTGCCCAGCACGGGCGGCTCCGTGTGTCGCCAGGTCCGGCCGCCGTCGCCGGATCGCCACACGGCCGGGCGCCGGCCGGCCCGGCCGACCGCCACCGCCTCACCCGCGGGTGTCACCGCGAGCGCGACCGCGAAGGCGGCCTCGTCCGGCTCGACGCGTCCGATCTCGGTGAGCGCCCAGCGGCGCGGATCGTCCGTGTGCCATGCGACGGGGCGCCACTCGAACCCGACGTAGCCGATCGCGACGAGCCCGTCGGGCGTCGCGACGACATCCTCGATCATCGCCTGACCCGGGAAGTGGAGCGGGTGGCCGGACGTGCCCGTGTCCTGTCCGGCCGACGGGTCCTCCGGGATCTCGAACGCGTCGGGCGGACGCTCGACGTCGAGCACGGAGACCCACCCGAGCCCGAGCTCGTCGGGCGGCGGGGGAAGCGTCGACAGCGCAGCCGGCGACGGCGCCGTCGACGGGGCGGACGACCCGCACGCGGAGGCGACCAGCGACAGGGCGAGGAGGACGGCCAGGCGATCACCGCGCATTCGCGAAGTCTGCCCGAGCCCCGGTCGCCACTCCCGGGTCCGGCGCACGGCGACGTCTGGTGATCGAGGTCGAGCTTCCGACCATCGACGTGCCGATGACGACGGACGAGGACGGCCACGCGGATCGAACTGGCGTCAACGAGCGGCGTCAGCTGGCAGCGTCGCGCCCCCTGACTCCACGGTCGGCAGGAGCCGCGCCGCTACCCTTGCGGGTGGGCCCGTAGCTCAGCGGTAGAGCAGGGGACTTTTAATCCCTTGGTCCTGGGTTCGAATCCCAGCGGGCTCACCAGGCTTCGACGGCGTCACGCCGTGCGGAGCGCCTCCGTGGGCGGCACGCGTGACGCCCGCAGCGCGGGGTACAGCCCCGCGCCGGCACCGACCGCCACCGCGACCGCGACCCCCGCGGCGAGCGCCGCCGGGGGGACGTCGACGAGCCAGCCCTGGGTCGCGGCATAGCCGACGGCGATCGCCGACCCGACCGCGATGCCCAGCACGCCGCCGCTCCCCGCGAGGAGCACCGCCTCCGCGAGGAACTGCGTGGCGATGTGGCCGCGGGTCGCCCCGAGCGCCCGGCGCAGCCCGATCTCGACGCGCCGCTCGAGGACGGCCATGAGCATGACGTTCGCGATGCCGAGCCCGCCGACGAGCAGCGCGACCGCCCCCAGCCCCACGAGCAGGCCCGTGAACGCCGTGTCCGCTGCGGCGGCCGCCGCGAGTGCGTCCGACGGGCGCGAGACCGTGACCGCCTCCGGGCTCTGGGGGTTCGCGGTGCGCGGGATCACGCTGCGGACGTCGTCGAGGGCCGCGTCGTCCGCGCGCAGGTAGACCGTCGAGGCATCCCCCGTCGCGTCGAGGTACGCCTCGGCGGCCGGCTGTCCGACGAGCGCCGAGCGGTCGATCTCGGGCACGAGCGGCAGCGGCTCGAGGATGCCGACGACCGCGAACCAGCGGTCGCCGAGCCACACGTTCACGGGGTTGCGGAGGTCGGTGATGCCCAGCCGCTCGGCGGCGATCGCGCCCAGGACGACCGCCGGGAACCGCCCGGTCGCCGCATCGAGCCACCGCCCGGCTGCCATCGATCCCTCGAGCGTGGCGAGCAGCTCCAGGTCCGCTGCCCGCACGGAGATGCCGCCCGTCTCACCCGGCGGGATGAGATCGGTCCGTCGCACGGTCGCGTCGAGCACCTCGGTCGCGGCCACCCCCGTGACCGGCCCGATCCGCCGCAGCATCGCGGGCGCGTTCCCGGGGAGCGTCGCGCTCTCCCCGAACATCGTCTGGCCGGGACTCACGGTGAGCAGGTTCGTCCCCAGCTGCTCGAGCTGGGCCAGGAGCGCCGCGCGCGAGGACGCGGAGATGCCGATGACGGCGAGCATCGCCGCAATGCCGATCGCGATGCCCAGGGCGGTGAGCGCACTGCGCAGGCGGCGCGCGCGCAGCCCGGCCGCCCCCAGCCGGACGAGGTCGCGCAGCGGCAGTCGCCGGGGGGCGAGGCTCGCCGCCGTCACGCCACCCGCTCCCGGGCCGCCACCCGTTCGAGCGCCACATCCTGCTCGATGCGACCGTCGCGGAGCTCGACCCGCCGGGGCAGTGACGCGGCGAGCTCGCGGTCGTGCGTGACGACGACGACCGTCGTCCCGTCGTGCTCGTGGAGCTCGCGCAGGAGGGCGACGATCGACGCCCCGGTGGCCGAATCGAGGTTTCCGGTGGGTTCGTCCGCGAGCAGGAGCGCGGGACGCCCGACGATCGCCCGCGCGATCGCGACCCGCTGGCGCTCGCCGCCCGACAGGCGATCGGGACGGTGATGCGCCCGATGCGCCAGGCCCACGCGCTCGAGCGCCTCGGCAGCGGCCGCACGCCGGGCCGGCGCCGGGACGCCGCGGTACAGGAGCCCGTCGGCGACGTTGTCGAGCGCGGTCTCGCCGCCGAGCAGGTGGAACTGCTGGAACACGAACCCGATCCGGTGCGCGCGAAGCGCGGCGAGCCCCGCATCGGGCAGCCGGCGCACGTCGTGGCCGTCGATCCGGACAATGCCCGACGTCGCGCGATCGAGCGTCCCGAGCACGTTCAGGAGCGTCGACTTTCCGGAGCCGGAGGGCCCGACGAGCGCGAGCAGCTCGCCGCGGCCGATGACGAGGTCGATCCCGCGGAGCGCCGGCACGGGCGGCTCTGCGGGGTAGGTCCGCTCGACGCCGATCAGCTCGGCGACCGCATCGATGCCCGGATCCGCACCGGAGGCGATCACTCGCCGCCGCCCCGCGGCCCCTCGATCACGAATCCCGGGCTGCCGCTGCCGACCTCGCGACAGGCCTCCTGCGCCTTCTGGAAGTCGGGGTCGTTCGGGTCGATGCCCCCCTCGCCGATCCGGATCATGACCGCGCCGCCGTTCGTCGTCGGGTCGGGCATGTCCACGCCGTGCTCGCGCATGCACTCGGCGAACTCGACCATCTCGTCGAGCTGTTCGGGCGACAGCGTCGCACCCGGGCCGAACCCGCCCGGCGCGTGCTCCGAGCACGCCTCCTGGGCCTCCTGGAGCTTCTCGGCGTCGACGCCGTCGCCGCCGATCGCGATCGCGACCCCGCCGTTGCCGCCGACCTGCGGATCGGGCATGTCGATCCCCTGCTCGCGCATGCAGCGCGCGAAGGCGAGCGCCTGATCCTCCGGAGAGAGTGACGGACCGGCCGAGCCGCCCGGCTCGGCGCTCGCGGCCGTGCCACCGCCATCGCCGAGGCTGGCAACGCTCGGTCGGGCTGCGGCCTGGGCCGAGCATGCGGCGATCGTGAGGACGAGGATTGGCGCGACGAGCGCGCGCCGATCGATTCGCTGTCCGGGCATCGCGTGACTCCGCTGCGACTCCGGCCGTCGGCCGGGCGCGACCTTGCGCGATGTCCGTTCTACGAACGGCGGGTGAAGCGGCCGTGAAACGATCGCGGCTAGCGGACCGCGAGCCGGACCGTGAAGCGCGCGCCGCCGCCGGGCCGGTTGCCAGCGTCAATCGTGCCGCCGTGCCGCTCCACGATCCAGGCGGCGATCGCGAGCCCCAGACCCGCGCCGCCGGGCGGTGCGTCCGGCGCGCGCCAGAAGCGGTCGAACACGAGGGCGAGGTGCTCCGGCGCGATCCCCCGCCCCTCGTCATCGACGGTCAGCGTCGCCTGCGCGCCCTCCGCACGGACCGCGACCCGGATCTCCCCGCCGGGCGGCGAGTGGCGGATCGCGTTGTCGAGCAGGATCGTGACCAGCTGCCGCAGGCGGCCGGCGTCGCCCTCGAGCGGCGCCGGCTCGGCGTCCACGACGATCCGGCGGCCCTGACCGTCCGCCATCGCGGCCATCGCGGCCCCCGCGTCGAGCGCCACCTCCGCGAGGTCGACGGGTCGTCGCTCCAGCTCGGCTGCCCCGCTGTCGGCGCGCGCGAGGAGGAGCAGGTCGTCGACGAGCGAGGTCAGCCGGCCGACCTCGGCGTCGATGTCGTCGAGCGCGGTGCCGACGGTCTCTACCGGCGCCTCAGGGTGACGACGCAGGTGGGCGACGCTTGCCCGGACGATCGCGAGCGGCGTGCGCAGCTCGTGCGAGGCGTCGGCGGCGAACTCCCGCTGGCGCCGGAGGGCATCGCGGATCGGGACGAGCGCGCGGTCCGCGTACACCCACCCGGCCGCGAGCGACGCGGCGAGCGCGAGCAGCCCGCCACCGAGCAGCACGACGAGCAGCACCCCCAGCGTGCGCACCTCGGCCGTCCGATCGCTCATCACCTGGGCGACGAAGGTCCCCATCTGTGTCTCGAACGGCCGCGACAGCACGCGGACCGGCGTCCCGTCGAGCTGGGTCTCGCTGATCACGGTCTCGCCGGCGCGCGCACGCTCGACCGCGGCACCATCGATCAAGGCGACGAACTCGCCGGGCCCCGCCGCCCTGCCCGACGGCGCGGCCGCCGGCGTGTCGGGTCCGATGACGAAGGCGAGCGTGCCCGACGTGGGGCCCCCGAGGACGAGCCCGGGGACCTGGGCGTCGGTCACGATGTCGGCGCGCGAGATCGGCGTGGCACCGAACGCCGGGACGATGTCCATGGCCGCGGCTCGCTGGCGTAGCTGCTCCACGGACGCGGCCGTGAGCGACGTGGCCACGGTCGCGTACAGGACGACGCCCAGGACGACGAGGACGATGAGCGTCACGCCGCCGGACATGAGCAGCAGGCGGATCCGGACCCGACGCACCACGTCACGCTCCGCGCGGGCGCGGGCGGACGCCGGGGCGGTCTCACGTGCCGCCACCGAGCCGGGCGCCGGGCGCGAGATCCCCTCAGCCATCGGCAAGCCGGTAGCCGACGCCGCGGACCGTCTCGATCCGTTCGGCGCCGCCGGGGCCCAGCTTTCGACGGAGGAACGCGACGAACGCGTCAACGGTGTTGGGCGTGACCGCGACCCCGGCCGGCCACGCCTGGTCGAGGAGCTGGTCGCGTGTCAGAACCCGGCCCGCATGCCGCAGCAGGGTTTCGAGGAGCGCGAACTCGCGGGCGGTGAGGTCGACGGGTCGCCCGCCGACGAGCACCGTCCGACGAGCCTCGTCGAGGGCGATCGGGCCCGCGACGAGCACCGGCGCGGGCCGCGCGAGTGCATCGCCCCGCCGGGCGAGCGCACGGAGCCGCGCGGCCAGCTCCTCGAACGCGAACGGCTTGAGCAGGTAGTCGTCGGCGCCGGCATCGAGGCCGTCCACGCGGTCGAGGACGGCGTCCCGCGCGGTGAGCATGAGGATCGGGATCCGCGAGCCGCGAGCCCGCAGCCGCCGGGCGACGGTGAAGCCGTCGATGTCAGGCAGGTTGACGTCGAGGATCACGGCATCGAGCCCGGGCAGGTCGGCGGCCAGATCGAGCGCCTCCCGGCCGCCGGTCGCCATCTCGACGACGTGGCGCTCCTCGGTGAGCAGGCGCTGGAGCAGCGCCGCCAGGCGCCGATCGTCCTCGACCACGAGCAGATGCACGTGGCGGTCATACCGGACGAACCTGAAGGGACGGTGAAGGCGAGGGGAAGTCGCGTACACCGGGCGTGGCTCGCGTCCGCCGGGCCGCGCGCATCGCGTGCGGCGGTGCAGTGCGAGCGCTTCAGGGTCGCTTCATCCACGGCACGTACGAAGGGGACGAACGCGCCCCGCGTGGGGCGACCCCAGCCTGGATGGACTGCCGAATGCTTCGAACCCGCATCCGCCGCGTCCCCCGCCGGCGCGCCCTGCCGGCCGCGCTGCTCTCGCTCGCCGTGCTCGCGCTCGCCATCACGGCCGCGACCGGTGGCGTCGCCGCGCAGGACGCCGGCGAGGCCTCGACCGGCGAGCCCACGGACGCCGTCGCGACGGCGTCGGTGACCCGACGGACGATGTCCGCGGAGGAAGAGCTCGACGGGCTCCTGGGCCATGCGGGGGAGCACACGGTGCGGAACCTCCTGGAGACGTCGACGATGAGCGAGGACGCTGCCGCCCAGTCGCTCGCTGCCGCGACGGCGGCATACAACGCCGCGCTCCGCAGTCTCAGCGCCCTCGAGGATCCCGACGCGCAGGCCGTGGAGAGCGCGCGGGCCCAGCTTGCCCAGGCACGGGCATCACTCCTCGCTGCCCGCGAGTCCGCGAAGGGCCCGAGCGAGGCCGAGATCGCGACGGCCCGGGCAGCGCTCGAGCAGGCACGGGTTGCCGCGGGCGCGGCGCGTCGGGCGGCGAGCGGACCCACCCCGGCGGAGCTTGCGACGGCGCAGGCGAATCTCGAGCAGGCGCGCGCGAGCCTCGCGACGGCGCAGGCGGCGGCGAACGGGCCCACGCCGGCCGAGCTCGCCGCCGCGCAGGCCACCCTCGAGCAGGCGCGGGCATCGCTCGTGTCGGCGCAGGCGGCCGCGGGCACGGCGGGCGTCGATGCCGCCCGGCTCCGGTACGAGCAGGCCACGGCGGCGCTGGCGGCGGCACGCCAGGCGCTTGCGACCTGTCAGGCCGGCGGCGGATCGTGCACCGCGGAGTCGGCGGCGGTCGCCGCGGCCGAGGCCGAGCAGCTCGGCGCCCAGGCGGCGTACGAGCGCGCAGGCGCGGACCGGCAGGTTGCCCTTGCGCAGGTCACGGCGGCACAGGCCGCGGTGGGAACGGCGCAGGCGGCGCTCGACGCGCTCACCTCACCGGCATCGCTCGCGGACCGCCGGGCGCGCGTCCTGTCGGCCGAAGCAGCGGTCCGGACGGCGGAGGCCGCGTTCGAGGCATTGACCTCCGCCGACGCGCTCGCCGAGCGACGCGCGAGGCTCGCCGCGGCCGAGGCCGCGGTGCAGACCGCCCAGGCCGAGTACGACCGCCTGCGCCGCGACGACGGCCGGGCGCTCCGGATCGCCCAGGTCGCGTCCGCACGCGCCGCCGTCGATGCTGCCGCGGCGGCCCTCGCCGACCTCGTCGATCCCGACGACGCGACGACCGCGGGCGCCCGGGAATCGCTCGCCTCGGCGCGGGCGCAGCTCGACGCTGCCACGGGCCAGCTCCTGCGCGGAACGCTGACGGCGATCGCGGAGGAGGGAGCGATCGTGGAGCGGGGCGGGCGCCTGTACGAGCTCGCGGGCACCACCCCGGTCGTGCTCCTGTACGGGAGCCGGCCCGCGTGGCGAACTCTCGAGGCGGGCGTGGCTGCCGGGCCGGACGTCCGGCAGCTCGAGGAGAACCTGGTCGAGCTGGGCTTCGGGGAGGGGCTCGTCGTGGACGAGGAGTTCGATGCCGCGACAACGGCCGCCGTGGAAGCCTGGCAGGCGTCGGCGGGCATGCGTGCCGACGGCGTGGTCGACCTGGGCGAGGTCGTGTTCCTGCCCGATGCGATCCGCGTCGCGAGCCAGGCCCTGGCGCCGGGCGACACGGTCACGGCGGGCGCCGTCGTGCTCGAGGCGACCGACGACGACCAGGTCGTGACCGTCGACCTCGCCGCCGACGAGCGCGACCTCGTCTCGGTGGGCGATGAAGTGGAGGTGGAGCTGCCCTCGGGCGAGGTGGCCTCCGGGTCGATCGTCGAGATCGGGTCCGTCGCGAGGGAGGGCGAGGACGCGGACATTCCGGGCAGCTCGTCGACGCCGACGGTCGAGGTGACGGTACGGCTCGACCCGGACAGCGACACCGGCGGCCTCGACGGCGCGCCGGTCACGGTCCGGGTGACCACGCTCTCGCGCCCCGACGTCCTCGCGGTTCCCGTGGCGGCGCTCGTCGCGTTGCTCGAGGGCGGCTACGCCGTGGAGGTCGTGGACGACGCCGGCACGCGCCTCGTGCCGGTCGAGGTCGGCCTGTTCGCGGACGGCTGGGTGGAGGTGCGGTCCGACGGGCTCGAGGAGGGCATGGAGGTGCGGGTGGCGAGCTGATCAGCGCGCGCCGGCCGCCTGGCCCACGGCCATCTCTGCCACGGCCATCTCGCCCGCGGCCACCTCCGCGAGCGCGTCGATGAACCCCGGGTGCGTATTCAGCGACGCGATCCGGTGGAACGCGAGGCCGGCCGCCTCCGCCTGCTCCCGGGCGCCGACGTCGACGTCGTACAGGATCTCGAGGTGGTCGGCGAGGAACTGGACCGGGGCGACGAGCACGGCGCGGTGGCCGTCCGCGGCGAGGGCGGGCATGAGGTCCGCGAAGTCGGGGGTCATCCACTCGCCGGGCTCGTGGCCCGCGCTCTGCCAGCAGAAGCGCCAGCGATCCGGTGACAGGCCCGCGGCCTCCGCGACGTCCCGTGCGGTCTGCTCCAGCTGGGCGAGGTAGTCCGGCTCCTGCTCCGCGACCCGGCGGGGGAGGCTGTGCGCGGTAAGCAGCACGGGCATGCCGGCGTCCCCGGTCGATGCGAGCGCCTCCCGGATCCGCGACGCGAGCGCCTCGACGAACGCCCGATTCGCGTGCCACGCGCCGCGGATGGTCACCGCGGGCGCACCGGCGCCGATCGCCTCGACGGCCGCCTCGACCGCCCGCGCGTAGCCGCCCATGAGGAGCGGCGAGAACTGCGGCGAGAGCACGATCCCGACCACCTCGCGCACGCGGGCCGCGACCAGCTCCCGGAGCGCGGTCTCGATCGACGGCTCCGAGAAGCGCATCGCCGCGCGGACGAGCGACCGCCCGCCGAGCCGCGCCTCCAGCGCGGCCGCCTGGGCGATCGTGATCGGGATGAGCGGCGAGCCGCCGATCACCGCGTAGCGCCGGCGGAACTCCGTCACGAGCTCCGGCTCCGGTGCCCGTCCGCCGCGCACCGCGGCGAGGTAGCGCTCGACGTCGTCGAGCGACGCCGGCGACCCGTACGTCATGAGCAGCACGCCGAAGCGGTCGACGCTCATCGCCCCGCTCCCACGGGCTGCGCCGTCCACGCGGATCCCTCGCGGGCGGAGACCTCGTGGACGAACGAGACGAGGTCGCGCAGCACCTCCGGGTCGGCGTCGCGCGGTGCGGCCTCGCCGAGATTGAGCAGGTGGCCCACCGCACCCGCCTCGTCGAGCACCCGTCGCGCCCCCGCCCGCGCCGCGGCCGAGCCGGCGAGGACGAGCGCCGGGTCGAGGTTGCCCTGCACCGGTCGCGCGCGACCCAGCCGGTCGCGGGCCGCCGCGAGCGACTGGCGCGAATCGATGCCGATCACCGTCGCGCCGTCCGCGGCGATCGTCTCCAGGAGCGCCGAGGAGCGGGCGACGTACTGGACCGTGGGGACCGGGGCACCGGCGACGACCTGCCGCGCGTACGGCGCGACGAACGCCGCGTATTCGTCGGGCGTCAGCGACCCGGCCCACGTGTCGAAGACCTGGACGACGTCGGCCCCCGCGGCCGCCTGGGCGCGCAGGTACGCGGTCGTCGCGGCCGCGATCCGCGCGAGCAGCGCGTGCCAGACGTCGGGAGCCCCGTGCATCACCGCCCGGGCGTGCACCTGGTCACGAGACGGCGCGCCCTCGAGCAGGTACGCGGCGAGCGTGAACGGCCCGCCGACGAGCCCGATCACCGCCGCCCGCTCTCCGAGCGCCGTCCGCACGCGACGGATCGCCTCGAGGACGAACCCGAGGTCGGCGTCCGGATCGACCGAGCGCAGGCGCTCGACGTCCGTCCGGCTCCGCACCGGCGCCGCGATCACCGGCCCGGCCGGCGTCAGCTCCACGTTGATCCCCAGGGCCTCCGCGAGCAGCATGATGTCGGCGAACAGCACGGCGCCGTCCACGCCGAGCTCCTCGACCGCGGCCACGGTCACCTCCGCGCACAGTGCCGGCGTCTTCGCGATCTCGAGCACGCCGTGCCGGGCGCGGAGGCTCGTGTAGCGCGCGAGCCGGCCACCGGCCTGGCGCATGAACCAGACCGGCGTGGCGTCCACCGGCTCGCCCAGGGCCGCGGCGAGCAGGCGCTCCCGGCCGGTCATGCGGCGGCCGCCCGCGCACCGACCTCGTGGACGAGGTCCACGAGCCGCCGTAGCTGATCGGGATCGGTCGCCGGCAGCACGCCGTGCCCGAGGTTGAACACGTGCCCTCGCCGGCCCCGTGCATTCGCGAGGACCGCGCGCGCCTGGGGCTCGACCACCGCCCACGGCCCGAGCAGCACGGCGGGGTCCAGGTTGCCCTGGATCGCCCGATCCGGCACGAGCCGCCACGCGGCCTGGAGCCCGATCCGCCAGTCGACGCCGATCACGTCGCCGCCCGCCGCGGCCATCGCGGGCAGCAGCCCGGCGGTCCCCGTGCCGAAGTGGATGGCAGGCACGCCCAGCGGCGCGAGGGCGGCGAACAGGCGCCGCATGTGGGGCGCCACCGCGCGGTCGTAGTCGATCGGGCTGAGCGCGCCGACCCAGGAGTCGAACAGCTGCACGACCTGGGCGCCGGCCCGGACCTGGGCGGTGAGGTACGCGACGGTCATCGCCGTCAGCCGGCCCAGGAGCGCATCGAACGCGGCGGGATCGGTGTGGAGGAGCCGCTTCGCGGCGAGCGCGTCCCGGGACGGCCCGCCCTCGACAACGTACGAGGCGAGCGTGAACGGCGCTCCCGCGAACCCGATCAGCGGCACGTCGAGCTCGCGGCGCAGGAGCCGGATCGCCTCGAGCAGGGATCCGGTCGACGCCGTGGCGTCGAAGTCGTGCAGCCGGGCCACGTCCGCGGCCGTCCGGACGGGATGCCCGATCACCGGGCCCGTACCGTCGACCAGCTCGACACCGATCCCGATGCCGGGCAGGGGCGTGGTGATGTCCGCGAACAGGATGGCCGCGTCCACGCCCAGCCGGCGGACCGGCTGCAGGGTGACCTCGGCGCACAGCGCCGGGTCGTCCACGATCTGTGCGAGCGTGGCGCGCTCGCGGATCCGCCGGTACTCGGGGAGCGAGCGCCCGGCCTGGCGCATGAACCACACCGGGGTCGTGTCGACCGCCTGCCGCCGGCAGGCCGCGAGGAACCGGTCGCTCATGCCGCAAACGCCCCGGATGCCGCC
Source organism: Candidatus Limnocylindrales bacterium (assembly GCA_035699445.1). Classification (GTDB taxonomy): domain Bacteria; phylum Chloroflexota; class Limnocylindria; order Limnocylindrales; family CSP1-4; genus DASSPX01. Next base: position 30,578 of record DASSPX010000034.1, on the reverse strand, counting down.
TCGAGGATCTGGTCGACGATCGCGTCGTCGTGGGCGAACCCCGGGAACCACGCCTCGAACGGCGACGGCGGCAGGAGGATGCCCGCGTCGAGCATCGCCCCGAAGAACCGGGCGTAGGCGTCCCGGTCAGAGCCCAGGGCCTCGGCGCCGTCGTGCGGCAGCCCGTCGCGGAAGAACACGGTCAGCAGCGGACCGACGCGGGACACGGCGACCGTGCGCCCGGCGGCTGCCGCGGCCGCCTCCAGCCCGCTCGCCAGCCGGTCGACGCGCGTCTCGAGGGCGAGATACCGCTCCGGCCGGAGCTCGCGCAGCGTCGCGATGCCGGCCGCCATCGCGAGGGGATGGCCCGCGAGCGTGCCCGCCTGGTAGACCGGGCCGGACGGAGCGACGAGGTCGAGCAGCTCCGCGCGGCCGCCGTACGCCCCGATCGGCATCCCGCCGCCGATCACCTTGCCCAGCGTCGTGAGGTCGGGCCGGACGCCGAACCGGGCCTGGGCGCCGCCGGGCCCGAGCCGGAAGCCCGTGATCACCTCGTCGAACACCAGCAGGGCCCCGTCGGCCCGGGCGAGGTCCGCGAGGTGCTCAAGGAACCCGGGCGCCGGCGCGATCACCCCGGCGTTCGCGACGACCGGCTCCACGACGACTGCCGCGATCCGGCCTGCGTGCGCCGCGAATGCGAGCGTCGCGGCGGACGGGTCGTTGAACGGCAGCACGATCGTGCGCTCGGCGACGACGGGCGGCACGCCGGCGCTCGCCGGCATCGCGAGCGTGGCGAGGCCCGACCCGGCCGAGACGAGGAACGCGTCCGAGTGGCCGTGGTACGCGCCCGCGAACGTGACGATCAGCTCCCGGCCCGTCGCGGCGCGGGCGATGCGAACAGCGCTCATCACGGCCTCGGTCCCGGACGACGTGAACCGAAGGCGCTCGATCGAGGGCATCGAGTCCCGGATCGCCTCGCCGAGCTCGACTTCCGCGGGATGCGTCGCACCGAGCGCCAGCCCGCTGCGCGTCGCCGCGACGATCGCCTCGACGACGGCCGGATGCGCATGGCCGAGGATCGCCGCGCCCCAGGCGCCGATGAGATCCACATACCAGCGGCCGTCGGCGTCGCGGACTTCCGCCCCCGCCCCTCCCGCGAGCACGAGCGGCTCCCGGCCGACGGCCCGGAAGGCCCGCACCGGGCTGTTGACGCCGCCGGGAAACAGCCGCTCGGCGCGGGCCCGGAGGGTTGCCTGGGTGCCGCCCGGCGCGAGGTCGAGCGTCATGCCGGTGACCCCACGAGCAGCACCGGCAGCTCGTCGAGGGAGCGGCGGACGCCGACGAGGATGGGCGTGTCGCGGACCGTCGAGCGTCGTGATTCCGTGCCCCGCAGCTCGCGCACGAGGTCGCCGAACGCGGCGAGGTCGTCCGTCTCGTAGGCAACGATGAAGTCGCCGTCGTCGAGCCCGAACGAGTACGCCAGCGCCTGGCGCACCTGCGGGTAGCCGCGGCCAACCCGCATGTGCTCGTTCATCACGCCCTGCCGTGCCTCGCGCGACAGGAGGTACCAGTCGGCGTGCTTCGTGAACGGGTAGACGACCAGGTAGCGCGAGCGCTCGTCGTCGAGCAGGGCCGCCTCCTGCTCGCTCGGCTTCGCGACGTACTGCGAGGGCGCGAACCGGCCAAGCAGCGCGTGGCGCACCGCCAGCCAGCCGCCCAGCTCCGACCGGAGCAGGCGCGCGCTCGCGGCCTCGAGCGCCTCGACCGACGGGCCGGTCCGCCACAGGAGCAGGTCCACCCCGGGCTCGAGGCCGACCGACGTGTACGTGAGGCTGCGCACGTCGTCGGACCGGGCCGACGCGTCCGCCTCGCAGAACGACGCGAGCCCCGTGAGCCGGTCGGCGGCGGGGAGGCGTCGCCAGGCGGGGTCGAGCCCCAGGCCCAGCACGGCGAGGAACTCGTTCCCGCTCACGCCCGCTCCTCGCGGATCCACGCGGCGAGATCGGCGGCGGCGTACGTGATGACGATCGACGCCCCGGCCCGGACGATGCTCGTCACGGCTTCGGTCATCGCGCGCCGACCGTCGAGCCAGCCGCGCTCCGCGGCGGCGTGCAGCATCGCGTACTCACCCGAGACCTGGTACGCGGCCACCGGCAGGTCGTACCGGCGGCGGGCGTCGGCCACGAGATCGAGCCGGGGCAGGGCGGGCTTCACGAGCAGGATGTCCGCGCCCTCCGCGACGTCGAGCGCCGTCTCCCGCAGCGCCTCGCGGCCGTTCGCGGGATCCATCTGGTAGCCGCGCCGGTCACCGAACGCGGGGGCGCTGTCCGCCGCGTCGCGGAACGGGCCGTAGAACGACGAGGCCGCCTTCGAGGCGTACGCCATGATCGCGACGTCGGGCTGCCCGGACGCGTCGAGGGCGTGCCGGATCGCGGCCACCTGACCATCGACCATCGCGCTGGGTGCCACGACGTCCGCGCCGGCGGCAGCCTGTGCGACGGCTGCCCGCGCGAGCGAGACGAGGGCCGCGTCGTTGTCCAGCCCGCCGTCCGGGTCGAGCGGGCCGCAGTGGCCGTGGCTCGTGTACTCGCACAGGCACGTGTCGGCCATGAGCACGAGCGGCAGATCGGCGGCGCGCAGCGCGCGAAGCGCGTCCTGGACGATGCCGTCCTCGAGCCACGCTCCGGTGCCGTGGGCATCCTTCGACTCGGGCAGCCCGAACAGCAGCACGCCGCCGATCCCGACGCCCGCGAGCGACTCCGCGTCGCGGACGGCCTCGTCCACCGTCACGCGGTCCTGGCCTGGCATGGAGCCGATCGGGTCGCGGCGGCCGCGGCCGGGCTGGACGAAGATCGGCGCGACGAGCATCGCGGGATCCAGCCGTGTCTCGCGCACGAGGCGGCGGATGGCCTCGGAGCGCCGCAGCCGGCGGGGCCGATCCCGGGGGATCGGGATGCCGTCACCCGGCACGGACGAGGAGGTGAGCGCGCGATCGGCGGTGAGCGTCATGAGGAGGCTCCGACTGGAAGGTCCCGCACGAGGCGGGCGGTCAGGACGGCGAGGCCGGTCGCGTCGCGCGGGACGCCGGACCCGACCACGCTGAAGCCCGCGGCCCGGGCGGCCGCGGCGGTTCGCGGGCCGATGCAGATGGCGGGCAGCGCCAGGACGGCGGGCCGGCGATGACCCGCGAGCCGGAGCAGGCCGTCCACCGCCGAGCCGCTCGCGAACACCACCGCGGCCGCAGGCGGCCCGTCGAGGGCGGCATCGAGGAGCGGCACCGACGACGCCGGGGCCAGCTCGGTTCGGTAGGCGACGATCTCGACCACCGATGCTCCGCGTCGTCGCCAGGCCTCGGCCAGGTCGCCGTCGGCCAGCGCGCCGCGGACCCGGATCACGGACGAGCCCGCGTCGAGCGGGAGCTCGGCGGCCAGCGTGCCGGCATCCGGGGAGGACGGCTGCCAGACCCTCGAAACGCCACCGGCCTCGAGGATGCGGCGCGTCGCCGTACCGATCGCGGCCCACGTCAACGTGCCCGGGTCGATCGCCATCCGACCCAGGGACGCGAGAGCCGCCTGGGCGCCGTTCGCGCTCGTGACCACGACGCGGCTGCCGTGAGCGGCCCGGAGGAGCGCCTCGTCGAGCGTCGGGTTCGGATCGATCGGCGCGATGCGGATCGCCGGAACCGTGACGGGCACGAGGCCCGCCTCGCGCATCGCCGCGACGAGCTCGTCCGCCTGCTCGTCCGGTCGCGTCACGATCACGCGTGTTCGGGTCGGCACGTCGTCCGCCGACTCCAGCGGGACCGTGGTCTCGAGGCTCGGCCGGATCCGGGCGGCAAGCGCGATCGCGGCCGCCTCCGGCGCGTCGGCGATCCCGGTCGTCACAGCTCGCGTCACGCGCGGGCGATCGCCATCCACGATCGCGGTGGCCAGCTGCAGCGTCGACCCGTCCACCGTCGCGAGGCTGCCGATCGGGGCGCGACACCCGCCCCCGAGCGCGTGGAGGAGCGCCCGCTCGGCCGTCACCGCGGCCCGCGTGGCCCGGTGATCGATCGCGGCGAGCACAGGTCCGAGGTGCGCATCGTCCGCCCGGAACTGGACCGCGATCGCGCCCTGCCCCGGCGCGGGCGGGATCACGGACGGGTCGAGGTGCTCCACGATCCGGTGGCCGAGGCCCAGCCGCTCGAGCCCGGCGACCGCGAGCACGAGCGCGTCCGCGGCGCCCTCGTCGAGCCGGCGCAGGCGCGTGTCGACGTTGCCATGGATCGGGCGGACGACGAGGTCTGGCCGCCGCGCGAGGACGAACCCGGCGCGCCGCGGGCTGTCGGTCCCGACGACGCTCCCCGCCGGCAGGGTGTCGAGCGTGCCCGTCCGGTCCCGTGGCAGGACGAGGGCGTCGCGGGGATCCGCCCGCTCCAGGTAGGCACCGATCCGGAGCCGGGGATCCTCGGCCGTCGGGACGTCCTTCGCGCTGTGGACGGCGACGTCCACACGGCCGTCGAGGAGGGCCTGCTCGATCGCGGCGACGAACGCACCTTCGCCCCATGGCGTGTCGGGCGCCCGGCGATCGCCGGCCGTCTCGACGATCACGACCCGGTGCGCGTGGCCGCATGCCGCGAGGGCGCGCGCCACGAGCGCCGCCTGGACGAGGGCCAGCGAGCTGCCCCGGGTGCCGATCCGGATGGGCTGCGCCGTCATCGCCGCGCAAGCTCTCCGACCAGGCGGTCGGCGAGCCGGCCCGCCATGGCCGCCACCTCCGCGCGCTCGTCCGGCGTGAGGGACGGGATCCGGTCCCAGAGCGTGGCGAGCTCCCGGTCCCGCAGCCGGGCCGCACGCTCGGCTGCCTCCCGCGCGGCCGCACGCTCGGGCGCCACGGCGCGCCAGCGGGCATGCGCCGCCAGCGTGTCCGTCGCGAGCTGCTCGAGACGGGCGCGGAGGGGGTCGTCCGGCGATCGATCGGGCTGGGTGAGGTCGTCGATCGAGATGAAGCGGTCCCCGAGCTGCCTCGCGAGGGCCTCGGGCGTCGCGCTGGGCGCGGAGAGGTCCACGACCCACGGCCGCGCCGCCGCGATTCGCTCGAGCGTGCCGGCCGCGATCGTCCACGGGCCCGCAAGCGCGATGACGATCGCGTCGACCCCGTCGAGGTCGCGGGGGCCGGGGTCGAACGGGACGGCCTGCGCCCTGCTCGCGGCGGCGAGGACGGCGGCGCGGCCGGGCGTCCGGCTCGCGACCCGGACGGCGGCGCCGGCCTGACGCGCGGCATCGACCGCGACGCGGCCCATCCGGCCGGTTCCGACGACGAGCACGCATCGAGGCGGGCGTCCGGCGTCGGCGGCGTGCTCCAGCGCGAGGGTGGCGAGACTGCGGCCACGCGGCATCCAGCTGCGCGCCAGCCGACCCGCCCGGAGCGCGAGATCGAGCGCGTGGCCGAGGTCGGCGGGGAGCGGCCCCGCCCGTCGCGCCTGCGCGACCGCGCCGCGCAGCTGGTGGAGCAGCTGGTCCTCCGCGAGGACCGCCGACTCCAGGCCCACCGCGAGGCGAACGAGGTGCCGGACGGCCTCGTCGCCCATGAGCCGGCGTGCCCGCTCGAGGCCCGCAGGCACCGGCTGCGCGTCCGTGCCGTACCACTCGACCCGATGGCACGTGGCGACCAGGACGCTGCCGCGCGGCAGGCCGCCGGCGACCATTTCCGCCGCGCGTGCGCGCTCGGCGGCGCCGGCGTCGCAGGCGTGGAGGAGCGCGGCGACCGGCGACGGACGCACTGTCACTCGGGCGATACCGCCGCTCCGGCGCGACCCGGCCGCGGCTCGATGCGGCCCACGCTGTGGGCGGCCATCGTCGCCACGAGGAGCCGGTCCATGGCGCGCTCGGCGCCTTCGAGCAGCTCGGTCGTGGCATGGGCGTCGAAGCCGCGCCGCCGGGCGGCGAGCGCAAGCTCGTGGAGGAACGGCCGGCGGAAGTCGAGGAACCCCTCGACCGCCTCGCTCAGGGAGAGGCCCATCGAGGACGCGATCCGGCCGTACTCGGCGGCGTCGGCGGTGGCGGATCGCAGGTGGTGATCGGCCCCGCTTGGGTCGTCGGCGTCGAGATGGGCGAGCAGCGAGGCCGCGAGGCGACGGCCGTGGTCGCGGAACCACGCGCGCTGCTCCTCGTCGAGGCGGACCAGCCACGGGATCCGTGCGGTGGCGGCCCGTGCCTGGGCGCGATACGCGCGGGCAAGACGCGTGGTGGTCATGCCCGAGCGGGCCAGCGACGGACGGCCCGCGCGCTCCCCGGGAACGAGGCGTTCGAGGGCGGCACGCCGGTAGCGCCGGTGGCCGCCGGGGGTGGTGAACGCGGGGACCTGCCCGCTGTCGCTCCACCGCCGGAGCGTGCCCGGCGTGACCCCGAGGAGCCGGCTCGCCTCGCCCAGTCCGAGCCACTCGGAGCTCCGCGAGCGCTGCCGAAATCTCATGAAATCTCCTCAAGCATGCGCAAGACTCGCGCATGCTAACGGGATTTGGTGGCTCGCGCAGCGGACACGAAAAAGCTCCCCGGTGCCTGACCCCCACCCCCAGTGATGTGTGGGTACTCAGGTCGGCGCCGGAGAGCTGGCTCCTTCGGGGAGGGAGGAGCGATGAGTCCATCCTCGACGCGACCTATCGCGTTTCCGCCGCAGGACGCCAGCAGGGCATTGCAGTGGCATGTCAACGCCCTCGGCGCCGATCCGCGTCCGCCCGGATCCGATCGGCGAGCACGTCCCCGAGACGCTCGTACTCGGTGAGGCGGTTGTAGCGCTGGGCGGAGATCCGCACGAGGTTGGCCGTCGCGCCGCTACCCGGAGAGCGCGCCGCCCGCACGGGCCAGGCCACGATCGGCACCTCGATCCGCTCCTCGTCGGTCAGGGCCCGCTGCAGCCGCTCGGCCTCGCGCTCGCCACTCCGCCCGGGCAGGGGGAGCGCGGCCATCGCGCCCAGCATCCCCTCCGGGGCGGGCGGGGTGATCCCCATGCGGCTCGCCACCGCGTCACGGCCGCGCCGAGCCAGCTCGCGGTTGGCGGCCATGAGGCCGGTCCAGCCCTGAGCGTCGAGCGCGCCCACGAACCGGATCGCGGCCGAAGTGGCGAGGATCGCGCTCGGGTCGGCGGTGCCGGTCCAGTCGAACGTGAGGTGATAGCCCGGACGGTCCGTTCGCGGGTCGTTGAAGCCATGCGAGATCACGAGCGGCCGGATCCGGTCGCGCAGGTCCGAGCGGACGTGGAGCATCCCGGAGCCCTTCGGCGCGCACAGCCACTTGTGGCCGTTGCCCGTCCAGTAGGCGGCCCCCAGCGCGTCGACGTCGAGGGGCACCAGCCCCGGGGCGTGGGCCGCGTCGACGACTGTGTCCACGCCGCGGCGGTCGAGCTCGCGGACGATGGCGCCGATCGGGAGCACGAGCGCCGTCGGGCTGGTGACGTGGCTGACGAGCGCGAGCCGGGTCCGCGGGCTGACCGCGCCGACGATCGCGTCGACGGCCTGCGAGGGGTCCGTGAGCGGGAACGGGATGCGCGCGACGACGACCGTCGCGCCGTCGCGGGCCGCCGCCCGGGAAAGCGCGTTGAGCGTGGCGTTGTACTCGTGATCGGTCGTAAGCAGTTCGTCGCCGGGCTCGAACCGGAGCGACCCCAGGACGGTCGAGACGCCGGTCGTGGCGTTGGGGACGAACACGAGCCCGGCGGGGTCCGCACCCAGGAATGCCGCCACGTCACGGCGGGTCTCGTCGAGCAGGTCGGGGAGCTCGCGGGCGAGGAACCGGACAGGGTTCGCCTCCATCCGGTCGCGCCACGCGCGTTGTGCCTCGAGCACCGCGTCGGGCACCGCCCCGTGCGCCCCGTGATTGAGGAACGAGACGTCCGGGTCGAGGCGCCAGGGAGCGCGGTCGAACGGCAACGGGCGGTCAGGACGCCGGTGTGGGCGGCCGCTCGTCCGGCTGGTCGTCCCCCGGCGCGTCGTCCCCGGGCTCGTCGCCGTCCGGCGAGGGCGGCTCGCCCGTCCGGATGCCGAGGCGCGGCGTGACGTCGATCACGATTCCCCGCGGCTCGCGCCGGATGAGCCGGAGCAGCCGCTCGGGGGAGGTGACGAACGGGGCGAGGAACGCGAGCACGAGCAGCGGCACGAGGAGGCGGCCGACCGACGGGGCCGTGAGGACGATGAGGAGCGCTCCGCTCAGCGCAAGCCAGATGATCGTGAGCGACCGCTGTGACCATCCCGCCCGATGCAGCCGCCAGACCGGAATGAGGGCGATCAGCGCCGCCACGATCGTCGCGAGCAGCAGGGGCGGAGACATGGCAGCGCGATCATAGGGCGGCGCACCCGGCGCACCGTCGACCCGGTCCGCGAGGCGCTCTCGTACGATCTGGCCTCCGTGCCGTCGTCCGTTGCGTCCCGTGTCCGGTCGTGGGTCGACCGCTGGGGGCCGATCCTTCCGCTGCTCCTCGCCGAGGCCACCGTCTGGCTCGGCTTCGGCGCGCTGCTCCCGATCATGCCGCTGTACTTCACGCGTCACGGCACGGACCTGCCGACCCTCGGGCTCGTGATCGCCGCCTGGCCGGCGGTGCGGCTCGTCGCCGAACCCGTCTTCGGGTGGATCGCGGACCGGACGGCGCGCAAGCCGCTCATGCTCGCCGGCCTCGTCGTGGCCGGGGTCGCAACGGTCGTGCCCGTGCTCGTCGTCGGCCCGGTGGCGTTCCTCGTCGCCCGCGGCGTGTCCGGGCTCGGCGCGGCGATGTACGACCCGGCGGCGCGCGGCTACCTGGCCGACGCGACGGCCGGTGGCCGGCAGGGCGAGGCGTTCGGGCTGTACAGCGCGGCGCAGTTCGGCGGCTTCCTGCTCGGGCCCGTCATCGGGGGTGTCGCCGCGGCCGCCACGAATGACCCGACGATCGTGTTCTGGGTCGCCGGCGTCGCGTGCCTGGTCGCGGCACTGCTGCTCGCGCTTCGGCTCCCGGCCCGACCGAGCCGCGCTGCCGATCACCCGGATGCCGGCGATCCGGAGCGCGGCGCGTCGATCGATGGCGACCGACCCCGCCGGCTGGCGAACCGCCTGCTCGTCGCGGCCGTGGTTCTCCAGGCCGGCTCATTCTTCGCGGGCGGCTCGTACGAGGTGATCTGGAGCCTGTACCTGACGTCGCTCGGTGCGGGCCTCGACATGATCGGGATCACGTTCGCCGCATTCAGCATCCCGGTGCTCGTGCTCTCGCCGATCGCCGGCCGCCTGATCGATCGGCGCGGCGGCTACGCGATCCTCGTCGCCGGCGTGGCCACGATCGCGTTGAGCGGCCCGCTCTATCCGCTCATCCCTGCGGTCTGGTGGGTCGTCGTGCTGTCGCTCGTGGAGGGCAGCGCGTTCGCGCTCGTGTCGCCCGCCCTGTACGCGCTCGTCGCACGCGCGACGCCGCCGGGCCGATCGTCCACGGCCCAGGGCATCTTCGGCGCGGCCGGCACGGTGGGCACGATCAGCGCGTCCCTGGCCGCGGGCGCCGCCGCGGACGTCGACCTGCGTCTGCCGTTCCTCGTCACGGGCGTCGCGATCGGACTGTCGCTCATCCTCGGGCTCGCGATCGGGGGAACCGCCCTGCCGCGCGCGATGCGACCGCGGGGTGGAGCGGACACGGGAGCCGCCGTCAGCGAGTCTCATCCGGAGCCCGTCGCGCCGTTCCGGTAGGCCGGGGGGGGTCAGTTGACCGGATTCCGGTGCCCGGGTACCCTTCGAGGCCGCGGGGTGGAGCAGCGGCAGCTCGTCGGGCTCATAACCCGAAGGTCAGGGGTTCGAATCCCCTCCCCGCAACCAAGCGACTCGACCCGAAACCCGCCGACCCGGCGGGTTTCTTCATGTCCGGGCATGGCCGATTCGGGTGGGCCGGCACGTCATTCGGGGGATGCCGGATGCCCGTCGAGGGGGCATGATTCAGGGAGTGGGAGCGACGACGCCGCCTCGCCGCTTCGCCGGTCTCGACGGGCTTCGCGCGATTGCCGTCGCGGCCGTCCTCGTCTACCACGCCGAGCCGGGGCTCCTCCCCGGCGGGTTCCTCGGCGTCGACCTGTTCTTCGTCCTCAGCGGCTTCCTGATCACGTTCCTGCTGCTCGATGCGGCCGCCGTGACCGGCCGGGTCGACCTGCGCGCCTTCTGGGCGCGCCGCGCTCGGCGGCTCGTGCCCGCGCTCCTGCTCGTCCTTGCCGGGACCGTCGCCGCGACCGTCGCCCTCGCGCCGGGCGAGCTGGACGCGCTTCGTCGCGACGTGCTCGCCGCGCTCGCGGGGGTCACGAACTGGGAGCTGCTCGCAGGTGGCGAGTCGTACTTCGCGGCGGCGACCCGGCCGTCGCTGCTGCGCCACCTCTGGTCGCTCGGCGTCGAGGCCCAGTTCTATCTCCTCTGGCCGATCGTCCTCGCGGTCGCGATCGCGCTCGGCCGGCTGTGGCTCGCGCTCGGCGTGGCGGCGCTCGGGGCGGTCGGGTCGGCGGTCGCGATGGCCGTGCTCCTCGACCCGGGCGGCGACCCGTCCCGGGTGTACTTCGGCACCGACACGCACGCGACCGGGCTGCTCACGGGTGCCGTGCTCGCGATCGTGTCGAGCGTGCTCCCGGTTCCGGACCTCGAAGGGCGTCGACGTCGGCTGGCCGGGGCGGCGGCAACGCTGGCCGGAACGGCTGCGCTCGCGGCCGTGGCCGCGTCGTTCGTCCTTGCCGATGCCTATGAACCGATCCTCTACCAGGGCGGCCTCGTTGCATTCGTGCTGGCCGCGGCCGTGGTCGTGGGCGTGCTGCCGGCTGCCGGCCCCATGGCGCGGTTGCTGGACGTCGCGCCGCTGCGCTGGCTGGGCGAGCGCTCGTACGGAATCTATCTCTGGCACTGGCCGGTGTACCAGCTGTCACGGCCGGGCATCGACGTGAACGCGGACGCGCCGTTCGTGCACGTGGCGCGGGTGGCGGTGACGCTCCTGCTCGCGGAGCTCTCGTGGAGCCTCGTCGAGCAGCCGATCCGCAGCCGCGGCTGGCGGACGCGGAGGCCGCACACGGCGCCGGCGTCCGCAGTGCCATCCCCGATCCGCGCGCTCCCTGCGCGCGCGCCCGCGGGGCTGCTCGGGGTCGCCGGCCTGTGGATGACCGGTGTCCTCGCCTGGTCGGCGCTCGTGCCGGCGGTGCCTGCGGCGGCCCACGGCGACCCGAGCCTGACGCTGCCGACCGCGGTCCGGGACCCGGCGCCACCCGCACCGGTGACGCCGAGGCCTGTCGTGGACTCCCCCGACGACGAGGTCAGGCCGGACGCGTCATGGGGATGGGCGGGCCTCGCGGGCGCCGATCCCGTGGCGTCACCGAGCCCGCAGCCGTCCCCGGACGCGGCACCGTCCGCCTCCGCGCCGCCCGTCGTCGCTGCCGCGCAGCCACGGGTGTTCGCCGTGGGCGACTCGGTCATGCTCTCGGCGCTCGACCAGCTCCGGCGGCGTGTCAAGGGCCTCCAGGTGGATGCGGAGATCGGACGGTTCTTCACCGATGCGCCGGCGATCGTCGACCGCCAGCGCACGGCCGGCGGGCTGGGCGACGTGGTCGTCATCCACCTCGGCAACAACGGGCCGTTCTACCGGCGCCACTTCGATGCGGTGATGGCGCGACTTCGGGACGTCCCGCTCGTCGTGTTCGTCAACCTCAAGCTGCCGCGGGACTGGGAGGCGCACAACAACAAGCTGCTCGAGCAGGCGGTGCGCCATCACCCGAACGCGATCCTCGTCGACTGGCACGCGGTGGCCGCCGAGCACCCCGAGGTCTTCTGGCAGGACGGCTACCACGTCCGGGCGGAGGGCGGGCGGCTGTACGCCGAGCTCCTGCGCGACGCGATCACTGCCGGTGCGACGCACGACCTCGCCGGCGAGGTCTACCCGGCACCGTAGCCGCGCGAGCTCAGTCCCAGCGCCCGAACCGACCCGCGAGGAGCACGCCGCCGATCCCCCACGCGCCGAGCACGGCCGCCGACCGCGCGGGTTCCGAAGCATCGAGGCCCAGGCCTGCGCGCAGGAGATCGACGAGCGGCGCGAACGGGAGAACGCCGGAAATCGCGGCCAGCCCCGGCGGCAGTCGCTCGACCGGCACGACGGCGTCGCCGAGGAGGAGCGCGACGACGAACAGCGCGTTCGCGACCGCGAGGGTGGTCTCGGCGCGCAGCGTGCCGGCGAGCAGGACGCCGAGCGACGCGAACGTCGCCGTCCCGAGCGCGATCGCGGCCAGAAGGATGGGCAGGGACGCCGCAGGGCCGGGCGTCCAGCCCAGGATGCCGGCGGCGACCGACACGAGGAGGATGGCCTGCACGCCCTCGATCACGAGCAGCGCGAGGATCCGGGCGATGACCTGGTGGACGGGCCTCGCCGGCGTGCCGGCGAGCCGCTTGAGGACGCCGTACGCGCGCTCGTAGGCGAGCCCGATCGCGAGCGCCACGAGGCCGCTCGCGACGACCGCGATGGCAAGCGATCCCGGCAGCAGCGCGTCGACCGGCCGGCCTCCGGCCCGCGGCAGCACGTCGACCGTGGAGAAGAACACGAGGACCGCGAGCGGGATTCCCATCGTCACCAGCAGGCTCTCGCCGCGGGCGGCCGCGAGGCGCAGCTCGTTCCGGGCGAGCGCCGCCACGATCCTGGCCGCCGGTGCCGCAGGGTTCCGGTCCGGGTGTCCGACGAGCCCGGCGGCGGTGGCCCGCAGGTCGGCGTCCGCCGCGGTCCGGCTCACCGCGCCGGCTCCGGACCGGTCGCGGCCCTCCCCTCGGCACGGGCAAGGAGCGCGAGGTACCGCTCCTCGAGCGATCCGCCGTCAGCCCGCACCTCCACGAGCAGCAGGTCGAGCTCCGCGCAGGCCACGGCGAGGCGCGCGATCCGGGCGGGCGTGGGCGGGCATCCGGACAGCCGCCACGCGCCCGCCCCGGGCTCCGCCACGAGCGTCGGCGCGCAGTCCACGTCGCCCAGTTGCGCCTCGAGGCGTGTCCGCTCCGGCTCGCCGATCGGCCGCGACGTGCGGAACCGGATCACGCCGGCAGCCTCGGCGGCGAGCTCGTCCGGACTGCCCGACTCGACGACGCGGCCACGATCCAGGACGACGACCCGATCCGCCAGCCGCTCGACGTCCACGAAGTCGTGCGTCGTGAGGAGCACGGCCATGCCGGCATCCCGCAGCCCCGCGACGAGCGCGCGAATGGCGATCCGGCCCTCCGCGTCGAGCCCCGCGGTCGGCTCGTCGAGGACGAGCACCTGCGGCCGGCCGACGAGCGCGAGCGCGACCCCCAGCCGCTGGCGCTCGCCGCCCGAGAGGCGCCGGTACGGGGTGCCCGCGGCCCGCCCGAGACCCACCAGCCCGAGGAGCGCATCCGGGTCGGCCGGATCGCGGTAGAGCGCGGCGAGCAGACGGATGGCCTGGCGCGGCGTCGCGCGCGGGTGCACCCCGCCCTCCTGGAGCATGAGGCCCAGGCGGCTGCGGACCTCGTGCGGTCGGTCGGCGGGGTCGATCCCCAGCACGCCGACCGTGCCGGCGTCACGCCGCCGGTAGCCCTCGACGATCTCCACCGTCGTCGTCTTGCCGGCGCCGTTCGGTCCGAGCAGCGCGACGAGCTCGCCCGGCCGGACCTCGAACGAGACGTCGGCGAGCACCGCCCGCTCGCCGTACCGCTTCGCCAGCCCGCGCACCGCGATCGCAGGGGCGGCGGTCACGGCGCGATCCGCGGGTAGAGCGCGTCGAAGTCCTCGGGGAGGATCTGGCCGATGTGGATCGCGCGGAGGATCCCGTCGCCGTCGATGAAGTACGTCTGCGGCGGCGCGACGACGCGGTACGCCTCCGCCAGGCGCCGGTCCGGGTCCGTCACCGTGGGCCAGTCTGCTCCGAAGTCGTGGACGAATGCCGCGGCGGGAGCGGGGTCGTCCTTGAACAGCACGCCGACGATCGCGAGCCCGTCGCGTGGCCCGAGCTCCTCGAGGCGCTCGACGAGCAGCGGAAACTCCTCCCGGCAGGGCACGCACCACGAGGCCCAGAAGTTCAGGATCACCGGACGCCCGCGGTACGCCGCGAGGTCGAACGGCTGGCCGTCGAGGGTGGTGCCGGTCACCGGAGGGGCAGCCTCGCCGGTCCTCGCCTGCGCGCCGTCCGAGCACGCGCCGAGCACGAGGAACGCCGCCAGGACGACGAGGAGGAGCGGACGGAGGGGTCGCGTGATCGGGGAGCCTCAGCCGGCGGTGAGCGTCCCGGTCATGTTCGGATGGACCGAGCAGATGAACGTGTAGCTGCCGGCGGGCAATGCCGGGACGTCGTACACCCGCACGGCCGGCCCGTTGAAGATCTCGCCGTTGAACACCTCGGCACCGGAGCCGCCACGGATGGCGACGTTGTGCGGCACGTTCTCGCGGTTGTCGAACGCGATCGTGAACGGGGTGTCGGCCGGGGCGTCGACCGCCGACTCGAGGAACGCAATGTTCTCCGCGCTGATCTGCACGTCTCCCCGGGGGGCTTCGCTCGGCCCGCCACCGGGCTCCTCGCCGCCTTCGCCGGGGCCGCCGCCCGCCTGTCCCGACGGCGCCGGCGCCTCGCCGCCGTCGGTCCCGGCACCGCCGCCGATCGGCAGGATGCCGGAGCTGAGCAGCACCGCCGCCGCCATGAGCACGCCCAGCACGGCGAGCGTGCCCGTGGGCCAGGGCGGGTTCCCGCCGCTCGACTCGAGGTGGCCGGTCAGATCGGCCCGCTCCGCGTCGACGTACTCGCGGCGCGCGTCGCGCAGCCAGCCCAGTCCGGTGGCGACGATCGCGACCACGCCCACGACGAGGATCCAGCCGCCGGTGACCAGACCGAGGACGAGGATCGTCATCGCGATCGACACGAGCAGCGGTCGGAACGAGGGCGGCGGGAGGTGGACGCCGGGCGGGGGCCGGCGAATGGCCGCCGTCGGCAGCATGAGCGCGGTCTCTCCCGAGGCCGCGACGTCCGGGATGTGCTCGTAGTCGCGGATCGCCTCCCGGCCCCAGTAGAGGAGCGTCACGACCAGCGCCGCGACCCCGAGCCAGAGCGCGATCCCCCCGGCCAGGAGCCCGAAGAACAGAAGGAACGTGCCCAGGGCGGCGAGGATGGGCGCGAACGAAGGACCGGGCATGTGCACGCCGGGCGGGGCGACCGGCTCGACGCGCCGCACGCCGCGCCGGGTGGGCGCGGCGGTCGCGAACCGCCACCCGGTCCAGAGGAGGAACAGCGCCACGAGGGCCGCGAGCCCGACCGGGATCAGCGCGATCAGGGCGCCCCAGTCGGGGACGACGATCGTCGTCGTGAAGTCGATGATCGCGTCCCAGAGATCCTCGAGCATCGGGCGGACGTCAGCCCCGCGACGAGCCGGCGACCAGGACGTACGCCATCAGCGCCATCGCGGCGCCGAGCGCGAGCAGCATCGTCAGCCCGGCGTAATCGATGTGGCCGTTGCCCAGGTACGGGGCGGTCCAGTAGATCACGCCGATCACGATGAACAGGATCCCGACCAGTGCCGCGTTCCTGGGGTGCTTCAGCGGGTGCACGTGTGGCGCCTCCGGCCTACTGGAGGATGTACAGGACGGTGAACAGGAGGATCCACACGACGTCGACGAAGTGCCAGTACAGCGAGGTCGCCTCGACGGCGTCGTGATGCCGGGCGGAGAACTGCCCGGCCATGCCGCGGTAGAGCACGACGGCGAGCATGATCGCCCCGCCGAACACGTGCGCGCCGTGGAAGCCGGTCAGGGTGAAGTACGTGGTGCCGAACGTCCCCGATCCGAGCGTCACGCCCTCCTCGAACAGCAGGGCGTAGTCGATGCCCTGCATCACGAGGAAGATCACCCCCAGGATGAGCGTGACCGCGATGTAGCGGTTCATCGCCGTCCGGTCGTTGCGCCGGATCGCCCAGATCGCGAACTGGCACGTGAACGACGAGATGACGAGGAGCGCGGTCGCGGGCCCCACGAGCGGGAAGATGTGGAGTGGGTTGCCCTCGAACAGGGTGGCCGGCGGCCAGTCCGGGCCGGCGTTGGCGCGGATGTTGAAGTACGCCGCGAACAGGCCGGCGAAGAACATGACCTCGGACACGATGAACAGCAGCATCCCGAGGACCGGGTTGCTGATGCCGCCGCTCGCGTCGTGCGCGAGCCCCGCGACGGGGCTGTGCTCCTGCGTGGTCAGCGCGTGGGAATCGGTCGCCATCGATGCGTCGCCCTCAGTGGGTCGGCTGCGGGGACCGGTCGGGACCGGGCGGTGTGGTCGCCGCGTGGGTGCGGCCGTGCCGGAGGTCGAACAGCGGCCGCTCCGACCGGATCTCCGGGAGGTGGTCGAAGTTGTAGGGCGGTGGTGGCGAGCTCGTCGCCCACTCGAGCGTGTTGCCCTCCCACGGGTCGTCGCCCGCGATCTGCCCGCTGCGCAGCGACACGAGGACGTTCCACAGGAACGGCAGCATGCTCGCGGCGATCAGGAAGCCCCCGATCGTCGCCGCGAGGTTCAGCTCGTTCCAGCCGGCGCTGCTCGCGTAGTCGGCGATCCGGCGCGGCATCCCCGAGAGGCCCAGCTGGTGCATCGGGAAGAACGTGAGGTTGAACCCGATGAACATCAGGACGAACTGGACCTTGCCCAGCGTCTCGTTCAGCATCCGGCCGCTCATCTTCGGGAACCAGTAGTAGATCCCGGCGAACACGCCGAACACCGATCCGCCGAACAGCACGTAGTGGATGTGCGCGACGACGTAGTACGTGTCGTGCAGGGCGAAGTCGACCGGCACCGCGGCATGGAAGGCGCCGTTGATGCCGCCGATGAGGAACATCGTCAGGAAGCCGACCGCGAACAGCAGCGGCGTCGTGAACGAGATCTTGCCCTGCCACAGCGTCGCGATCCAGTTGAACATCTTCACGCCGGTGGGCACCGCGATGAGGAACGTCATCAGGCTGAAGAACGGCAGGAACACGGCACCGGTCGTGAACATGTGGTGCGCCCACACCGAGAAGCCGAGCGCGCCGATGCCCGCGGTCGCATACACGAACGCCTTGTAGCCGAACAGCGGCTTCCGGGAGAAGACCGGCAGCACCTCGCTGATGATCCCCATCGCGATCAGGATCATGATGTACACCGCGGGGTGCGAGTAGAACCAGAACACGTTCTGGTAGAGGATCGCCTGCCCGCCGTTGGCCGGGTCGAAGAAGTTGCCGCCGTAGTTCCGGTCGATGAACAGCATGATCAGCGCGCTCGTGAGCACCGGAGTGGCCATGATCACGAGCACGCTCGTCACGAGCGCCGTCCAGACGAGGATCGGCATCCGGAACAGCGTCATGCCGGGCGCGCGCATCTTGAAGATCGTGACCAGGAAGTTCACGCCGCCCAGGATCGAGCTCGTCCCGATGAGGATCAGCCCCACGATCCAGAGATCCGTCCCGGTGCCCATGAACCGGTCGTCCGTCAGCGGCGGGTATTCGGTCCAGCCGGATGCGGCCGCCCCGCCCTCGACGAGGAAGCCCGAAGCCATGAGCGCGCCGCCGAGGGGCAGCAGCCAGAAGCTCAGCGCATTGATCCGTGGGAAGGCCATGTCCGGGGCGCCGATCTGGAGCGGGACGACGTAGTTGGCGAACCCGGCGAGGACCGGGATCACGAACAGGAACAGCATGAACGAGGCGTGCATCGTGAACGCCTGGTTGTAGAACGCCTCGTCCATGAACTGGAGGCCGGGCACCGCGAGCTCGACGCGCACGACGAGGGCGAGGATGCCCCCGGCGAAGAAGAACAGGAGCGAGTTGATGAGATACAGGATCCCGATCTTCTTGTGATCGGTCGTCGTCAGCCACTCGTACAGGCGCGAGCGATAGGCCGGCGCGGCGGGATGGAGGGTGGTCGTCGCCATCGTGGATCCCTTACTCCGCGATCAGGGTGCCGGTCATGTTCGGATGGACGGTGCACAGGAACTCGTATTCGCCGGCCGGCAGGGCGGGCACCTGGTAGTCGCGCTGGTCGTTGCCGTTGAAGATCTCGCCCTGGAAGAGGCTCGCGCCGCCGGCGTCCTTGACCTCGACGTTGTGCGGCACGCCGTCGTCCTCGTTGACGAACCGGATCGTGAACGGCGTGTCGGCCGGCGCCCGCAGCTCGCCCGAGGTGAACGCGATGTTCACCGCGGTAACCTCGACGACCTCGCCCGCGCCGCCGCTCGGCGCGGGGGGCGGAGTGGCGCTCGCGTTCTCGACCTGCTCCGCGAGCCAGGCGTCGTACGCGGCGCTGTCGATCGCCCGCACCTCGAACACCATCGCGGCGTGGAACGTGCCGCACAGCTCGGCGCACTGGCCGCGGTAGACCCCGGGCTCGTCCACGGTGAACTCGAACACGTTCTCCCGGCCGGGCACGACGTCGCGCTTGAACAGGAACTGCGGCACGTAGAACGCATGGATGACGTCGGGGCTCCGCAGCGAGACGGTCACCGACCGGCCGACCGGGACGACCATGCCGCCCTGCTCGCCCTGGGGAACGTTCTGGGTGAACACGGTCTCGCCGTTCGCATCGAGGTAGTCGAACGTCCACTGGAACTGGGCGGCGTTCGCCCGGATCCGCACGTCCTGCGGCTGCTGCTCACCGGCGACGGCCGTGTCGACCTGGTTCAGCGTCTGCCAGGAGAGGACGAACAGGACGGCGACGATCACGGTGGGGATGACCGTCCAGATGACCTCGATGAGGTTGTTGCCGTGGGTCTGCGGCGGCAGCTCGTCGTCACCCGGCCGGCGCCGGTAGCGGAACACCGCCCAGACGATCGCTCCCTCGACCGCGAAGAAGATCGCGACCGCGATGTAGAAGACGATGTCGTAGAGCTCCTTGATCCGGTCGCCCTGCTCGGTCACCGGGGTGAGCGGGAAGAAGCTGTCCCAGGCCCGCTGGGGCGTGATCCCGGTCGCAGCCAGCGCGATCAGCGCGATCGCGGCGGTGACGATGATGACGATGGCGGCGACGAGCGGACCGGACCCGGCCCCAGACCGGGGAGGCGTCGACATGCGGTTCCTCGACTGGCTCGGCGGGAAGGTGCCCGGGACGTGGCCCAGCGCCGGTTGGGACGGACCTCGCGAGCCCGATCGCGGCCAGGGCTCGCCCCGGCGCTCCGGACCGCGCGATGATACCCGAGCCTCCAGCGTGCATGCGGACGGGCGAGCACCCCGCGGCCGGCCGGCACGGAACGTGAAACGATGCGCCCATGATCGGCCGCACGCCCTCCACGGCACGACCGCTCCTGCGCGCGCTGCTCGCCGCCACCGTGTTCCTCGCCGCGGTGCCGCCCCCGGTCGATGCGCACGGTGGATCGGTTCCCGCCGGGCCGCCGGACGCCGCCTCCCTGCTCCTGGGCTGGTCGTTCGACCCGCTCGTCTGGCTCCCGCTCCTCGCGCTCGGCGTCGCGTGGGGATCGGCCGTCCGGCGCGTGAACCGCGCGCACCCGCGGAACCCGGTGCCACGCCGCCGGACGGCCGCGTTCGTCGCCGGCCTGGTGGCCGTGCTTCTGGCCCTGGATTCCGGGATCGAGGCCTACGACACGACCCTGTTCTCGGTTCACATGGTGCAGCACCTGCTGCTCACCCTCGTCGCGCCGCCGCTCCTCCTGCTGGCCGCCCCGGTGACGCTCGTGCTCCGGGCCGTGGGCCCTGCCACGCGGCGCCGGATCGTCCTCCCGGCGCTCCACTCCCGGGCGGTCAGGATCGTGTCCCACCCGATCGTGGCCTGGCTGACGTTTACGGCCGTCATGTGGGCGGCGCATTTCTCGCCGCTGTTCGACGCCGCCCTCGAGGACGAGCTGGTGCACCGCCTCGAGCACGGGCTGTTCGTCGGGTCGGCGCTCCTGTTCTGGTGGCCGCTCATCGCCGTGGATCCGGCGCCGCGCCGGCTCGGCTACCCGGTCCGGCTCGTCTACCTCGCGCTCCAGATGCCCCAGAACACGTTCCTTGCGCTCGCGATCTACTCCGCCGGCACGGTCCGCTACGCCCACTACGCGACCACCGGGCGGACCTGGGGTCCGAGTCCGCTCGTCGACCAGCAGATCGCGGGCGGGATCATGTGGCTCGGGGGCGACCTGCTGTTCCTCACCGCGATCCTCGCGCTCGTCGGGGTCTGGATGCGCGCCGAGGAACGCGGCGCGGGCCGCAACGATCGACGCATCGAGGCGGAACGGGCGGCGATTCGCGAGCGCGAGCAGCGGCTCGCGGAGCGGCGAGCAGCGGCAGTTCAGCCGGGGATGGGCGACGCGAGCAGCGCCCGGTACCGGTCCGGGTCGACGTTGCCGCCGGACACGACCGCGACGACCGACCCGGAGACCGCCTCGAGGCCCGCCTCCGCGCGGCGGTAGCGCGCGGCGGCGATGCCCAGCGCACCCGACGGCTCGACGACCAGGCGCGCTCCCTCGGCCGCGAGCCGGACGCCGGCCGCGATCTCGGCCTCGGACACCGTGACGATGCCGTCGAGGAGCGCCCGGAGATGGGCGAACGTCCGTCGTCCCAGCTGCTGTGTGCGGGTGCCGTCGGCGATCGTCCGCCCCACCTGCTCGGCCGGCCAGGCCACGATCGTGCCGGCGGCCAGGGAGTCCCGGGCATCCGCAGCCAGCTCGGGCTCCACGCCGATCACGCGGACGGAGGGCCGAAGCGCCTTGACCGCCGTGGCCACGCCGCTCGCGAGCCCGCCGCCGCCGATGGGGATGAGGACCGCGGCGAGGTCTGCGACGTCCTCGGCCAGCTCGAGCCCGCACGTCCCCTGGCCGGCGATGATCCGGTCGTCGTCGTACGGCGGAATGACGGCCAGGCCGCGGGCGGCCGCGAGCTCCTCGGCGACCAGACGCCGCTCCTCCGACGAGGTGCCGACGACGACCACCTCGGCGCCGTCCGCCTCGACGCGGGCGCGCTTGATCGCCGGCGCGTCGGACGGCATGACGACGACGGCGGGGGCTCCCAGCAGGCGGGCGGCGCGGGCGACCCCCTGCGCGTGATTCCCGGAGGAGTACGTGATCACGCCGCGCGAGCGCTCCTCGGAGGTGAGCTGGGCGACCGCGTTGTACGCGCCACGGATCTTGAACGCCCCGATCGGCTGCAGCGATTCCGCCTTGAGCAGGAGCCGTGGGGCGATCGCGTCGGCCGCGACCGCCGGCGTCCGGATGGCGATGCCCCGGAGCCGGTCGGCGGCGGCGCGGATGTCCGAGAGGTCGACGAGCCGGTCGGTCACCGCCGGCGCGTGCCGGCCTGGCGCTGGCAGTCGATGCACAGGGCCGCCCAGGGAAGCGCCTCCAGGCGCTCCGGGGCGATGGGCTTGCCGCACGACGTGCAGGCGCCGTACGTCCCGTTCTCGATCCGGGCGAGCGCGGCGTCGATGGCGGCGAGGTGCTGCTCGTTGTGCTCGCGGAGCGCGAGATCCCGCTGCTGCTCGAAGACGTGCGATGCCGCGGCGGCCTGTGAGCCGTACGTCATCGGCCCGGGGGTGTCGAGCTCGGCGGCCAGCTCCTCGAGGACGGCCCGGCGCTCGGCTTCGAGCGCCTGCCGTGCGCGGGCGAGCAGGGCCGGATCGGTGCGGTCCATGGCGGCAATCTACGCCTCCGACCCCACGTCGCGGGAGGCGGGTACGCTCCGCGTACGGGTGGAACGTGCCGCAACACGCAGCAAAGGAGCCGTCATGGCGATCGCGAAGGATCCCGTCTGCGGGATGGACGTCGATACCGAGACGTCGCAGCTCAAGGTCGAGCACGATGGCCAGACCTACTGGTTCTGCTCGCGGGGCTGCATGCTCGACTTCCAGGAGGACCCCGGGACGTACCTCGCACCGGACTACGAGCCCCACATGTAGCCCGGCGCCGCCCCGGTCGCTCCCGTCACGGTGACCGTCCCCGCGGCCGCGTCCGCACGGCCCGACGCCCCCGACGCCCCGGCGATCCGGGTCGAGCGGCTGCGCGTCGCGTTCGGCGGTCGCTCCGGCGAGCCGCTGGTCGCGCTCGACGGCATCTCGCTGTCGGTTCAGCCGCGCGAGGTCGTCGCCATCATCGGGCCGAACGGCTCGGGCAAGAGCACGCTGCTCCGCGCGATCGGCGGCCTGCAGTCCGCGACCGACGGGTTCGTGGAGGTGCTCGGTCGCCGGGTGACGGGGCCGGACCCGTCGGTCGGGTTCGTGTTCCAGGAGCCGCGGCTCCTGCCCTGGCGGACGACGCGCGACAACGTCGCCTTCCCGCTCGAGCTGGCCGGGGTGCCCGCCGAGCAGCGGGCAGCACGCGCGAGGGAGCTGCTCCACCTCGTCGGCCTCGACCGGTTCGCGACGTATCGGCCGCACGAGCTCTCGGGCGGCATGCGCCAGCGGGCGGCGATCGCACGCGCGCTCGCCTTCGACCCCGCGATCCTCCTGCTCGACGAGCCGTTCAGCGCGCTCGACGCGCTGACCCGCGAGCGGTTCGACGTCGAGCTCAGCCGCCTGTGGCAGCGATTGGCGACCACGAGCCTCGTGGTCACGCACGACATTCGGGAGGCGCTGTTCCTCGCGGACCGGGTGCTCGTGCTCTCGCCCCGGCCGGGTCGGGTCGTGGGCGAGGTGGCGTCACCGCTGCCCCGGCCGCGGACCGTGGAGCTCCTCGACGATCCACGGCTGGGCGAGGCCGCGCGCGCGGTCCGGCAGCTGCTGGTGGACGACCGCGAGGCGGAGGCGGCGGCCGTGGCCGCGGCGGCCGCCGGCCGCGTCGGGCCATGAGACGCCGCGCGCGCCTCGGTGCCGTCATCGCCACCGGGATCGGGTTCCTGCTCGTGTGGCAGGCGATCGTCTGGGTCGGCAGCTACCCGGCGTTCATCCTTCCCGGGCCGGTGGCGGTCGTCCAGCGGTTCGCGACCGCATGGGCCGACGGCACGCTCGCACGGCATGCGGCGACGACGCTCGTCGAGGTCGTGCTCGGCTTCACGGCAGGCGCCTCGTTCGGGGTGGGTGTCGGCTGGGTGCTCGCCCGATCACGCCTGGCGAGCGTCGTCCTGTCGCCCTACCTCGTCGCCGCCCAGAGCACCCCGATCCTTGCGCTCGCGCCGCTGCTCGCGCTCTGGTTCGGAACCGGCCTGCTGCCGAAGGTCCTCATCTGCGCGCTGATCGTGTTCTTCCCGGTGGCGATCGCCACGCTCGTCGGCCTCCGGGGCGTCGATCGCCGCCTGCTCGAGCTCGGGCGGAGCCTGCGGGCGAGTCCGCGGCAGATCCTGATCTCGATCGAGATCCCCGCGGCGCTGCCCGCGATCCTCGGTGGCATGCGAGTGGGCGTCACGCTCGCGGTGGTCGGGGCGATCATCGCCGAGTGGGCGGGGGCCGAGGCCGGGCTCGGATGGCTGCTCAACCTCGCGCGCGGCACGACGTTCGACACGCCGCTCCTGTTCGCCTCGTTGCTCACGATCGCACTGCTCGGGCTCGCGCTGTACGGCCTGATGGTCGTCGTGGAGCGACGGCTCGTCGGCGAGCGCGGCTGAGGGATGCAGCCTGACTCGTCTTGTCGCCGGCCGACGGCGTTGCTAGGATCGCGCCCGCCTTCGGGGCAGGGTGCAATCCCCGACCGGTGGTAGGGTCCCGCGACCGCGCGCATGCGAAGGCCGGGACGAGCCCACGAGCGACCGCAGCCGCCGATCCCGGCGGCGTGGGCGCAGATCCGAGGGGCGGCGCACGCCGCCCTGCCGGAGCCGACGGTGACAGTCCGGATGGAAGAAGGCGAGCCGTGTGCGTGCGCGCGGCATCGATCCGACGTGCCCCGAAGCTTGCATCTTCGGAGGCTCGATGGACGGATCTCTGCACCGGCAGGTCGAACGCACGGTCGCGGCGGGTCAGGCGACGCGCAGGCTGGCGGCCCTCGGCGTCGCGATCGCGATGGTCACCGGCGCATGCGCCGCGGCCGATCCCTCGCGGACGCCCGGCCCCCAGGTCACCCAGAGCGGCTCGGCGCGAACGGAGCTGACGGTGGGGCTCGGCTTCATCCCCAGCGTCCAGTTTGCCCAGTTCTATCTCGCCGACCAGCGCGGCTACTACCGCGATGCGGGGCTCGAGGTGACGTTCCAGAACCAGATCGACCCCGACCTGATCCGCCTCACCGGGCAGGGCGCCGTGGACATCTCCCTCGCGGATGGGACGAGCCTCATCCCGGCCGTCAGCCAGGGGATCCCGGTCCGGTACATCGCCACGGTGTACGCCGACTTCCCGAACGTCGTGTTCGCGAAGGCCGAGACCGGCGTCGCGTCCCCGGCCGATCTCGCCGGGCGGAAGATCGGTATCCCCGGGCGGTTCGGCTCGAGCTGGATCATGCTCCAGGCGCTCCTCGCATCCGCGGACCTCGCGCCGGAAGACGTCACGATCGTGGAGTACCCGGACTTCGGTCAGCTCGCGGGGGTCGAGCAGGGCGCCGTCGATGCCGCGACCGGGTTCGTGAACAACGAGCCGGTTCGTCTCGCGCTCGGCGGCTCGGAGCCGTCGATCCTGCGAGTCGACGAGGTCGTGCCCCTGCCCGGCAACGGTCTGATCGCCGGCACCGGCACGCTGGGGTCGCGGCGGGATGCCGTAGCGGCGTTCGTCGCGGCGACGTTGCGGGCGATGGACGAGATCGTGGCGGACCCCGAGGTCGGGCTGGAGGCGGCGATCGCGGCGGTCCCGGAGCTCGCCGACGATCGCGAGGCCCAGCTCGCCGTGCTCGAGGCGACCATCGAGGCGTGGCAGGACGAGGCGACCGATGCGGCAGGCCTCGGGGCGATCGTGCCTGCCGACTGGACGGCGTCGATCGACTACCTGGCGACGCTTCCCGGCGGCCTCGTGCCGAACCCGGTCACGGTGGAGGACCTTGTGACGACGGACGTGCTCCCCCGCTGACGCGTTGTCCCTGGACCTGCTGTCCCCAGTCGGTCGTCGCCGCGTAAGCCCGCGATAAGTGGCCCCGGGGAGACTGGCCGCCTCGCGGCATCGGATCGGGCACGCGTCGGGGGGTCCGACCGCGAATGAACGGCGGCCGTCGCCGACGGCTGTGGAGGCCGGCAGAGGATGCGCAACGTGTTTGGGCGAGCCCGGGAGCTGGCCCGGGCCTGGTACGTGCTCGGCGTGATCACCTCGATCGCGCTCGTCGAGGTCGCGGGGAAGCGATGGTGCTGAGCACCGCCCTCGTCCGTTCCGGACGGCCCGTGCCCGCACCCCGAGGCGGCCGGCGCTGGTGATCCCGGGGGCTGCGACGATCAGCGAGTGACGCCCGCCGCCTCGCCGCCCGTGATCCGCTGGGCGAGCCAGACCGGCACGACGCTGACGACGACGAGCACGAGCGCCACGACGTTCACGACGGGCAGCTCGTTCGGGCGCTGGATCGCGGTCAGGATCCACATCGGGATCGTCTGGGTTCCGGCGCCGGCGGTGAAGTTCGTGACGATGATTTCGTCGAACGAGAGCGCGAACGCGAGCAGCCCGCCGCTCAGGAGCGCCGTCCGCATCGCCGGCAGCGTGATCCGCCGGAACGTCGTGAAGCCGTCGGCGCCCAGGTCGGCGGATGCCTCCTCCGGTGAGCGTGGCAGCCGGCGCAGCCGCGCGATGACGTTGTTGTAGACGATGACCACGCAGAACGTCGCGTGGCCGATGACGATCGTGAGCAGCCCGAAGTCGATGCCCAGCGTCACGAACGAGGTCCGCAGCGCGATGCCCGTGACCACGCCCGGCAGGGCGATCGGCAGGACGAGGAAGAACGAGATCGTCTGGCGCCCGAAGAACTCGTAGCGCTGCACGGCCAGCGCAGCCAGGGTGCCGAGGACGAGCGCGACCAGGGTCGCGAACGCCCCGGCGACCAGGGAGTTCGTCACTGCGCGCGCGACGGCCGGGTTCGAGGCCGCCTCGCCGAACCAGCGCAGCGTGAAGCCCACGGGCGGCCACGCCTGGATCCGGCTCTCGTTGAACGCGTAGATCGCGAGCACGAGGATCGGCAGGTAGAGGAACCCGAGCACGAGTACCGTGGCGATGCGGAGCGCGATCCGGGCGCCGCGCGACTCAACCATGACGCGGGCTCACAGCGACTCGAAGGCGCCGAGGCGCCGGGCGAGCAGCAGGTACACGGTCATGATCCCCATCGGCAGCAGGGAGAAGGCGGCGGCGAGCGGCAGGTTGCCGAGGCTCGAGTTGTCGTAGATCACGTTGCCGATGAACTTCGCGTCCGATACGAGATCCGGGGTGATGTAGTCGCCCAGGGTGAGCGAGAACGTGAAGATCGAGCCGGCCACCAGCGCCGGAAAGACGAGCGGCAGGATGACTCGGCGGAACGTCGTCGCGGCCCCGGCGCCCAGGTCGGCCGACGCTTCGAGCAGCGAGGTCGGGATCCGCTCGAGTCCCGCGTAGATTGGCAGGATCATGTACGGCAGCCACAGGTAGCTCAGCACGAGCCACGAGT
The DNA here is from genome assembly GCA_035699445.1 of Candidatus Limnocylindrales bacterium. GTDB lineage: Bacteria > Chloroflexota > Limnocylindria > Limnocylindrales > CSP1-4 > DASSPX01. The sequence goes on along the minus strand of DASSPX010000034.1, from coordinate 4,203 downwards.
TCATCAGCTCGTCGAGCCCCGGGCCGCTGATCCCGAATGGGGAGAGGACCCATTCCACCAGCCCGTTTCCCTGGAGGATCGTGCGCCACGCGTACACCTTGACGAGGTACGCCGCCCAGAGCGGCATGAGCACGGCGATCACCAGCAGGTTCCGCATGCGCGGCGACGCGATCCGCGCCATGTAGTACGCGATGGGGAACGCGAGCAGCGCGTCGGTCGCGGTCACCAGCACGGCCATGCCCAGCGTGCGGACGGTGATCGTCCGGTACACCTCGTTGCCGATCAGGTCCTCGAAGGCATTCAGCGACCACGCGAAGGGTTCGACCCGGCCGGTGAACGCATCCTTCTCCCAGAACGCGTTGAGGAGCAGGATGAACAGCGCGCCCAGATAGGCGATCACCAGCCAGCCGACGGGCCCGGCCAGGAGCATGGCCACCTGGAGTCGCCGCCGGGGATGGAGTCGGCGGGCGAGGCGGCGCCCGAGGCCGGCGGCCACGGGGGCGGCGTCGGAGGTCGCGACCGGCGGGGCGGTCATCGAAGGCAGCCTCGATGGGAGGAAGGGCCTCCCGGTGTCCGGGAGGCCCTTCGCTGGTTCGCGCTCAGATGCGCGGGCCCTCGATCAGGCGCCGCGCAGCGTGGTCCAGGCCTCGACCCAGTCGTCCTGGTCCTTGCAGGTCGTCGCGTCGTCAGCGTCGGCGCAGTCGGCCTGCGGCGTGCTCCAGTACCAGATCTTGTCGTAGTACGCCTCGTCGTTCGCGTGCGTCAGCTCGCAATGGCCGGGGGAGATCGACTCCGCGTACTCGCATGCCTGCGGGCTCGTGGGGGCCTCGCCGAACCACACCGTCGCCTGGCCGTTGGCCTCCGCCGACATCATGTGGTTCATCCACAGGTACATGCAGTTGGGATGCTTCGCGTTCTTCGCGATCATCCACGTGTCGGACCAGCCGGTGGATCCCTCCTCGGGCAGGACGCCGGCGATCGGCTGGTTGTCCGCCTGCATGAGGTTGACCTGGAACTGCCACGACGTGCCGATCACGACGTCACCGGCGGTGTACGACGCGATCTGGTCGGCGTACGTCCCCCAGTACAGGGCACCCGCGTCGCGCTGGGCCTCGAGCAGGGCAATCGCCTCGTTGAACTGCTCCTCGTTGAGCTGGTACGGGTTCGTGATCCCGAGGTCGGGCTTCGTCGTCATGAGGTGCAGCGCGGCGTCGGCGATGTAGATCGACGAGTCGTACACGCTGACCTTGCCGCCGTACGTGCCGTCCCACACGGGCGTCCAGCTCGTGGGCTCCTCGGTGACGACCTCGGTGTTGTACATGAGCAGGTTCGGGCCCCGGCCGTGGGGGACGCCGTAGTTCACGCCGTCGACCGTGTTGTGGGGCAGGTTCTTCAGGCCCTCGAACACGTTCGCGTAGTTCGACAGCAGCGCGGTGTTCACCGGGGCCACGATGCCGCCGGCGATCAGGCGTGTCGTCGCGTCGCCGGACGCCGAGATGCCGTCGTAGTCACCGGACTGCATGAGCGAGACGCCATTGTTCGAATCGGTCATCGCGGTCGCGTTGACCTTGCAGCCGGTCTCCTCCTCGAACGGGGTCACCCAGTCGAAGTTCGGGTCGACTTCGCCGCGCTCGGCGTAGCCCGCCCAGATCACGAGGTTGAGCTCGCCCTCGCCCTCGCCGATCTCCGTCTGCAGGCTGGGCGCGGGCGTGCCACCCGGGCCGCCGGTACACGCGCCGGCCACGAGCGCCGCGCCGACCGCGAGCCCCAGCCATCTCCGGTTCCTCATTCCCGTTCCTCCTCCGCACGATGCTCCCCGTCGGCGACAGGGAGGCAGTGTTCCCGTTTCCAGATCAGCCGGACGGCGCGTCCGGCCGCGCTCAGCGCCTCGGTCGAGGACGTGGTCAGGTTCTGCTGGGTCACGACGAGCCGGCCGCCGGCATCAAGCGCGACGATGTACCGCGTGTCGGGCCCCAGGTAGACGACGTCGAGGATTCGCCCGTCGGCCGCGACCTCACCCGGTCCCGCGGTTGCGCCCGGATCCGCGATACGGATCTTCTCGGGGCGCACGGTGAACGTCCCGGTCGATCCGACGATCGCCTCGGCGGACGAGCCGGAGATGAGGTTCGAGGTGCCGACGAAGCCCGCGACGAACCGTGTGGCCGGCCGCTCGTACACCTCCGCGGGCGGTCCCACCTGCTCGATCCGGCCCGCGTTGAAGACCGCCAGGCGGTCGCTCATCGTGAGCGCCTCCTCCTGGTCGTGGGTCACGTAGATGAACGTGATCCCCACCTCGTGCTGGATCTGCTTGAGCTCGATCTGCATCTCCTCGCGGAGCTTGAGGTCGAGCGCGCCGAGGGGCTCGTCGAGCAGCAGCACCCGGGGCCGGTTGACGAGCGCCCGGGCGAGCGCGACGCGCTGACGCTGGCCGCCGGAGAGCTGCGACGGTCGGCGCCGCTCGTAGCCCTCGAGCCGGACCATCCGGAGGGCGTCGGCCACCCGGGTCGCGCGCTCCGCGGGCGGCACCTTGCGCACCAGCAGGCCGTAGGCGATGTTCTCGCCGACCGACATGTGCGGGAACAGCGCGTAGTCCTGGAACACGGTGTTCACGTCGCGATCGAAGGGCGCGAGTCCCGACACGTCCCGGCCATGGAGCAGGACCCGCCCGGACGTGGGCAGCTCGAAGCCGGCGATCATGCGGAGCGTGGTCGTCTTCCCGGAGCCTGACGGGCCGAGCATCGAAAAGAATTCGCCGTCGTGGACGTCCAGGTCGATTCCGGCGACCGCCTCGACGTCGCCGTACCGCTTCGTCAGCGCCTCGAGGCGGACGGCCGGGTGCGGGCTGTCGTCGCGCGCGTCGGGACGCCGCTCCCCCTGCGCCGGCACGGCGCCGTGATTCGGGGCGATCGTCGGGCTGGCCAAGCGCGAGGTGACTCCTCGATCTCGCGGATGCGTGCGGCGGACGTGACGGTGGGCGGCGGGTGACGGGACCCGGGCACGCGCGCGCGACCGTTCGCCCCGGGCTGGATCGGCGGAACGGTATGCGTCGCGCATCCACAGTGTCAAGACGGGTGGGGGTGCTGCGAATTCGTCGCGAACGCCGCATTTCGGGCACGATTCGCGGGCATGAACGTTTCGTGGCCCGCGTAACTCGTCTGATCCGTGCGCGCCGTCGCGATCGCCGGGCGGCGGTGGTGGCGGCCATGCTGGCGGGGACGGTGCTCGTCGGCTGTGCCGACGGCGGCGACGTCGCCACGCCCCCGATCCGGCCCGGATCGACGGCATCGCCACGCGAAGTCAACCTCGTCGGGCGCGACTACGGGTTCAGCCCGCCCGTCGTGGACCTGGTGCCGGGCGAAACGATCACGCTCCGGTTCGTGAACGGCGGCCTCGAGGTGCACGAGGCGGTGATCGGCGGCCTCGACATCCAGGACGCCTGGGAGCAGGCGGAGGCGGCGACGGTCGGGCACCCGCCGGGCCCGACTCCGGTGGTCTCCGTGCCGCCGGGGCTGGGAGGGCTGCGGGTCGTCGCCGCCTCTGGACAGCGAGTCGACGCGACGTGGAGGGTGCCGCTCGATGCCCTCGACGATGCGCCGGGCTGGTACGTGGGCTGTCACATCCCGGGCCACTGGGCGAAGGGGATGGTCGTGCCGGTCCGGTTCGTCGGTGCCGACGGCCGCCCGCTCGGCTCGCCACCACCCATTCCGACGCCGGTCGCGGGCGGCTGACGCGGCTGTCGCGTCACCGCGCCCACGCCGCGGCTCTCGCGATGCTCGGTGAGACTCAGCCGCGAGGACGGCACGCTCGGATCAGCGCCATGCGCGCCCCCTGGGCCCGATGCCTGCACGCTCGGCGCTCCCGTGATGCACGGACAGCATCGACGCACGGGCGCCCGCGCCGCCGCGCCCGCGCCGCCGCGCCCGCGCCGCGAGGAACCCCGCCCGCCCGGTCGGCCCTGGCTCGTGAGTGATACGCTCGCCGGGCCGGTCACGACCGGCCTCGTGTTGCGTCCACCGCTGCTTGCCCCGCCCGCACCCGTCGCCAGCAGGAGACCTCCCGCATGACCTACGTGATCGCCGAGCCGTGCATCGACGTGATGGACCTCTCGTGCGTCTCGGTCTGCCCCGTGGACTGCATCCACTACGAGGAGGGGGTCGACCGGAAGCTGTTCATCGACCCCAACGAGTGCATCGACTGCGGCGC